>MGBT01000109.1:18545-28181 GCA_001788395.1 Candidatus Rokubacteria bacterium GWA2_70_23
TCAGCGGGAGGGTCACCACCACGAAGTCGGCCCTTGCCAGCGCCCGGCGCATCGCGCTCGTCCGGTAGACGGCGCTCGCCTCGCGCACCCGCCTGCCGCTGCGGCTCACGCCCACCACCGTCATGGCGAAGCTCCGCGCCGAGCGGGCGATGGCGCGCCCGATATCGCCGAGCCCGATGATGCAGATCGTGGCGCCGTGGAGCCGGGCCGGGTGCTCGCCCACCCAGCGGCGCTCACGCTGACGCTGACGGAAGGTCTCCATCCGCTGGGTGACCCAGAGGCTCCAGCCGAGAACGTATTCCGCCATCCAGGGCCCGAAGATGCCGGCGGCTCGCGTGATGGTCACGCCGGCGGGGACCTCGGGAACAAGGAATCGCTCGACGCCCGCCCCCATGCACTGGATCCAGCGGAGCCGGGCGGCCCGGGCCAGGAGCGCCGCCGGGACCCCCCAGCCATACAGGATCTCGGCCTCGGCGATCACGGCATCCGCCTCCGCGGGAGTGGCGCAGGCGACGACCGTCGCCCCGCGGCGAGGGAGCCGGATGAGGCGCGCATAGTCGCGGGCCTCCTCCGGGTGATAGACGAGGATCGTGGGCGCCGTCACGCGCCGAGCGTGGCGAGGAGCTGGTCCTCGAATGCGAAGTCCACGAGGCGGGTGGCGAGACCCTCCGCGCGATACCACTCCCAGGTCCGGGCGAGCCCGGAGTGGAGCGTGTGACGCGGGCGAATGCCGAGGTCGAGTCTCACCTTGCTCGTGGCGTGGACGGCGTGGCAGTCGTAGACAAGGTTCTGACCGAAGACCGGGCCCGGCGTGTCCCATCCCGTGAGGAGCGCCGGGTCGAAGTGCCGGAAGGTCACGGGGCGGCCCATCACCTCCGCGATGAGTTCCACGAAGCCCACCTGCGTGATGGTCTCCTCGCCCATGACGTTGTAGGCCTGGCCGTGAGCGCGCGGGTCACCGAGCATGGCCGCCAGGGCGTCTGCCAGGTCCTCGACGTGGCCGAACTGTCTGAGCCAGCCCCCGTGCCCCGGGACGAGCACCGGACGGCCGCGGTGGATGCGGTCCATGAAGAACGTCTCGTTGTGGCGCGTGTTGAGCGGGCCGAGCACGTGGGTGGGGCGGACGATGGTCACGGGGAGTCCGTCGCGACGGTGGCGCTCCAGGAGCGCGTCCTCGCCCGCGATCTTGTGGCGCGCATACTCGCCCCAGTAGAGCCCTCGGGGCGTCTCCTCCGAGTAGGGGATGGGGAGGGTGTGGTCGTAGACGCGCGCGGTGGAGACGAAGAGGACGTGTGGCCGGCCGCGCAGCGCGTCCACCAGCGCCTCCACGTCCTCGCCCAGGGTTGGCGCGTAGGTGACGTCCACCACGCCGTCGAAGGTGTCCTCCCGGAGCGCGGCACGCAGCGCCGCGTGGTCCTTCCGGTCGGCGACGAGGGTCCTGACGCCCGCGGGCAGCCGCTCGCCGCGGCGGCCGCGGTTGAGCACGGCGACCTCGTGGCCGCGGGCGAGGAGCGCGCGGACGAGGTGGAGGCTGATGAACTCCGTGCCGCCCATGACGAGGACGCGCATGACGGCGGGGATGATATCACGGAGCGGCTGGTGGGGGGTGAGGGCTCCGGCTACGGGGCCCTGCCCTGGTCCGTCTGCCCCTTGACGGGGCCGTTGTCCTTGGCTAGCCTTGCGGTCAGTCGGGCGGGCTCTCTCGGCTCGCGTGGAGGAGTTTGTGTGTGCTGTGGCATCGGTGGGAGCATTGGGAGCGACCCGTGGGGGGGCCGGGTCCGCACGCGCCGCCACGTCCGAGTGCGGATCTTCTGTCAGGTCCACGCCCACGCCCGGCTCGGCCACCCTCGGGCCGCGGGCCCGACCCCGGGGACTCCGTTAATGATGGCTACGGTCCCGCGGCCTGGGTCGCGCCCGACACCGTTTGTGCTGGCTACGCTCTCGGTCAACGGGCGAATGAACTCGATTCCGCCGCCGGAGACGCCGTAGGTCTTGAAGCCGTTGGCCCGCAGGTAGGCCAGCAACTCCAGCATCGGCTGCCAGCATCGGCTGGTCGAGGAGGTCCGTGTACGGCCGGTCGAGCCGCGCGTGTGCCGTGCCGTGGCGGCGCGAGCTGGCGTCGGGCGCCTTCGGCCCGCGAGGAGAAGGTGAGACCTCCGAGCCTCGGTTTGGTGCATTCTGATGCAAGATGGTGTATCCTGAGGCCATGCCAAAGCCGGAGAAACCCATTCGCCAGAGCATAAGCCTCCCGCCGCGCGTGGCCCGCCGCGTGAAGGCACTGGCAAGAACGAAGAAGACCAGTGCGAACCGCGTCGTTGTCGACCTGATCGAGGCTGGTCTGGAGGGCCAGGAACAGGAGAAGAAACGGTTCTTCGATCTGGCCGATCGGCTGGTGCGCTCGTCCAATCCGGAGGAGGAGAAACGACTCAAGGAAGAGCTGGCGCGCATGACCTTCGGCGAGTGATGCCGAAGATCCAGTGGACCGACCTCCCTCCCGCCCTCCGCGACCACCTCTTCGATCGCCTCCGCGAGCGAAAGATCACCGTCGAGGACCTCTATCAACTGAAGCTGTGGCGAGAGTCTGAACCGGAGGCTCCGGACGGCCTCTGGTGGAAGGACTTCGGTTCGTTCAAGGTCTGTGGCGAAGGGAAATATCCGAAGACCTTCTTGCTTCGCGCGCAGACGGCGAAGGGCCAGAAGCTTTGAGGGATGTCCTGGAGTCATCGGCGTCGCCCCGCCCCTCTCGAACCGCGGACGAAGTGACGACGGCTCCCCGGCCGGCCCGATGGAGACATCGGAGTTGCCGAAGCCGGCGAGCGCCGTCCGGGCCCTCGATGGCCAGGTCTTTTCTCCCGGGCGGGACTCTGGAGGCGCTGCCGGCGGAGCCGCGTTGCTCGGTGGCGGCTTCCCGCTGTCGCGCCAGGCGGCGAGCCTGGGGGAGCCGCTCTACGAGGCGCAGCCGCCCACGGGGCATCCCGATGTCGCCGAGGCCTGGGTGAACACGGGGGCCCTCCTCGGGCGTATGAACTTCGCCCTCGGGCTCGCTCACAACCGCTTCCCGGCGACGCGGGTGGAACTGGGCAAGGCGCTGGTGGGGGTGGATCGGCGTCGGCCCGAGGAGGTGCTGAACCGCCTCCTCGCGGTGATTCTCCAGCGGCAGGTCAGCCCTGAGACGCGCGCGGTGCTCGCGGCCCAGCTCGACAGCCCGGAGATCACGCGGAGCACGGCCGATGATCGCGGGCCCGGACACACGGACGTGGAGAGGCTCGCCGCCCTGGTGCTGGGCTCGCCCGAGTTCCAGAGGAGGTGAGGGCCATGCACGAGTGCAACCGGCGATCCTTCATGAAGGGCGGGGCCCTGGCCGCAGTCGCGCTGACGGCCGGGCTCGGCGGCGTGCCGCTCCTCTCCCTCGCCGCCTGAGGGTGCCGCGCCCGCGCATCGGTTGACAGCCGGGGGCCCCACCCCATCGCGTGGAGGCACGGGAAAAAAGACCATCGCTTGATGAAGGGGGAGATGGAAGGCGCGCTTCCCCTGATGAAGGTGGGCGGGCGCTAGATCTCCGGACGCGTGCCGTGGGTGGCGCGCACCACGGTCTTGATCCCGCCGCGCACGCTGAAGTCCCCGACCACCTCGATCCAGCGCGGCGCGGCCACGGCCACGAAGTCGTTCAGGATGCGGTTGGTCACGTCCTCGTGGAAGGCGCCCTCGTTCCGGTACGACCAGATATAGAGCTTGATGGACTTGAGCTCCAGCAGGTGCCGATCGGGGACGTAGCGGATCCGGATCGTGGCGAAGTCGGGCTGGCCGGTTCTCGGACAGAGGCAGGTGAACTCGGGGATCTCGAGCGCCACCTCGTAGTCGCGGTCCGGGTGCGGGTTCGGCACCACCTCGAGCCGCTTCGATGGCTGGGTCGGCATGGCCTGACGCTACCGCGGGGTCAGGCGGGCGGTCAAGGCCCGGGCCTGGCGGCATGTGGGCCGCGGGCGAGACGGTCGCGGCGAACCGCGGGGCTCCGCGCGATCACTTCCACGTGGCGATGCCGATCCCTGCCGCCACCATCAGTGACGAGAGGACGAGGGTGGGGGTGAGGGGATCGCCGGCGATCGCGGCGGAGAGCAGCACGCCCCAGATCGGCGAGGTGAGCGCGCAGGCCGCCAGCGCGCTGGGGCGGTAGAGCTGGAGCAGCCAGGCGTTCACCACGAAGTTGAACCCCGCCACGATCACGCCCTGATAGAAGAGCGAGGTGGCCAGCGACAGCGTGTAGTGCGTGGGGATGGCCGCCTCCCACCAGAGGCTCGCCAGGAAGAAGCAGGCGCTCCCGATGGCCGACTGGCCCAGGAGGAGCTTGACCGGGTCCAGCCGCTGCACCGCGCGCGCCATGTAGACCGTGCGCTCGCCCAGCAGGAGCGCGCTCGCCGCGACCACGAGGTCGCCGAGGAGCGTGCCGCTCTGGAAGGAGAAGTCGCGCGCGAACAGGAGCACGACCCCGCCGTAGGCCATGGCGACACCACCCAGCTTCGCCCGCGTCATGCGGTCGCCGGGGATGAAGAAGTGGGCGAGCACCACCGTGTGGATGGCGTAGGAGTTGATGAGGACAGAGCCGTGAGCGGCCGTCGTGAGATTGATTCCGATGTTCATCAGGCCGACCTGCACGGTGAAGAGGAGTCCCAGCGACCAGATCACTCCCCACTCGCCGCGCTTCACGGTCAGCACGCCCTGGCGGCGGGTGTACCACGCATAGGCGAGGATGGTGAGGCCGCCGAGGACGAAGCGCATCCACGCCAGCCTGAGCGGCGGCGCTCCCAGCAGGCCGATCTTCACGGCCACCGGGTTCCCGCCCCAGAGCGCCGCCAGGACAAGCGCGGTGAGGGCCCCCTTGAGGTCGAGCGATCGGAGATGGGCCACGGGAGCGCGGCTAGAGGCTCGTCGGCGTCACGGCCATGACGGCAGCCATGGTAGCATGGGGCTCTCATGAAGATCGGGCTGGTGGGGCTGTCCAGGAGCGGCAAGACGTCGCTGTTCAATCTCCTCACGGGGCAGAGCGTGGCGACGTCCACGTTCGGCGCCTCGCGCGGGGAGCTGCACATGGGCGTGGCTCGCGTGCCCGATGAGCGCGTGGACCGGCTCTCCGCGCTCTTCAAGCCGAAGAAGACCACCTCCGCGACATTCGAGGTGGTGGACCTCGCCGGCATCACCAAGGGGGAGCGTCAGGGGCTCGACGCCAAGGAGTTCAGGAACGCGGACGCCCTGCTCCACGTGGTGCGTGCCTTCCCCGACGCGACGGGCGCGGCCCCGTCGCCCCGCTTGGACATCGTGGACCTGGAGACGGAGCTGATCCTGGCTGACCTCGAGGTGATCGAGCGACGGCTCCAGCGGCTCGAGGCCTCGATCAAGAAGAAGCGGACGGACGCCGACGTCAAGGAGCAGGCGATCCTCCTGCGGCTCAAGCCTGCGCTGGAGGCCGAGACGCCGATCCGCGCCATGGACCTGCCCGAGGACGAGGCCAAGGCGATCCGCGGCTTCACCTTCCTCTCGCAGAAGCCGATCCTCCACTGCCTCAACCTCGCCGAGAAGGAGATCGGCCGCGCCGCGTCGCTCGTCGAGAGCTTCGGCCTGGCCGATCTCGCCGGCCGCCCTGCGACGCGCCTCGGCTGGGTCTCGGCCGTGATCGAGGCCGAGGTGGCTCAGCTCGCCGGTGACGAGCAGGCCGCCTTCCTGGCCGATCTGGGCCTCGCCGAGCCCGCCATCAAGCGCGTCCTCACCGACTGCTACACGCTGCTCGGGCTCATCTCCTTCTTCACCGTGGGGGAGGATGAGGTGCGCGCGTGGTCAGTGCCGCGCGGGACTCGGGCGCAGGAGGCCGCCGGGGCCATCCACTCGGATATCGCCCGCGGGTTCATCCGTGCCGAGGTGGTGGGCTACGACGAGCTGCTCGCGGCGGAGGGCTCCATGGCGCTCGTGCGTGAGCGGGGCCAGTTCAAGCTGGAGGGGAAGGAGTACGTGGTCCGCGACGGCGAGGTGTGCCACTTCCGCTTCAACGTCGCGAAGTAAGGGGGAGGCCGGCCCCCCGCCGGTTCCCTGCCGCCGTCACCACGTCATTCGTTCGCGCCGACGAAACGCAGCAGCTCCGCCACGCCGGTGTGCCCCTTGGCGGTGGCGGCCTTGAGCGCGGTGGCGCCGGCCCGCGAGCGCACGTTGACGTCGGCGCCGCTGGCCAGCAGCCGAGTGACCGCGTCGGCGTGACCGCCGAAGGCGGCGAGCATCAGGGCCGTCACCCCAGCCGCATTGGTCGCATTCACCTCGGCGCCCGTCCTGAGCAGCGCTTCCACCACCGCCGTGTGTCCTTCCTTTGCCGCTTCCATGAGCGGGGTGCGGCCGTCGGCCGCCTTCAGGTTCGGGTCGGCGCCTTTCGCGAGCAGGAGGTCCACGATGACGGCAAAGCCCTGGAGGGCGGCGCCCGTGAGGGCGGTCGCGCCGCTCTCGGCTCGCGCGTTCGCGTCCGCGCCCCGGGAGAGCAAGAGCCTCACGATCTCGGTGTGGCCGCCCCAGGCGGCGTCGATGAGCGCGGTGCGGCCGTCCTCCGGCTTGCCGCGGCTGGCATTCACGTCGGCCTTGGCCTCGAGGAGCGCGCCGACCGTCTCCGTGTGGCCGCGCTGCGAGGCGAGCATCAGGGGGGTGATGCCCGCCGGCCCGCGCCCGTTGACGCGCGCTCCCTGGGCGAGGAGGGCCTGGACCGTGGCGGTGTCGCCGTTGAGGGCGGCCTGGGCCAGGGGCTTGCTCGCCGAGGCGCAGCCGGCAAGGAGGAGCGCCAGTACCGCCACGAGCACTCTGTCCATGACGGGCCTCATCCCGCCTCGTCAGTCGTCCACCAACACGCGGCCGTCGCGGACCGCCGCGCGGCCCTCCGCGGTGAGGACGCGGAAGGCGACCCACCGGCCCTCGGCGGTCTCGGTGGCTCCGAGCCCCTCCACGGTGATCACGGAGGGCATCTCGACCATGGCGCCGAAACGGCAGACGACGCGGCGCACCGGCGCCACCGGTCCCCGCGGCTCGCGGCGCAGCACCTGTGAGACCGCGAGGGCGAGCGTCGCCGTGCCGTGGAGGATAATGGCCGGGAGCCCGGCGGCCCTGGCCACGGCGCGGTCGGTGTGGATCGGGTTCCAGATGCGCGCGCACTCGGTATACACGTGGGCGAGCGTGGCGGCGACGGGCAACACGGCCGACCAGATCGGCGCGGGCTCAGTCCCCTCGCCTCTCGGGAGCCCCTCACCCTGCTCTCTCCCGTCAGGGGAGAGGGGGAGGGGAGTTGGCGAGCTGTCGGTCGGGCACGCCACGCCGAGGTACAGCGAGCCATAGTCCGTCGTGGTGACGGGCTCGCCCGCGGCGTCCACCGTCTCGTGGCGGGCGACCACGTAGGCGCCGGGGCGCCGCTGCTCCACGCGGGTGACGCGGGCCCGCGTGGCGAGCCGATCGCCCACGCGGACCGGGCGATGGATCCGCAGGTCGTGGGTCGCATGGACGCCGCGCACGGCGATCTCGTCCCGCAGCGCGGACGCGGCGCGCAGGTCCAGCGCCAGCTGCCACTCGTAGCAGACGGGGAACATCGGGTGGGCGAGGATGCCGTCGGGACGGAGCGTGTCGAAGTACTCGGGCGCCGTCTCGCCGAGCCCTGCGGAATAGGCCATGAGCCAGCGCGCGTCGATCTCGAGGGTGCGCGGTCCGGCGGCGACGCGCGCGAGGCTCCCGGGCAGCTCGAGACGGGGCGTCGTCATGCCCGCGGGAAGTTCAGGCAGTCCACGAACACGTCCTGGAAGTCGGGGTGCGCCGCCAGCGAGACGTGATCGATGCGCCGCGCGATCCTGTCGGCGCGCGCGCGCTCGGCCTCGGACATGAGCGCGAGCTGCGCGCCGAGCGCCGCCGCGTTGCCCACGTAGCGGATCCGGCTCGCGGGCAGGGGGGGGATGAGCCCGATGCGCAGGGCGCTCCGGATGGAGAGGTAATTGCCGAAGCCGCCGGCCAGCATCAGCTCGCTCACCTGCTCCGGGGCGACGCCGGCGATGCGCTGCAGCATGGCGGCCCCCGAGGCGATGGCGCCCTTGCAGAGCTGGACCTGCCGGATGTCGTCCTGGGTGAGGAGGATCTCGCGGGGGGCGTCCCCTTCGCTGGGACGGACCAGGATCACCACCCGCTCCTCGCCGCGCACGCCGATCCGCTCGCGCAGGGGCGCGGGCAGCCGGTCGCGCTCCTCCACGGCGATGAGCCCCATCCAGTCGATAGCGCCGGTGTCGAGGAGGACCGCGATCGCGTCGATGACCCCAGAGCCGCAGATCCCTTGGGCGGGGGCATCGCCGATGGTCTGGACGCGCAGGTCACCGTCCTCGAGCCACACGCGGTCGATGGCGCCGAGCGCCCCGCGCATCCCGTGGCGGAGCTGCGCTCCCTCGAGGGCGGGACCTGCCGGGGCCGAGCAGGCCCAGAGCCGGTCGCGCGAGCCGAGCAGCACCTCTCCGTTCGTCCCGATGTCCACGGCGATGCGCAGATCGGGCGTCTCGGCGATGCGCGTGGCCAGCGCCACCCCCACCGCGTCGGCGCCCACGAAGCCCGCCACGATGGGAAGCAGGCAGACGCGCGCCTCCGGGTTCACCTTGAGGAAGAGCTCGCGCGCGGGGAGGACCAGCGGGTGGCGCATGACCGGGGCGTAGGGCGCCAGCCCTACATGGGACGGGTCGATGCCGAGCAGGATGTGGTGCATGCACGTGTTGCCGACGATGACGACCTTGTAGATCCACTTCGCGAGGACCCCCGAGTCCCGCACGATCTGCTCGATGTGCTGGTTCAGGAGTCCGATGATCCGCGTCTGGAGCTTGCGGAGATTGCCCGGGTTGAACTGCGCGAAGGCGATGCGGGACATCAGGTCGGCGCCGAACACCGCCTGGGGGTTGAGGCTCGACACCGCGGCGAGCTGCTCGCCCGACTCCAGCTCCATGAGCGTCGTGACCACGCTCGTGGTGCCGATGTCCACGGCGAGGCCGAACTTGAGGAGCGAGGTATCCCCGGGCTCGACGGCGAGGAGTCGCGAGCCGAAGGTGGTGACCGTGATCTCGCCATGGTGGTCGCGGAGCGCGTGGGGGAGCGTCTTGAGGACCTCGGGAGAGACGTCCTCCGTCGTGCGCCCCACCAGCGCGAGCAGCGCCTCGAGATCCGAGGTCTGGCGATGCTCTTCCTTGGGGAGATCGATCGTCACGACCTCCTTGCGAATGCCCGAGTCGATCTCGATGCGCGCCAGCTCTTCGGGGGGGACTCGGGCGCCGAGGATCTGGAAGCTGCGCTCGTCCAGCGGGGGAGCCACCAGGACGTCGACCGGCTCCACCACGCGGCACTGGCACGAGAGGCGGTAGCCCTCGCGGACGAGGGCGTCGCCCAGCTGGAGCTCATCCATCACCGTGGGCGGCGGGACCGCGCCCGAGACGAACTTGACGCGGCACGAGGTGCAGCGCCCCCGCCCGCCGCAGGTGGCCGTGATGTCCACTCCCGCCGCCTGCGCGGAGGCGAGGATGGTGGCGCCGTGGGCGACCTGGAGCGTGCGGCGCTCCGGCAGGAGGGGGAGGGCGACGGTGGTCATGCGACGGAAAGGAT
>MGBT01000109.1:28241-29208 GCA_001788395.1 Candidatus Rokubacteria bacterium GWA2_70_23
GGCACCCACGCAGCCGGTGGGTCCGAGAGGGAGGGTTGGTGTTCCGCTACATCCTGTATCGCCTCCTGTGGTTGATTCCGACTCTCCTCGCCATGGCCGTCGTCACCTTCCTGGTGATGCACGCCACGCCGGGAAGCCCGCTGGACCCTGTCGCCGAGGGAGCGAACCCGCTCTCCCCGGAGGCGCAGAAGAACCTGGCCGAGGCCTACGGGCTCGACCGTCCGCTGTACGCGCAGTTCGGCATCTTCCTCGCCAAGGCGGTGCAGGGCGACTTCGGCCAGTCCTTCATCTACAAGACCCGCACCGTCGCCGAGATCATGGTCGAGACCTTCCCCGTGTCGCTCCTCCTCGGGAGCATGGCGCTCGGCATCGCGGTCGTGGGAGGCGTGACGCTGGGCGTGCTGGCCGCCGTGTACCAGAACCACTCGTGGGACTACGTCTCGGTGAGCGTGGCCGCGGTCGGCGTCAGCATTCCCAACTTCGTGCTGGGGGTCTTCTTCATCGTGCTCTTCTCGTTCGTCATCCCGATCTTCCCCACCGGCGGGTGGGGCTCACCGCGCGAGTGGGTGCTCCCGACGATCACGCTGGCGCTGGCGCCCATGGGCATCATCGCGCGCTTCACCCGGTCGAGCATGATCGAGGTGATCCGCTCCGACTACGTGCGCACCGCGCGGGCCAAGGGTCTGGCCGAGCGCCCCGTGATCCTGCGGCATGTCCTGAAGAACGCGCTGATCCCGGTGGTGACGCTGCTGGGCCCGATGTTCGCTGCGGTGGGAACCGGCTCCTTCTTCGTCGAGTCCATCTTCCGGGTGCCGGGGATGGGACGTTTCTTCGTGCTGTCCATGACGGGCCGTGACTACCCGATGATCATGGCCGTCGTGCTGATCTACGGCGCCTTCCTCGCCCTCATGAACCTGGTGGTGGACCTCCTCTATGGCGCTCTCGACCCCCGCATCCGATATTAGTT
>MGBT01000109.1:29233-29367 GCA_001788395.1 Candidatus Rokubacteria bacterium GWA2_70_23
GATGCCTCCCCCCGCCGGTTGCGCGGGCGAAGCCCGCGCTCGAACGCGGAACGCCTCCCCGCGGCGGACTCGGAAGGGGCTCCACGCCCGGCGGCCCGCACCCCGATGGGGGGCGCGACCCTGGAGCGGCGGGG
>MGBT01000109.1:29381-40117 GCA_001788395.1 Candidatus Rokubacteria bacterium GWA2_70_23
CGATCTCGGCTCCTGCCTCCGACACCAGCGTGGCGGCGTCCCACAGCCCCGCCCCCGCGGGAACGCTGGCCTGGCGGGCCGGGCGGACGCGCGGATCGAGCCTCTGGCGGGACGCGTGGCGCCGCCTCCTCCGGAACAGGCTGGCGCTCGCCGGCGGGCTGACCGTCATCCTCCTCTGCCTTCTCGCCATCTTCGCGGAGGCGATCGCCCCACACTCCTACACCAAGCCCAACTTCGACCGGCTCTACGAGTTCCCGTCCCGCGATTTCCCGCTTGGCACCGATCAGCTGGGGCGCGACGTGCTCTCGCGCATGATCTACGGCGCGCGGGTGTCGATGCTGGTGGGGCTCGGCGCGCAGGTGATCGTGGTGCTCATCGGCGTGCCCATCGGCGCCATCTCCGGCTACATCGGGGGCCGGACGGACCTCTTGCTCACCCGCTTCGTCGACGTGATGTACGCGTTCCCGCGCCTGCTCTTCGTCATCCTGGTCATGTCCATGCTGGGGGCCGGGCTCATGAACATCTTCATCGCGCTGGGGCTCACGGGGTGGGTGGGAATCGCCCGTCAGACCCGGGCCCAGGTGCTCTCCATCAAGGAGAAGGAGTTCGTGGAAGGGGCCCGCGCGCTGGGCGCGAGGTTCTGGCGCGTGATGACGCGGCACGTGCTGCCGAGCGCGCTGACGCCCATCGTGGTCTCCATCACCTTCGGCGTCCCGGAGGCGATCTTCACCGAGGCGGCGCTGTCCTTCATCGGCGTGGGCATCAATCCCCCGACGCCCTCGTGGGGGCAGATGGTCGGAGAGAACCAGCAGTTCCTCCGCTCCTACTGGCACCTCTGTGTGTTCCCGTCCATCGCCATCGCCGTCACCATGCTCTCGTTCACGTTCTTCGGCGACGGGGTCCGCGACGCGCTCGACCCCAAGATGCAATAACCAGTAAGAAGGAGACTCCATCATGCGCATTCCTGACGAGCAGCTGGCGCTGTTCCAGACGCGACTTCTGGCCATCGGGCTCGGCCGCCGCGACTTCTTCAAGGTCGTGGGCGCCATGGCGGCCTTCGGCGGCCTCGGCTTTGCCACCGAGGCCCGGGCCGCCAAGCCGAGCAAGCCCGCTGCCGGTGACAAGCTCTCCAAGGACCAGACCTTCCGGTTCGGCGGCGGCGGGTGGTACCAGAACGATCCGGCCAGCCACGATTTCAACAAGGACCTGTACTGCTCCGGGGTGCCGGCGCTGTGGGCCGGCCTGATGGTCTTCGACGCGGACTTCGTGTCCGTGCCGTGGATGGCCAGCAAGGTGCAGAGCAACAAGGACGGCTCGGTGTGGACCTTCAGCATCCGGAAGGACTCGCGCTGGTCCGACAACTCCCCGGTCACCGCGCGCGACTTCGAGTGGTCGTTCAAGCGCCAGCTGGACCCCGCCACGGCGGCCCCCTACGCCTCGTTCCTGTACGACATCAAGAACGGCGAGGCCTTCAACAAGAAGCAGGTCACGGATGCGAGCCAGGTCGGCGTGAAAGCGAAGGACGACTGGACGCTGGAGGTGACGCTGGAGGGGCCGCGCGGCTACTTCCCGGTCCTGGCGGCGTATCTGGCTGCCTTGCCCTCCCACCGCGGCGCCGTGGAGAAGCACGGGGACAAGTGGACGGAGGCCGCCAACATCGTCACCAACGGTCCCTTCACGCTGGAGGCGTGGGAGCACAACAAGCAGATCGTCCTCAAGAAGAACCCCCACTACTACGACGCCAAGAACGTCCACCTCGCGAAAGTGGTCATCCCCATCATCCCGGTGGCCTCGGGCTCTTTGCCCTACGAGAACAACGAGCTGGACATGACGGCGCTCCAGGCCGGCGATCTCAAGAAGCTCCAGGGCGATCCCCGGTCGTCCAGGGACGTGTTCCGCTATCCGTTCCCGGGCACCTGGTACCTCCTCCCGCAGGTAACCAAGGCGCCCTTCGACAACCTCAAGGTCCGGAAGGCGGTGGCCCATGCCATCGATCGGGAGAACGTGGTGAAGGTGAGCCAGGGGCTCGCCATCCCGGCGCACTCGATGATCCCGCCCGGCTTCCCCGGAGCCGTGGACGACCCGAAGATCAAGGCCATCCAGAAGTACGACAAGAAGGCGGCGCTGGACATGCTCAAGGGCACGCCCTTCGAGGGGGGCAAGAACTGGCCGAAGATCACGCTCAGCATGCGTGACGAGGGGCTCGGGTCCAAGCCGCTGGCAGAGGCCATCCAGGCCGTCCTCCTCGACAGCCTCACCATGAAGACCGAGCTCGAGGTGCTCGAGCCGCGGGTGTTCCGCGAGCGCCTCTGGAAGCAGGATCTCCAGTTCGTCTGGATCCGATGGTTCATGGACTATCCGGACCCACACAACGAGTACTTCGACACCTTCTACGGCAAGAAGACCACCGGGAAGCGACAGGCGTGGGTCAACGACGCCTTCGACAAGGAGCTCGAGGCCGGGCGCGACACCCGCGACCCGAAGAAACGGCTCGAGCACTACAAGAAGGCCGAGGAGCTCATGCAGTCCGACGTCGGCTACGTCGCCGTGGCCTGGGTGGTGCGCTACGCCGCGAAGAAGCCGTGGGTCGGGGGCCTCGAGAAGAACAAGGCGGGCGAGTTCGTCGTGGACGGCAACATCTACGTGGACATGCTCCAGCACCTCTACATCATCGAGAAGGGCTAGCAGGCCGCTGAAAAAGGCCCAGCTGCTTCGTTGGCGCCCTCGGCCGCACGCTCAACGTGGCTCGCTCACGCTCGCCCGGATCTCCGGATGCGCTCACCTCGCCTCCGGCTCGGCTCGCCAAGCGGAGTACGCCTCGCGTGCGGCCGTCGGGCGCCGCCTCGCATCTGGGCCTTTTTGAGCAGCCTGCGAGTTTTTCAGCATCCTGCTAGGTCTTCGCGCTCCGGGGTGGGGGCCGACAGCCCTTTCCGGTCCGCGTCCCGGGGTCCTTCCGAGCTCACGCCGATGAAGGTGTGGCGTGCCCGTCCGCTGTTCCGGGGCCCGGAGCGAGCCGTCGATCACGTACCACGACACCGAGTGGGGCGTTCCCGAGCGCAGTGACCGGCCTTGTCAATCCGGGCGCGAGCCGCTATCCTGCGCCCATGGACCCTCTCACTCTCGACACGCTCCGCACGCTCGCGCAGTCCCTGGGGCTCGCCCTCAGCGATGAGGAGCTGGACGGCCTCCTGCCCCTCGTCCGTACCGGTCGCGCGATGATGGCGGCCCTTCCCTCGGAGGCGCTGCGCGACATCGAGCCCGCCTGCCAGTACCGCCTCTTCTGAGGAGATGCCAGTGAGCGACCTCGTCTGGACGTCCCTGACGGACCTCGCCCGCGCCATCGCCGCCAGGGACGTCTCGCCCGTGGAGGTCGTCCAGGCTCATCTCGATCGCATCGCGGCGCTGGACGGAAAGCTCAAGGCCTATCTCACGGTGATGGCGGACGCCGCCCTCGAGCGCGCGAAGGCCGCCGAGGCCGCCGTGATGTCGGGTGAGCCCCTGGGGCGCCTGCACGGCGTGCCCGTGGGGTTCAAGGACCTCTACTGCACGAAAGGCGTCAAGACCACGGGTGGCTCCCACATTCTCGCCGACTGGGTGCCCGATGAGGACGCCACGGTGGTGTCGCGCCTCGCCGGAGCAGGCGCCATCGCGCTCGGCAAGCTGAACATGCACGAGTTCGCCTTCGGGCCCGAGGGCCTCAACCCGCATTACGGCACGCCCTGGAACCCGTGGGACCCGAACACCCACCGCATCTGCGGGGGCTCCTCGTCGGGCTCCGGTGCCGCCGTCGCGGCGGGGCTCTGTCCCGGCGCCCTCGGGTCCGACACGGGTGGCTCGGTCCGCATCCCGTCGGCCCTGTGCGGGATCAGCGGCATCAAGCCGACCTATGGGCGGGTGAGCCGGGCCGGCGTGCTACCGCTGGCCTGGTCCCTCGACCACGTGGGGCCCATGTGCCGCACGGCGGCCGACTGCGCCCTGATGCTGGGGGCCATGGCGGGCTATGACCCCCGCGATCCGACCACGAGCGTGCTTCCCGTGCCGGACTACACGGCGGCGTTGACGGGGCAGGTCAAGGGGCTCCGTGTCGGGGTGCTCCGCTCGTTCTTTCTCGAGTCCACGGGGGTGGCGCTGCGCCACGCGGTGGAGGAGGCCGTGAAGGGGCTCGAGGGGCTCGGCGCGACCATCCAGGACGTGAATCTGGAGACAGCAAACTTCGCGCCCGCCGCTTCCTACGCGGTGCTCTCCTCGGAGGCGTACGCCTACCACGAGGCCTGGCTCAGGGAGCGACCGGCGGACTATGGTGACGACGTGCGCCAGCGGCTGCGCGTCGGCGCCTTCATCTCGGCAGCCGAGTATCTGAAGGGACAGCAGGCCCGCGCGCTGATCCGCCGCGAGGTGGATGGCGCTCTCGCGAAGGCGGATGTGCTGGTCTGCGCCACGACGCCGATCGTGGCGACGGCGGTGGGCCAGGGCGAGGTCACGGTGGAGCACGAGAAGCTGGCCGTGCGCGCGAGCCTGATCCGGTTCACGCGCCCGTTCAACCTGACCGGCCACCCCGCGGCCTCCATCCCGTGCGGCTTCACCGCGGCGGGGCTGCCGGTGGGACTGCAGATCATCGGGCGCCCCTTCGACGAGGCGACGGTGCTCCGGGTGGCCGACGCCTATCAGCGCGCGACGGACTGGCACACGCGGCGCCCCCCGGTGGATCAGCCGCGGCCTGTCGCGCCCGAGGGGCGGCCAGCGTGACGACGGGGCCCGGCGTCCTTCCGGGGACGGCCGTGGCCTGCACTGCCATGGATGACGAAGACCCAACCGTCGTTCCGATCGAGGATGCGCTCGACCTCCACACCTTCGCCCCTCGCGATATCCCCTCCGTCGTCGAGGCCTATCTCGAGGAGGCGGTGACGCGCGGCTTCGCGGAGGTGCGGCTCATCCACGGGAAGGGCAAGGGCGTGCAGCGTGCAGTGGTCCAGCGGCTCCTGGAAAGGCATCCGCTGGCGTTGCGCTTCTTCGATGCCCCCGAGGAACGTGGCGGCTGGGGGGCGACGGTGGTGGTGCTGCGCCGCTAGCGGGCTGCTGAAAAAGGCCCATCTGCTTCGTTGGCGCCCTCGGCCGCACGCTCAACGTACAGGGAGTACGCCTCGCGTGCGGCCGTCGGGCGCCGCCTCGCATCTGGGCCTTTTTGAGCAGCCCGCAAGGTTTTTCCGCATCCCGCTAGCCCTTGCCGGCGCGGATCAGCACCATCCGGTCGGCGAAGGACCGGATCCTCCCGTCCTCCACGGTGAAGCTGAACGCCTCGCGGCATCGCGCCGGCGCGTCCAGGACGAAGCGGTCGAGGTGGGCCCTGGCCTCGGCGCTCATGCGCATGCGGCCGGTCCACTCCTCCCACGGCCGCCCCTTGGTGACGATGGCCTCCTCGATGACCGTGAAGCCGGCCGAGGTGAGACAGTCCGTCCATTCCCGCCGGCTGAGGGAGCGCACATGCGAGGGGTCGCGGCGCTTCTCCACCTCGAGGATGAAGCCCGCCAGCTCCGGATCGTCGTGGCCCAGGATGTCCTGCAGGAGGAACGACCCGCCGGGAAGCAACACGCGAGCCACCTGCCGGAGCGCCGGAGGGACGGCGGGGAAGTGATGAGCCGCGATGCGGCAGGTGACCACGCCGAAGCTCGCGTCCCGGAATGGCAGCGCATCCGCGTCGGCGCCGAGGAAGCGGATGGTCGTCATGCCCTGCGAGGCGGCGAAGGCGCGCGCCGCCAGCAGCATCGGCTCGGTGAGGTCGGTGGCCACCACGGTCGGGGTGAAGGCCGAGAAGGCCAGCGCCGTGTGGCCGCCGCCCGTGGCGACGTCGAGCACGCGGCTCTGCCCGGTGGCGCGCCCCCACTCCAGGAGCCGATCGAGGTCGGGTCCGCCCGCGTGCCCGGCGCTCCGGACATAGGCCTCGGCGGTGCCGCCGAACTGGGCCTGCACCTGCGCCTTGTGCTCTGTTATCTTGCTCGCCTGAATGTGGATGACGTCGGGCGGCAGCGTGGCCTCTTCGGGCCGTCGGCCCTCATCGGGGTCGCCTGAATGTGGATGACGTCGGGCGGCAGCGTGGCCTCTTCGGGCCGTCGGCCCTCATCGGGGTGCACGGGCGACCCGGCGCCGTGATCTCATCACGCTTTCGGCCGGGCGGCGAGGTGGCGGAGGAGGAAGTCGGCGTCGAGGGGAGTCAGATCGAAGCGGCGGCTCGCCTCATCGAGGAGCGTGACCCGGTCCGCCGCCGGGTTGTCGCGCACCTGCTCGTCGATCCACTTGATGGCCTGCTTGATCGGCGCCTCGCCTGCGGCCATTCAGCGCCTACCCGAAGATCTTCTTGAGCCCGCCGAGGAAACCGCTTCCCTCTCCTTGCGCGAGCACCTGGTCCAGCTCTCCGCAATCGAACCAGAGCCCCCCGCAGGCGGAGCACTTGTCCAGCTCCACCTTGCGGTAGGTGATGGTCACCAACGGCGCGGCGCACTTGGGGCAGCGGTTCCGGGCCACCGCGAGTACGCGCTGACGCTCCGCCGCCTCGGCGCCGTGCTCCTGCTCGGCCAGGGCCTTCTTCCGCCGCTCGAAATCGAGCCGCGCGAAGTACTCCTCTTCCTGCTCGCTGGGTGTGACGGGCATGGCGGTTCGCTCCCTCGGTTACGGCGCGCCCCCGGGCCCGCGGATGGGCGGACCGGAGGAGCGCCATCGGATCGGGTCTGGCTACGTGCCGGTCTCGCGCTCGTATTTCGTCTTCCAGTCCTTGTTGAGATCCTCGACGCCCGGGATGACCTTGATGGTGCTCCACGCGGCGCGGGCCGCGCCGCGCATGGCGTAGTAGAGGGTCTCGCTCAGCTCGTCGTCGGTGGCTCCGGCTTGCTTCGCAGCCGCGAAGCGTCCGGGCACTCAGGACGTGCAGCCGGCCGCCGCCATGGCGGCCAGCGCCACGAGCTGCATGGTCTTGGGGTCGAGGGCCCCTTCCCGGTAATACAGGCTCGCGAACTCCTTCATCTCGGCCATTGGTCCCTCCTGGGTGTGGGTGGTGGCCTGCCGAGTCAGTATAACCCGCGCTACAGGTCTCGGACGAGGCGGCGGGCGCGATCCAGGTTCTTCCGGTAGGCGTCGAAGGAGTTCTCGAGCTGCGGCGGTCGGCCCGATCGCCGGTCGAGGGTGAAGCACGAGAAGGTGATGTCGTGGGCCAGCGGGAAGTCCCGGTAGAGATGGCCGGAGACTTTCTGCGGGTTCTCGGAGCGGGTGATCTCGAAGTCCTCGTGCTCCCGGAGCGGGGGGATGCGCTCCCCGTGCTTGGTCCGCACCCACTTCATCGTGCCCCCGAGGAGATAGGAGAGGAACAGGCAGTCCACGAGCATGGACTCCGTCCAGGGGATGGCCTTCTGGTATCCGGCAACGAAGCGGGCGCCGGTGCGGACGAGGAAGTCGCGGGCCGTGTCCGGCGTCACGAAGTCGCAGGCGCCGAAGATGTAGCCGATGCGGCGACTGGGCCGGCAGTGCTCGACGAGGGCGGAGAGCCGGATGACACGGTTGCCGATGCCAATCAGGGTGCGCCGCTTCCCATGGGAGGCGATGTAGCAAACCTGGAAGGAGGACCGCCGCCGGCGTACCTCCTCCAGGAGCAGGCCCAGGTCGTAGTTGCTGTAGAAGCGGCGATAGACGAGGTTGATGCGGATGCCCTCCCAGGCGAGTGACTGCTTGATGGCCTTGAGGTAGGGCAGCACCGAGGGCTCGTCCTCGAGGAGCTGCCCCTTCCGATTCCACATGGACTCCAGCACGACGAGACCGGGCATGGGACGGTCATGGTACCACGCCGAGGCCGGGAGCCCATTGGATGATCAGAGATACATCCAATTGGCTCTGTACTTTCAGTGAAAGGTGACGAGAATGGCTGGTATGGTGGGGCCATGAGGATTCCTCTCGAACGGAGAGCAGTCGGGGGTGGGCGAGTCCCGCTGTCCCGCCAGATCCAGAGCCACCTCGAGCGGCTGATCAGGGAAGGGAAGCTGGCCCCCGGCGTCAAGCTGCTGGCCACCCGGGAGCTGGCGCACGACCTCGGGGTCAACCGGACCACGGTGGCCACGGCCTACGAGGAGCTGATCGCCGCGGGCTGGGCCCGGGCGCATGTGGGGCAGGGCACCTTCGTCGCGGAGCGGGTGCCGGCCCTGGCGGAGCCGGCCCCCATCAGCGCGCAGAAGCTCGACTGGTCCGGGTTCCTGTCGAAGCGGGCGCAGGTCGTGGCTGCCGACATGCACCGGCGACGGGCCTACGGCCAGCTCGCCCGGCCGGCCCCCGGCACCATCTCCTTCGCCGGCGGCATGCCCGACAGCACACTGTTCCCCACTGACGCCTTCCGCCGGGTCCTCAACCGGGTCATCACCCAGGAGGGGCGAGAGCTGCTCCAGTACTACGCTCCCGGGGGCTACCCGCCGCTGCGCCGATACCTGGCGGGTTATCTCCTGCGCTTCGGGGTCGAGGCGCGCCCGGAGGATATCCTCATCGTCAATGGCTCGCAGCAGGGTTTTGATCTTGTCGCCCGCACCCTGCTCGATCCCGGGGATCTGGTGGCCATCGAGCAGCCGTCCTACCCGCGCGCCATGCAGGTGTTCCGCTCGTTCGGGGCAGCGCTCGTGCCGGTCCCGCTGACGGAGGCCGGGCTCTCTGTCCCGCATCTGGAGCGTCTGCTGGAGCGCCAGACTCCCAAGTTCCTGTACTGCCAGCCGAGTGCCCACAACCCCACCGGGCTCACCATGAGCCTGGCCGTGAGGCAGCGCCTCCTCGAGGTGGCGGCCAGGCACCGGTTGCCCATCGTCGAGGATGGCTTCGACGGGACCCTCTTCTATGGCGCGCGGCCCCCGGGCCCGCTCAAGGCCATGGACATGGCGGGACTCGTGGTCTACATCGGGACCTTCTCCAAGATCCTCTTCCCCGGGCTCCGGCTGGGCTGGATCGTGGCCCCGCCGGCGCTGATCGAGCGACTCGAGATGGCCAAGCAGCTGGCCGACATCCACACAAGCCCGCTGCTGCAGGCCGCCGTCTACCATTTCTGCGAGAGGCGGCTCCTGGAGCGGCACCAGGCGCGAGCGCTCCGGGAATACGCGCGGCGCCGGGAGACGCTCCTGGACGGGCTTCGCCGTCTCATGCCGCCCGGGGTCACATGGACCGAGACCGCGGGAGGATTCTCGCTGCTGCTGACGCTCCCCGAGGGCCTGGAGACGGCCGCCCTGCTCCCGCGAGCGCAGGCGCGCGGGGTGACCTTCACGCCTGGCGATGCCTTCTTCATCGACGGCGGGGGCGAGCGCTCGCTCCGGCTCTCCTTCTCGGCCGTGCCGGTGTCGCAGATCGACGACGGGATGAAGCGGCTCGGCGACGCGATCCGGGATCTCGGGCGTCACCCCGACCACGCGGTGCGAGAGCCCGAGCTCTCCGTGCCCCTCGTGTGAGAGCGACAGGAGGATCCCAGGTGAACTTCCACACTCTGGCGGCCCGCGGCGGGCGCGACGTGCCCTCGGCCAGCCGGCCGCTCACCGCTCCGATCTACCAGACCAACGTCTACGTCTTCGAGGACATGGAGACGGTGGAGTCGGTGTGGGAAGGCAAGATCTCGGGGTACGTGTACGGGCGCTACGGCACCGGCAACCACAGCATGCTCGAGGATCTGGTGGCAGGGCTCGAGGGGGCCGAGGCCGCCGTGGCCTGCGCCTCCGGGATGGGGGCGACGACGGCGCTGCTCCTGGGTCTCTTCGCGGCGGGCGATCACCTGGTGGCGGCGCGGGATCTGTACGGGACCACGGCCTCCTTCCTCACGTCCGAGGGCAAGCGGCTCGGGATCGAGGCGACGTTCGTGGACGCGACCGACGCGGGACGAGTCCTCGGAGCCCTGCGGCCCAACACGAAGGCCGTCTTCGTCGAGGCCCTGTCGAACCCGCTGCTCCTGCTGGCCGACCTGCCCGTCCTGGCGCCTCTGCTCGAGCGGAGAGGTGTCGAGCTGATCGTCGATGCGTCCATGGCCTCACCGGCCGTCTGCCGTCCCATCGAGCACGGCGCCACCGTGGTCATGCACAGCCTGACCAAGTTCATCTCCGGCCACGGCGACGTGACGGGCGGGATGGTGCTGGGCCGCAAGGAGGCCATGGGCCGCTGTCGCGAGGCGATGATCCGCGCGGGGACCAATCTCGGGCCCTTCGACGCGTGGCTCGCGGTGCGCGGGGCGCGGACGCTCGGGGTGCGGCTCGAGCGGCAGTCGGCGACGGCGCTGTCGCTGGCGCAGTTTCTCGAGCCACATCCCGCCGTGGCGCGCGCCCACTACCCAGGGCTCGCGACCCATCCGCAGCACGCGCTCGCCAGGCGGCTGATGCCGGGGCCCATGGGCGCCATCCTGTCCTTCGACCTGCGGGGTGGGGCGCTCGCCGTCGGGCGCTTCATGGCGCGGGCGCGGCTCATGGAGTTCGCGCCGAGCTTCGGAGATGTGGCGACGACCTGGACCTATCCGGCACGCACGTCCCATCGCCGCGTCTCCGACGAGGACAAGGCGGCCATGGGGATCGGCCCCGGCCTCGTACGCCTCTCCGTCGGCCTCGAAGACCCCACCGACCTGATCGAGGACCTCACCCAAGCCCTCGAATAGCCGTCCCGGTTGACAGGACGCCCCGATGAGCGCCAGAGGCGCGAAGAGGCCCAACCGCCAAACCGAAGTCATCCCCGTTCAAGCGAGACAGATG
>MGBT01000109.1:40157-52797 GCA_001788395.1 Candidatus Rokubacteria bacterium GWA2_70_23
GAGACCGCCAGAGGCGCGAAGAGGCCACGGTTGAGCGGGCGCCCCGATGAGAGCCGAAGGCTCGAAGAGGCCCAACCGCCAAACCGGAGTCATCCACATTCAGCCAAGATAAAGGAGAACCAAGACATGGAAGTCGGGACACTGAGGCTCAAGGTCGGACTGGCCGAGATGCTCAAGGGCGGCGTCATCATGGACGTCACCAACGCCGAGCAGGCGAAGATCGCCGAGGACGCGGGCGCCGTGGCCGTGATGGCGCTCGAGCGGGTGCCGTCCGATATCCGCCGCGACGGCGGGGTGGCGCGCATGTCACCGGTGAAGAAGATCAGAGAGATCCAGGCGGCGGTCTCCATCCCCGTCATGGCCAAGTGCCGTATCGGGCACTTCGTGGAGGCGCAGATCCTGGAGGCGCTGGGCGTGGACTACATCGACGAGTCCGAGGTCCTGACCCCGGCCGACGAGCACTTCCACGTGGACAAGTTCGCCTTCAAGGTGCCGTTCGTGTGCGGCTGCCGCGATCTCGGCGAGGCGCTCAGGCGCATCGGCGAGGGCGCCGCGTTGATCCGCACCAAGGGGGAGGCCGGCTCCGGGAACATCGTCGAGGCGGTGCGCCACATGCGGGCCGTGGTGTCCGGCATCAAGCGGCTCACGACCCTCGGCCAGGAGGAGCTCATGACGGAGGCGAAGAACCTGGGCGCTCCCTACGAGCTCGTGCGCTGGATTTCCCAGCACGGCATGCTGCCGGTGCCGAACTTCTCGGCCGGCGGCATCGCGACGCCCGCGGACGCCGCCCTCATGATGCAGCTCGGCGCCCAGGCGGTGTTCGTGGGGTCGGGCATCTTCAAGTCCGCGGATCCGGCCGTGCGGGCCCGCGCCATTGTCCAGGCCACGACCCACTTCAAGGATCCTGACATGCTGGCCAAGGTCTCGGAGGATCTCGGCGAGGCCATGGCGGGCATCGAGACCTCCAAGCTCAAGGAGTCCGAGCTTCTTCAAACCCGGGGATGGTAGAGCGAGCCGAGGCGTGTCGCACGACGAGGCGAGCGGAGAGGGAAATCCCCCGAGCGGAGCGAGGCGGCGAGACGTGGACGTGAAGATCGGGGTGCTCGCGCTGCAAGGTGACTTCGACCTCCACCGGCAGGTCCTCGGGCGCATCGGGGTCGCCTCGGTGGAGGTGCGCAAGCCCGAGCAGCTCGACGAGGTGTCGGGCCTCATCATGCCCGGCGGCGAGAGCACGACACTCCTCAAGCTCATGCGGGCGTGGGATTTCGTCCCGGCGCTGGAGAAGTTCCACGCGGCGGGCAAGCCGATCTTCGGCACCTGCGCCGGGCTCATCCTCCTCGCCCGTGAAGTGGAGCACCCGTCGCAGCTCTCGCTCGGCTTCATCGACATCACGGCCGAGCGGAACGCCTACGGGCGGCAGAAGGAGTCCTTCGAGACGGAGATCGAGGCCGACCTCGGCCAGGGGAAGGCTGAGATCAAGGCCATCTTCATCCGCGCCCCCAGGATCCGGCGTCTCGGTCCCGGGGTCACCCGGCTCGCCGAATTCCGCGGCGAGTGCGTGATGGCGCGCGAGGGCACCGTTCTGGTCGCCGCGTTCCATCCCGAGCTCACGGACGATGCCTCCGCCCACCAATACTTCGCCGGGATGGTTCGCTCCGCGACGACCTGAGAGCAGGCTCAGGGTTCAGCCTGACAGCTCCCGGGAGTCGACCAGGCCGGCTCTTCAGTCCTAACGCCCCGTGTTCCTGGTACATTATGGCCTTGACAGCGAGCAGGGTGGCGGAGGCATAGTGTGGTCCGACCAGCCGACCAACAGACCAATGACTGCCCATCACCGAGATAGCCGGCCGCAGCCCGTCCCCGCCTTCGGGTCCGCCTAGGAGGTCAGCATGGCGCATTTCACCTGTGAGGTCGTCTACCGGGGCATCTTCCAGAAGAACCTGGCCTCCCGCATCTGCCGGGGCATCGTCCTGTCCGCGCGCAAGGCGGGCCGCTGGGGCATCGCCTTCGGCCGCTACGGCGACAGCCCGCAGCGCAACGGCATCCCGGCCAAGGACTTCGCCATCGTGGCGGACAGCCAGGAAGAGCTCGAGCAGAACATGGCGCGCTACGAGCCCCAGGAGGTGGACGTCACCATCTGCGTGGATGACACGCTGTCCAAGGGCGTCGAGTCCTGGGCGTGGTACGGGCTGCAGCCGATCAACCGGCTGACCCTGCCCAACGGCACGCTGCTGATGACCTCGCTCCAGCCGGCCGAGGACCTCCTGAAGGACATCCACAAGAAGGATGCGCCCTATGCCTTGACGCTGCTCCGGGCCAAGGCGTCCTTCTCGGGGCTCTGGGTGTACCGGGAAGACCACACCGAGGCGCGGATCCTGGGGGCGCTCTCCAGGATCAAGCCAGACTTCCTGTCCCTCGACGCCGTCTGCCAGGCCATCGAGGAGGCCGAGTGGGGCTCCGATCTCAAGGTGGCCTCCGCCCGCAAGGCCCACGAGCGCCTCGAGACCCGGCTCGTCAACGTGACGGAGGGCAACCCGGAGACCCCGTTCTCGTTCGAGAAGCCGAAGTGGTGGGAGATGCGGGAAGGCGTCAGCATCCCGGCAATCCCCGTCGGCAAGCCCATGGAGGGCGGCAAGGGCTACGTGCCGGAGCGCAACCCGTACTTCAAGAAGTTCACGAGCCGCACCATGCGGCCGGTGATCGATTTCGACAAGTGCGTCAAGTGCACGCTCTGCTGGCTCCAGTGCCCGGACTCCTGCTTCGACGTCACCCCGGACGACCTCTACGACGCCAACATGGACGCCTGCTGCGGCTGCGGGGTCTGCGAGGCCGTGTGCCCGGCCAAGGAGTGCATCACCATGGTGAGCGAGGCAGCCTTCGACGACAACGCCAGCCAGTGGGAGATGTGGCGGAAGGACAAGGACACGTACCGGACGTGGCTCACCGCGACGGTGAGCGACACGGCGCATGTGGTGCGGTCGCACGGCTTCCGCTTCCGCGGGCAGTACGAGCAGGAGCTTCGGCAGGACCTGGACACGGGCGGCATCGAGATCACGACGGGCATCCCCGGCGAGAACGCCGCGGCGAAGACGGCGTAGGGACGAGCGAAGCGAGCCACCGGGCGCGGGCGGGCGACAGCCCGGGTGCCCGCCCCGGGTGAAGACACAGGAGACCACGATGGCTGTCGAGACGAAGACGATCGCAGCGGCACCCGGCGACACGGAGATGCTCATCTCCGGTAGCGAGGCCTGCGCGGAGGCGCTGGCGCTGGCGGACATCGACGTCGTCACCGCGTATCCCATCCGCCCGTATGACACGGTCATGCAGGCCATCGCCAAGAAGATCGCCAATGGCAAACTCGTGGCCGAGTACATCGTGGCCGAGGGCGAGCACAGCCAGTTCGAGATCGTCAAGCATGCCTCGACCGTCGGCGCCCGCGTGTTCTGCGGGTCCTCCGGTGTCGGCTGGATGTATGCCATGGAGTGCCTGACGGTCACGCCGCCGCTCCGCGTGCCCATGGTCGCGATGGTGGGCAACCGCGCCCTGGACGATCCGGGCGCCTTCGGCGTCGAGCACAACGACGCCCTCGTGGTGCGCGACCTCGGGTGGATGCTCATCTGGGTGGATACGGCCCAGGAGATGCTCGACACGGCGCTCCTGGCCTATCGGATCGCCGAGGACCGGCGGGTGTTCCTGCCCATCGCCATCTCGGCCGATGGCGCCTTCCTCACGCATTCCCAGGCGCTCGTCCAGGTGCCCACCAAGGCCAAGGTGGACCGCTTCCTGCCGAAGTACGACCGGGGCGACCTGCAGCTGCATCCGGACAACCCCATCACCGTGGCGCCGCAGGCCAACGAGGACTGGGTGATCGAGATCCGACGGCAGAACAACGAGGCCATGACCCGCGCCTATACCGTCATCGAGGAGGCCTACGCCGACTTCCGGAAAGTCTTCGGCCGCGGCCCCGACAACCCCTGGTTCGAGGAGTACATGACGGCGGACGCCGAGGTCATCCTGATGGGCATGGGAACCATCTCGCTGCCCTTGAAGGTCGGGATCCGCAACATGCGGGCCCAGGGCAAGAAGGTGGGGCTCATCCGGCCGCGGTGGTTCCGGCCCTTCCCCACGGAGAAGATGGTGGCGGCGCTGTCGCGGGCGAGCGCCATCGGGGTCATCGATCGCGATTACTCGTTCGGCTCGCCCTTCGGCTCGGGCGTGGTCGCCAACGAGGTCCGGGCGGCCCTGTACAACGCCGACAAGCGGCCGCCGCTGCTCTCCTTCATCGGGGGGCTCGGCGGGCGGGAGGTCACGCTCGAGGACGTCTACAAGACCGCGGACATGTGCTTCGCCGCCGCCACGGCCGGGAAGTCCGACCTCAAGACCCACTGGCTCGGCGTGCGCGAATAAGGAGGCCGATCCATGGCTGAGGTGTTCACTAACGCGACGCAGGTCCTGCAGGGCTTCAAGGGCGTGAAGAAGGTGTCCGTGGAGGAGTATTTCACTTCCGGGCACCGCACCTGCCAGGGGTGCGAGTCCGCCCTGGTCATGCGGCTGATGATCAAGGCGGCGGGGCCGCGGACCATCGTGCTCGGCGCCACGGGCTGCATGTACGTGGCGAACACCACCTACTACACGACGCCCTGGGTGGTGCCGTGGATGCACACCCAGCTCGGCTCGTCGGGCTCGGCGGCGCTGGGTACCGCCGCCGGCCTGAAGGCGCTGATGAAGAAGGGGAGGATGAAGGCCGAGCCGATCAACGTCATCGCCTTCTGCGGCGACGGCGGCGGAGCCGACATGGGGCTCGGCGCCATCTCGGCGACGCTCACGCACAAGGAGTACAACTGCCTGATCCTCCTCTACGACAACGAGTCCTACGCCAACACGGATATCCAGGCCTCGGGCTCGACGCCCTACGGGGCCAACACCACGTTCAGCCCCCCCGGCTCGGTGAAGCGCATCATGCACAACCGCTGGAAGAAGAACACCGCCGGCATGCTCGCAGCGGGCCACCCGGAGTGCCGGTACGTGGCGACGGTGGACGCCTCCTACGCCGTGGACATGATGAACAAGGTGCGGAAGGCGCTCTCCATCGGCGGGCCCACCTTCATCCACTCCTTCGATCCGTGCCCGAAGGGGTGGGACTTCGACCCGATGCTCTCGCACGAGCTCGGCGAGCTGGCCGTGGAGACGGGCATCTTCCCGCTCTACGAGGTCGAGGACGGCGTGGTGCGCCACTACGGCAAGACCAGGGCCATCGCCGAGGGGCGCCCGCGGAAGCCGGTGCGCGAGTACCTGCTCAAGCAGGGGCGCTTCGCCCACTTCACCGAGGAGGACCTGGACTACTTCCAGGCCAAGGTTGACGAGATGTGGGAGAAGTGGGAGATTCCCGGCGTGATCCCGTTCTGGAAGGAGAAGAGACCGGCAGTGCCGATGCCCTAGGTCGATCCGTCAGGACCATCCGCAGGGTCGGGCGCCCGGATCCCCCGGCGCCCGGCCCTGCCGCCGTACGCAGCACAAGCCCCGTCGCCCACCCCCCCGTCCCGCCGTGCCCGACCTTGATCGGGGATCTGGCCTTCAACCCGCAGCGCGACAGCAAGGAGGATGGGAATGAGACCAACACGGGGACACCTGGCATGGCTGATCACCGCCCTCACCCTGTGGGCCCTGTTGCCTCCGGCGGCCCACGCCGCCTGGGAGCCCACCAAGCCCATCGAGCTCGTCATCCCCGCCGGCACCGGCGGCGGTGCGGACCAGATGGCCCGGCTCATCGCGGGGATCGCCGAGAAGCACAAGCTCTCTCCGCGGCCCATCATCGTGGTCAACAAGGCGGGTGGGGCCGGCGCCGAGGGGTTCCTTTACGTCAAGGGCAAGAAGGGTGACGCCCACACGATCATCATCACCCTGTCGAACCTGTTCACGACGCCGCTGCACACCGGGGTGCCGTTCAGCTGGAAGGACCTCACTCCCATCACGCGGATGGCCCTGGACCAGTTCATCCTGTGGGTGAACGCCGAGACGCCCTACAAGACCGCCAAGGAGTACCTCGCGGCGGTGAAGGAGAAGGGCGGCACCATGAAGATGGCCGGCACGGGCTCCGCCCAGGAGGACCAGATCATCACCATCCTCCTCGAGCAGTCGCAGGGGGTGAAGTTCATCTACGTCCCCTTCAAGGGCGGCGGCGAGGTCTGCGTGAATCTCGTCGGCAACCACGTGGACTCGACGGTGAACAACCCCATCGAGTGCGTCAGCCACTGGAAGGCGGGGAGGGTCCGACCGCTGGCGGTGTTCGACACGGCGCGCATCCCGGACGCCGACTGGAAGGACATCCCGACCATCAAGGAGGCGATCGGCGCCGACATCAACTATCTCATGCTCCGCGGCATCTTCGGCACGCCGGACATGCCCAAGGAGGCCGTGGAGTGGTACCAGGGCTTCCTCAAGAAGGTCTACGACTCTCCCGAGTTCAAGGAGTACCTCTCCAGGGGCGCGCTCAAGCCCTCCTGGCTCACCGGGTCCGACTATGTGAGCTGGCTGCAGGGGGCCGAGCAGCTCCACAAGGACCTCATGACCAAGGGCGGGCTGCTGAAGAAGTAGGCGGGCCGGGCGCCCGACAATCCCGGCCGGCCGATGCGTGCAGCCAACCTGATCACCGCAGCGATCCTCGCCGCGGCGGGCGTGCTCGTCGTGGTGGACGCCGTCCGCCTGGGCACCGGCTGGGGGACGGACGGGCCTCAGAGCGGCTTCTTTCCGTTCTGGCTCGCCGTCCTCCTGATCGGGTGTTGCCTGGCCATCGCGGCCCAGGCAGTCAGGCTCACCCTGCCCGTGCCCTTCGTGACGCGCAAGGCGCTGGGCCCGGTGCTCGCGGTACTGGGCCCGGCGGCCGGTTTCGTCGTGCTCACCCAGGCCATCGGCCTCTACGTGGCCTCGGCGCTCTACATGGGCTTCTACATGCGGTGGATCGGCCGGCACTCGTGGGCGGCCATCGTGGCCGTCGCCATCGGATTCCCCGTGGCCACCTTCTTTGTCTTCGAGAAGTGGTTCCTCGTGCCGATGCCCAAGGGCCCGCTCGAGACCTGGCTGGGGTACTAGAGTGCCGGCCCAATGAACTTCGCCGCGGCTCGCTCACGCTCGCCCGATTTCCATGTTCGCTCGCCTCGCCTGCGGCTGCGGCTCGCCAGGCCATGTTCTCGGTCGGGGCGGGCGCTCAACGTACGGAGAGTACGCCTCGCGCTGCCGGCTCCCTCGGGCCTCGTCTGGCTCGTTCCTTGGCCCGGCACCGTGCGGGTGCGCGGGTGGAGTGGGCGAAACTCGTTGGAGGCGCACTAGCGCATGGGCTTCGAGAACCTCCTGCTCGGCTTCCAGGTGGCGCTGCAGCCTCACAACCTGATGGTGGCGGTGGTCGGCATCGCGCTCGGCACCGTCATCGGCGTGCTCCCGGGCCTCGGCGGGGCCAACGGGGTGGCGATCCTCCTGCCGCTGACCTTCACCATGCCCCCGACCTCCGCCATCATCCTGCTCACGAGCCTGTACTGGGGGGCGCTCTTCGGCGGCGCCATCACCTCCATCCTCTTCAACATCCCGGGGGAGCCCTGGTCCGTGGCCACCACCTTCGACGGCTTCCCCATGGCCCGGCGCGGGGAAGGGGGACAGGCGCTGACCGCGGCCTTCACGTCGTCCTTCGTCGGCGCGCTCTTCTCCGTGGTGCTGATCACTCTCTTCGCGCCGCTTCTGGCGGAGGTGGCCCTCAAGTTCGGGCCCCCCGAGTTCTTCGCCATCCAGCTCCTGACCTTCTCGTCGTTCATCGGCCTGGGGGGCGGCAACCCCATCAAGTCCCTCGTCTCCATCCTCCTCGGCTTCATCCTGGCTTCCGTCGGCCTCGACATCGTCACCGGCGCGCTGCGCCTCACGTTCGGGGTCACGGAGCTCATGAAGGGCTTCGACTTCATCGTGGCCGTCATCGGGCTGTTCGGGATCGGCGAGATCCTGCTCACCATGGAGGAGGGCCTCTCCTTCAAGGGGGCGAGCGCCCGGATCAACCCGCGCGTGGTGTGGGAGACCTGGAAAACGCTGCCGCGGTACTGGCGCACGTTCGTCCGCGGCTCCATGATCGGGTTCTGGATGGGCTTCAAGCCCGGCGGCGCCACCCCGGCCTCGTTCATGAGTTACGCCTTTGCCAAGCGCTTCTCCCGGCACCCAGAGCGCTTCGGCAAGGGCGAGATCGAGGGCGTGGTGGCCCCGGAGACGGCGGCGCACGCGGCCGGCGTCGCCGCGATCCTGCCCATGATCACGCTCGGCATCCCCGGCTCGCCCACGGCGGCGGTCATGCTCGGCGGGCTCATCATCTGGGGCCTCCAGCCGGGGCCCATGCTCTTCAAGGAGCGGCCCGACTTCGTCTGGGGTCTCATCGCCAGCATGTACACCGGCAACGTCATCGGCGTGGTCATGGTGCTGCTGTTCGTGCCGATCTTCGCCGCCATCCTGCGCATCCCCTTCGGGATGCTGACCCCGCTCATCGTCGCCGTGTGCGCCATCGGGGCCTATTCCGTGCACAGCAGCATGATCGACATCTGGTATATGCTGGGGTTCGGCGTGATCGGCTACGTGTTCAAGAAGCTCGACTACCCGCTGGCCCCGCTGGTGCTCGCCCTCGTGCTGGGAGACCTGGCCGAGAACGCGCTCCGGCAGAGCCTCATCATGTCGCAGGGCTCGCTGCTCATCTTCCTGAACCGGCCCATCTCTGGCGCCATCACGGCGGTGGCGCTGTTCTTCTTCTTTCTCCCGGCACTTTCGCTCGGTCGGCGGCGGCTCAAAGCCCCCCCCGCGCCTGCCGCCTCCCATCCGGACCACACCCCCTAGCCCTGCCAATGGCTACCACTTCGGAGGGCTCTATGGCGAGGCTCTTCTGGCATTCGATGGCCGTCGACCACGTCCTGAGGGAACTCGAAACCGACCCTCACGGCGGTTTACTCGAGGACGAGGTCGGCCGGCGGCTCGAACGATACGGCCACAACGAGCTCAAGAAGGAGGAGAAGGCCTCTCCGCTCGCCCTGTTCTTCAATCAGTTCAAGAACGTCCTCATCATCATCCTGCTGATCGCCACGATCCTCTCGGCGCTCGTCGGGGAGCTGGTGGACGCCGCCCTCATCATGGTGATCGTGGTCTTCAGCGCGGTTTTGGGCTTTGTCCAGGAGTACCGCGCGGAGCGAGCCCTGGAGGCGCTGAAAAAGATGCTCACCCCGACCAGCACGGTCATCCGGGGAGGCACGGAGCTCGAGATCCCCTCGAAGGACCTCGTGCCCGGGGACATCATCCTCCTCGAGGCGGGGGACAAGATTCCCGCCGATGCCCGGCTGGTCGAAATCCACTCGTTGCACTGCGATGAGGCGCCGCTGACCGGGGAGTCCATGCCCGTTAGCAAGAAGCCCACGCTCCTGCGCGAGGATGCGCCCGTCGGCGACCGAAAAAACATGGTCTTCACGGGCACCACGGTGACCTACGGGCGGGGGAAGGCCGTCGTCACCGCGACCGGCATGAACACAGAGTTCGGCAAGATCGCCGAAGAAGTGGCGGCGGTGGCCGAGACGAAGACGCCCCTCGAGCGGCGCACCGAAGAGATCGGGAAGTGGCTCGGAATCATCGCCCTGAGCATCTGCGTCCTCGTCGTGGGGATCAGCCTTGGACGGGAGTTCTTGACAGGCAAGCTTGACCTGGAGTTTTCCATGACCATGGTGATCTTTGCCATCGCCCTGGCCGTGGCCGCTGTCCCGGAGGCGCTGGCCGCCATCGTCACGGGGGCCCTGGCCATCGGGATGCATGAGATGGCCAAGCGGAACGCCCTGGTGCGGAAGATGCCGGCGGTCGAGACGCTGGGCTGCACGACGGTGATCTGCTCGGACAAGACCGGCACCCTTACGAAGGGAGAGATGACGGTCCGGCGACTGTTTGTCGGCGGCCGAGCGATCGAGGTCAGTGGGGTGGGCTACGCCCCCGAAGGCGGCCTCAGCCCGGCGGTCGCTGATCGATCCGCCCAGCTGCTCCTGCAGGGGGGAGTCCTGTGCAGCGACGCCGTGCTCGGTGAAGAGGCGGGGCGATGGTTCGTGAAGGGGGATCCAACAGAGGGTGCCCTCGTGGTTCTCGCAGCCAAGGGAGGGGTGCACCAGGCGGAGACACGGCTTCAATGCCCGAGGATCGAGGAGTTTCCGTTCAGCTCCGAGCGAAAGCGGATGACAACCATCCATGCCATGGAAGATGGGCAGCGCGTGGCCTTCATGAAAGGGGCGCCCGAGGTGCTCTTGGAGCGCTGCGCCTTTCGCCTGAACGGAGATGAACGGAGCGCGTTAAGCGCGGGCGAGCGGACGAGGATTTCGCAAGTCAATGAGGAGATGGCCAGGGACGCCTTACGGGTCATTGGCATCGCCTACAAAGAGCTCCCGGAGATGAACGGGTATGGCGAGGAGCTCGTCGAACGGGACCTGGTCTTCCTCGGCCTCGTGGGAATGATGGACCCGCCCCGGGAGGAGGCCGTCCAGGCGGTGAAGGTCTGCCGGCAGGTGCATATCAAGCCCGTCATGATCACGGGTGACCACAAGCTGACGGCTGTGAGCGTTGCGAAGGAACTCGGGATCTATCGAGACGGGGATCGTGTGCTGACGGGTGAGGAGCTCGGCGAGCTGAGCGACGAGGAGTTTGACCGCATCGTCGAGCGGGTAACGGTCTATGCCCGGGTGTCGCCTATGGACAAACTGACGATCATCAAGGCGTGGAAGAAGAAGGGCGAAGTGGTGGCTATGACCGGCGACGGGGTCAACGATGCTCCGGCCCTGAAGCACGCTGACATCGGGATCGCCATGGGGATCACGGGCACGGAGGTGGCCAAGGAGGCCGCGGATATCGTCCTGAGCGATGACAACTTCGCCACCATCGTCCTGGCCATCGAGCGGGGACGGTGGATCTACGACAACATCAAGAAGTACCTCACCTACCTACTCCGGGCTAACATCACCGAAGTGGTGGTCCTCGGCGGGGTCGTCGTGGCCATGGGCCCTGAATTCTTGCCCCTCCTGCCGGCCGCGATCCTGTACATTAACCTGGCTACCGATGGGCTTCCGGCTCTGGCCCTGGGCGTCGCGCCCCCTGACCCCGACATCATGCAGCGGCCGCCGCGGGACCCGAAGGAAAGCGTCTTTTCGTGGGATGTCAGGACTCTCATCCTCGTGGGCGTGGTCGTCGAGTGCCCGATTTTCCTGTGGGTCTTCTTCCAGAATCTGTCCGATCTGGAGCTCGCGAGAACGAAGGTCTTCTTCATGTTCGTGCTCCTCGAGCTGATCATCGCCATCAACTTCCGCTCGTTGAGATACAGCCTCTTCCAGGCCCCGCCGCACAAGTGGCTCCTCCTGGCCATCGGGTGGGAGTTCCTCTTGATCGCGGGCCTCGTGCAGTGGCGCCCCGTGCGGGAGGCCTTCGGGATCGCCATGCCGACGCTCTGGGACCTGGCGGCCATCGTCGGCTTGGGCGTCGTTGTCATGATCTCGATCGAGATCGTTAAGGCGTGGCTCCGGGCCAAGGCGGCTCGGGCGAAGGAAGTCTCCGCGCAATGAGTCGGGTGCCGGCGGGGTCGTCCTCGTGAGATGGCCAGACCTCGAGCCCATCAAGTCCGCGCGGATCTACGCGGAGATCGTCCGCCAGGTCAAGCAGCTCATCGCCGAGGGGAAGCTCAAGTCCGGGGACCGGCTGCCCCCGGAGCGCGACCTCGCCGAGAAGTTCGTGGTGAGCCGCACCTCGGTGCGGGAGGCCCTCCGGGCGCTCGAGAGCCGGGGCCTCATCGAGATCCGCGCCGGGGACGGCGCCTTCGTCCGGGACATCTCGGTGGAAACCCTCATCGAGCCCCTGGCTCTCGTGATCCTGCCCCACCGGGAGGCGGTGGGGGAGCTCTTCGAGGCTCGTCGCCTGCTGGAGCCGGCCATCGCGACGCTGGCCGCGCGCCGCGCCACCCCCGAGGAGATCGCCGAGATGGAGCGAATCCTGAAAGCCCAGGGGAAGGAGGTGGCCGAGGGGCGCACGGGCGTCGCCCAGGACGCGGCCTTCCACGCCGCGCTGGCCGGCAGCGCCCACAACCGCGCCATCAGCCGCATCGTCAACGCCCTCATGGATCTGCTGACCCAGAGCCGCGAGGAATCACTGCAGACGCCGGGGCGCCCGGCCCGCTCCCATCAGGATCACCTGCGGATCCTGGAGGCGATCCGGCGCCGGGACGAGATGGCGGCCCATCGGGCCGTGCTGGACCACCTGATCGCGGTCGAGGGCCTGGTCATGGGAGCGCAAGGGGCCGTCGCGCGGGCGGGCGACGAGCCCAGCCCCGGGAGGGAAACCCCCGCGCGCTGACCCCGCCAAGCCCCTGTAAGTGCCCGTGGCGGAAGAATAATCGTTGACATCCCCGCTCCCCTCCCTTAGCATTGGTCTTCAGCATCGAAGCCGGGTCCAGGCCCTTCATGGGCCTGTCTTTTTCTTCCGTCATGGGCAGCGAGCAGAGGGGGCGTTGAATGGCGCAGGCCCGGGTACCCCGACAATCGCGGGCGAAGGTTCCGAAGCGCAGCGCGCGCGCGCCGAAGTACGTGTACTTCTTCGCCAACGGAAAGGCGGA
>MGBT01000109.1:52873-74851 GCA_001788395.1 Candidatus Rokubacteria bacterium GWA2_70_23
GTGCCTCCCGGATTCACGATCACGACACAGGCATGGGCGGCCTACCGGACGGGGGGGAAGAAGCAGCCTCCGGGACTCTGGGCCCAGGTCCTCGACGGGCTCGCGCGACTCGAGGCGGCGGTGGGACTGAAGCTCGGAGACCCCGAGCGCCCCCTGCTGGTCTCCGTGCGCTCGGGGGCGCGGGCGTCCATGCCCGGGATGATGGACACGGTGCTCAACCTCGGTCTCAACGACAAGACCGTGGACGGGCTTGCGCGCTGGACGAAGAACGAGCGCTTCGCGTGGGACTGCTACCGCCGGTTCATCACGATCTTCGGCGACGTGGCGCTCGGCATCGACCGGCGGGCCTTCGACCGGCTGCTGGACGAGACCAAGAGCCGGACCGGCGCCAGGACGGACGCCGACGTGCCGGCCGAGGCGCTCAAGGGGCTGGTGGCGGATGCCAAGCGGCTCGTGAAGGACACGACCGGCCAGCCCTTCCCTCAGGATCCCTCGGAGCAGCTGAGGCTCGCCATCAACGCCGTCTTCGATTCCTGGTTCGCCAAGAAGGCGGTGGACTACCGGCGCATCAACCGGCTGTCCGATGACTGGGGCACGGCGGTGACCGTGATGGCCATGGTCTTCGGCAACCTGGGCGACACCTCCGGCACCGGGGTCTGCTTCACCCGCGACCCCTCGACGGGCGAGAAGCGCTTCTTCGGCGAGTTCCTGGTCAATGCGCAGGGTGAGGATGTCGTGGCGGGCATCCGCAACCCGGAGCCCGTCAGCGCGCTCGAGCGCCGCATGCCCAAAGTCTATGCCCAGCTGATCACGTTCAAGGACCGGCTGGAGAAGCATTACCGGGACATGCAGGATATCGAGTTCACCATCCAGGAGGGGCGGCTGTTCATCCTGCAGACGCGATCGGGCAAGCGGACGGCCGCCGCGGCCGTCCGCATCGCCGTGGAGATGGTCAAGGAGGGGCTGATCAAGAAGCGGGCCGACGCCCTTCTGCGGGTGGAGCCCGCGTCCCTTCACCAGCTCCTGCACCCCACCGTGGACCCGGGAGCCACGTACACGGCCATCGCCCGGGGCCTGCCGGCGGCGCCCGGGGCGGCGTCCGGCAAGGTCGTGTTCGATCCGGAGCAGGCGGTGGAGATGGCGCTCCGCGACGAGAAGGTCATCCTGGTGCGGACCGAGACCTCTCCCGAGGACGTGGCGGGCATGCACGCCGCCCAGGGCATTCTCACCTCTCGCGGCGGCCTCACCTCTCACGCCGCCGTCGTCGCTCGCGGAATGGGGAAATGCTGCGTCGTCGGCGCGGGCGACGTGGTGGTGGACGAGGAGAAGCGCCTCTTCCGGGCCGGCCGCACCGTGGTGCGCGAGGGGCAGGTGATCACGCTCAACGGGTCCACCGGCGAGGTGATCGTCGGCACCGTCCCGCTCGTGGAGCCCACGCTCTCCAGGGAGTTCAAGCAGCTCCTCGGGTGGGCGCGGGAGGTGAGCACCACGCGGGTCCGGGCCAACGCCGACACGCCGCACGACGCGCGGGCCGCGCGCGAGTTCGAGGCCGAGGGCATCGGCCTCGTCCGCACCGAGCACATGTTCTTCGGCGAGGAGCGCATTCCCATCGTCCGCGAGATGATCATGGCGCGGGACACCGAGGCGCGGACAGCCGCGGTGGAGCGGTTGCTGCCCTTCCAGCGCGAGGACTTCGTCGGGATCTTCACCGCCATGGCGGGTTTCCCGGTGACGATCCGGCTGCTGGACCCGCCGCTCCACGAGTTCCTCCCGAAGTACAAGGACGTGCTCGAGGAGTACACGAAGCTGGACGCGCTCGGGATCAACCCCGCGCGCTACGAGGAGCTCGGCGCCATCAAGGCGCGGCTGGAGGCGCTGATGGAGTCCAACCCGATGCTCGGGCACCGCGGCTGCCGGCTCGGGATCACGTTCCCCGAGATCTACGAGATGCAGGTGCGCGCCATCATGGAGGCGGCCTGCAGCGTCGCGAAGCGGGGCGTGAAGGTGGAGCCCGAGATCATGATCCCGCTCACGGGGACCGTGGCCGAGATGAAGGTCACCGAGGAGATGACCCGGCGGGTGGCGGCCGAAGTGGAAGGCGAGATGGGGGCGCGCATCCCCTACACCGTGGGCACGATGATCGAGCTGCCGCGCGCGGCCCTCATCGCCGACCAGATGGCGCACTACGCCGAGTTCTTCTCCTTCGGCACCAACGACCTGACCCAGATGACGTTCGGCTACAGCCGGGACGACATCGGCAAGTTCCTGCCGTACTACCTCGAGAAGAAGCTGCTGCCCGCCGACCCCTTCGAGGTGCTGGACCAGGAGGGCGTCGGGGAGCTGATCAAGATCGGCATCGAGCGCGGGCGCCGGACGCGCCCGAAGCTGAAGGTGGGGATCTGCGGCGAGCACGGCGGCGAGCCGTCGTCCGTGGAATTCTGTCACCGCGTGGGCATGACGTACGTGTCCTGTTCCCCCTTCATGGTCCCCATCGCCTGGCTCGCGGCGGCCCAGGCGCAGATCAAGGAGCCCCGAGCCGTCCGCGGAGGGAAGCGACATGCGTGAGTACGCAGGCGTCTACATCCCGGTGCCGACCCCGTACAGGGGGGACGCCGTGGCGACGGAAAGGCTCCGGGGCAACCTCGAGCGCTGGAACGCGACGCCGCTCGACGGCTACGTGTTCCTGGGCTCCACGGGCGAGTTCCCCATGCTCTCGGACGCGGAGCGGGACGCGGTCCTGGTGGCCGCGCGCGAGGCGACGCCCCGCGACAAGGCGATGATCGCGGGCACGGGGAGTCACTCGACGCTCCTGACCATCCGCCAGACGAAGCGGGCGGCCGAGATCGGCGCGGATGCAGCCATCGTGATCACCCCGCACTACTTCACCAAGGGCTTCGCCCAGGCGACCGCCCAGATCCGGCACTACCTGGCCGTGGCCGAGGCCTCCCCGATCCCGATTCTGCTCTACAACTTCCCGGTCAACACGGGGATCAACCTGGAGCCCGACACCGTGGCGCGCATCGCGGAGCACCCGAACGTATGCGGGATCAAGGACTCCTCCGGGAACATCCCGCAGGCGGCGCAGATCATCCACCTGACGCCCAAGAGCTTCCACGTGCTGGTCGGGGCGGCCGCGGCGCTCCTGCCGTCACTCGCCATCGGCTCGTCGGGCGGCATCCTGGCGCTGGCGGTGATCGCGCCCCGGGAGTTCTGCGAGGTCTACGCGCTGGCGCGGCAGGGGCGCTGGGAGGACGCGAAAGAGCTCGCGGCGCGCATGATGCTGGCCGACCGGGGCGTGCCCGGCCGCTACGGCATCGGCGGGCTCAAGGCGGCGCTGGATCTGCAGGGCTTCTTCGGCGGCCCGTGCCGGGCGCCCCTCGGCACGCCGGACGGCGATGCGATCGACGAGATCAAGGACGTCCTCGCCTCGGCGGGGCTCCTCTAGGAGGACACGGGAGTGAAGCTTTCAGGTGCGCGGATCGTGCTGGAGTGCTTGAAGCGTGAGGGGGCGGACGTCATCTTCGGGCTCCCCGGAGGGGCGGTGCTCCCGATCTACGACGTGCTCTACGACTTCAAGGGGCTCCGGCACATCCTGGTCCGCCAGGAGGCCGCCGCCGGGCATGCGGCGGAGGGGTACTCGAGGACCACGGGCAAGATCGGGGTCTGCCTCGTGACCTCGGGGCCGGCGGCCACCAACCTGGTGACCGCGCTCCAGGACGCGCTCATGGACTCGATCCCGCTCGTGGCCTTCACCGGCCAGGTGCCGACCCACCTCATCGGCAACGACGCCTTCCAGGAGGCGGACAACGTGGGCATCACGCGGTCCGCCACCAAGCACAATTTCCTCGTGAAGGACGGCAACGACCTCGGCGCCATCATCAAGGAGGCGTTCCACATCGCCGGGACCGGGCGCCCGGGGCCCGTGCACGTGGACCTGCCCAAGGACGTCCTGGTCAAGGAGTGGACGTTCGAGTACCCCGAGACCGTGCACCTCCGGTCCTACAACCCCACCTACGAGGGGCATCCGGGACAGATCAAGAAGGCCGCGCGGGCCATCGTCCGGGCCAAGCGCCCGGTGCTCTACGTGGGCGGCGGCATCATCTCCTCGGACGCCTCGCCGGAGCTGCGCGAGCTGGTGGAGCTGACCCAGGCCCCCGTGACGCAGACGCTCATGGGGCTGGGCGCCTTTCCCATGGCCGATCCCCTGTCGCTGGACATGCTGGGCATGCACGGCACCTACTACGCGAACATGGCCGTCCACCACGCAGACGTGCTGGTGGCCGTGGGCGCCCGCTTCGACGACCGCGTCACCGGACGCGTGGACGCCTTCGCGCCCGATGCCGAGATCATCCACGTCGACATCGACCCTTCCTCGATCTCGAAGAACATCAAGGTCCACATCCCCATCGTGGGGGACTGCAAGCGGGTGCTGTCCAGGCTCGTGGAGGCGGTGCGGGAGGAGATGCGCACGTACCCGCAGAGCGGCGTCCGCGAGGCCCGCAAGCAGTGGATGAGCCAGATCGCGGACTGGAAGCGCGACTTCCCCCTGCGCTACGAGTGGAGCGACGAGGTCGTCAAGCCCCAGCACGTGATCCAGGAGATCTCCACCCTGACGAACGGGGAGGCGCTCATCGTCACCGGGGTCGGCCAGCACCAGATGTGGGCGGCGCAGTACTACCGCGTCAAGCACCCGCGCGCGTGGTGCACCTCGGGGGGCCTCGGCACCATGGGGTACGGGCTGCCCACCGCCATGGGCGTGCAGGCCGGGAACCCCGGCAGGCTCGTGATCAACATCGACGGCGACGGCTCGTTCCAGATGAACAGCCAGGAGCTGGCGACCTGCTTCGAGGAGAAGCTGCCGGTCAAGACGGTCATCATCAACAACGGCGGTCACGGCATGGTGAGGCAGTGGCAGCGGATCATCTACAAGGAGCGCTACTGCGCCAGCGATCTCGGCGGCAGCCCTGACTTCGTGCGGCTGGCGGAGGCCTACGGGTGCACCGGGATCCGGGTGACGAAGCCCAGCGAGGTGGTGCCGGCGCTGGAGAAGATGATCTCGACGCCCGGTCCCGTGGTGCTCGACGTGTGGGTGGACAAGCACGAGTGCGTCTTCCCCATGGTGCCGGCGGGCGGCGCCAACATCGACATGATCCTGGCGCCGCCGAGCGTGGACGTCCGCGACAAGGCCGCCAAGTCGCAGACGGGGTTCTAGCGTGAGCACCGACGACGCCAGGAAGCACACGATCGCGGTGCTGGTGGAGAACAAGTTCGGCGTCCTGTCGCGCGTGGCTGGGCTGTTCTCGGCCCGGGGCTACAACATCGAGAGCCTCTCGGTGGGCGAGACGCTGGACCCGACCGTCTCCCGCATGACGCTTGTCGTCCACGGCGACGCCTTCATCATCGAGCAGGTGATCAAGCAGCTGCACAAGCTGATCGACGTCATCAAGGTCACGGACCTCAGCGAGGAGGACCATGTCGAGCGGGAGATGCTGCTGATCCGGGTGAACGCCGAGCCGGCCGCCCGCGCGGAGATCCTGAGAGTGGGCGACATCTTCCGCGCCAAGGTGGTGGACGTGACCGCCACCGCGTACACGCTGGAGGTCACCGGCGAGGAGACGAAGATCGACGCGATCGTCGAGCTCCTGAGGCCGTTCGGCATCCAGGAGCTGGTGCGCACGGGCAAGGTGGCCATCGCCAGGGGGCCGAAAACGCGGCTCCGCAAGGTAGAAGAGAAGCTGGGCAAGCCGAAGTCGGCCGCCCCCGCGCAGCCCCAGGACCCCCGGGTCGTCGGGTTCGCGGACTAACCTTTCAAGGAGACCCACAGTCATGCCGGCGAGGATCTACTACGACCAGGACGCCGATCTCGGGCTGCTCCGCGGCAAGAAGATCGCGATCATCGGGTACGGCAGCCAGGGCCACGCCCACGCCCTCAACCTGAAGGACTCCGGCCAGGACGTGGTCGTGGGGCTCTACAAGGGCTCCAAGAGCTGGGCCAAGGCCGAGGCCGACGGGCTCAAGGTGATGACCGTAAACGAGGCCGCCCAGGCGGCGCAGATCATCATGGTTCTCCTGCCGGACCAGAGCCAGCGCCAGGTCTACGAGGAGTCCATCAAGGGGGCGCTCGGCAAGGGCAAGACCCTGATGTTCGCCCACGGCTTCAACATCCACTTCAACCAGGTGGTGCCCTCGCCGGACGTGGACGTGACCATGATCGCCCCCAAGGCGCCGGGGCACGTGATGCGTGACCTCTTCACCCAGGGGCCCGGCGTGCCGGCGCTGGTGGCCGTGTACCAGGACGTGTCGGGCAAGGCGCGGGACGTGGCCCTGGCCTACGGCAGGGGCGTGGGCTGCACGCGCGCCGGGGTCATCGAGACCACGTTCAAGGAGGAGACGGAGACCGACCTCTTCGGCGAGCAGACCACCCTCTGCGGCGGCGTCTCCCACCTGATCAAGAGCGCCTTCGAGACCCTCGTGGAGGCGGGGTATCAGCCCGAGGTCGCCTACTTCGAGTGCATGCACGAGATGAAGCTGATCGTGGACCTGTTCTACCAGGGCGGGCTCGCGTACATGCGCTACTCGGTCTCGGACACGGCGGAGTACGGCGACTACACCCGCGGCCCGCGGATCATCAACGAGCAGACCAAGGTCGAGATGAAGAAGATCCTCGGGGAGATCCAGTCCGGCCAGTTCGCGCGCGAGTGGGTGCTGGAGAACCAGGCGAACCGCCCGGGCTTCCTCGCCATGCGCCGGCGCGACGCCGAGCACCCCATCGAGGAGGTCGGGTCCCGGCTGCGGAAGATGATGTCCTGGATCAAGCCCCCGCGGATGTGATCCCCGAGCGGAGCGAGGCGGCGGCGTCGGCGTGCGCATTCCAGTGGCGGCCGAGGGGTGGCCCTTCATCGTCCCGCCGGTCGCGGCCTCGTGTATCCTGGCCCTGATGGGCTGGCGCGGGGCGGCCGCCGCGGTGGCGGTGCCGGGGCTCCTCTCGCTGGGGTTCTTCCGTGATCCCGAGCGGACGGTGCCCGGCGTGCCGGGGGCCGTGCTGGCGCCCGCCGACGGCAAGGTGATGGCCATCGCGGAGGTCGACGACCCGTTCGTCGGGCCGGCCGTGCGGATGTCCATCTTCCTGTCGCCGCTGGACGTGCATGTCAACCGCGCGCCCATCGCGGGCGTGGTGCGGGGCGTGGAGTACGTGCCGGGACGGTTCCTGGCGGCGTATCGCCCGGAGGCGTCCGAGCTGAACGAGCGCTGCACCGTGACGATCGAGGGCGACCCGGCCCGGGTCGCGGTGAGCCAGATCTCGGGAGTGCTCGCGCGGCGCATCGTGTGCCGGGCGCGCCCGGGCGATACGCTCGGGGCCGGGGAGCGGTACGGCCTGATCCGCTTCGGGTCCCGCACCGACCTGGTCGTGCCGCGGGGCACGGAGATCCGGGTCCGGGTCGGGGATCGAGCGAGAGGCGGCGAGTCGGTCATGGGGGTGCTCGGATGAGGCGACGGCATCTGCCGGGCGAGGGTGGACGCGGCGCGCGCCGGCGCCGCTGGTCGGAGCTGCGCGAGCAGCGGCGGCGCGGCATTTTCCTGCTGCCGAGCCTCCTCACCACGGGGAACCTCTTCTGCGGCTTCCTGGCCCTGATCATGACCGCCCAGGGACGGGCGGTGGAGGCCGCGATCGCTATCTTCGTGGCCATGGTGCTCGACATCCTGGACGGCAAGGTGGCGCGGCTCACCAAGACCACGACGCAGTTCGGCGTGGAGTTCGACTCGCTGGCGGACGTGGTCTCCTTCTGCGTGGCCCCGGCCTTCATGCTCTACGCGTTCGTCCTGTCGCGGCTCGGGCGCGCGGCCTGGCTGGGGGCCTTCCTGTTCGTGATCTGCGGCGCGCTTCGGCTCGCGCGGTTCAACGTGTACACGGGCGTGGCGGACCGGCGTTACTTCGTGGGGCTGCCGACGCCGGCCGCCGCGGGCATCGTCGGCGCCGTGTTCCTGCTCCTCGACGGGGACGCCGTCGGGCGGTGGCAGGCCGTCGCCATCAGCGTGGGGACCTACCTGGTGGCGCTCCTCATGGTGTCCACCTTCCGCTACTACAGCTTCAAGGAGATCGACTTCGCGCGGCGGCGCCCCGTCGGGCTGCTGCTGCTCGTCGTGCTCGCGGTGCTGATCGTCGCCACCCATCCGCAGTGGTTCCTCTTCGTGCTCTTCTCGGCCTACGTCCTGAGTGGCCCCTCGCGCCCCGTGTGGGCGCGCCGCTGGGATGGGGCCGTGTCGGCCGAGAAAGCAGCACCTCGGGACTCACACTAGACGCACAGCGGAGGACGCCACCATGGATCGCGTGATCATCTTCGACACCACTCTCCGGGACGGCGAGCAGGCTCCCGGCTTCTCCATGAACCGGCAGGAGAAGCTGGAGATGGCGCGCCAGCTGGCCCGGCTGAACGTGGACGTCATCGAGGCCGGCTTCCCGATCTCGTCCGATGAGGACTTCGCGGCCGTGCGCGAGGTCGCCAAGCAGGTGGGAGCGCTCGCCGGGGGGCCCATCATCTGCGGGCTCAGCCGCGTCGGGCTCATGGACATCGACCGTGCGTGGGAGGCCGTCAAGTACGCGCGGCAGCCGCGGATCCACACCTTCGTGGCAACCTCGGACATTCACCTGAAGTACAAGCTCCGCAAGAGCCGCGCGGAGGTGCTCAAGGCCGCGGTGGAGGCGGTGACGCACGCGCGCGGCTACTGCGAGGACGTGGAGTTCTCGCCCGAGGACGCCTCCCGCACGGACTTCGACTACATGTGCGACGTGCTCGAGGCGGTCATCGACGCGGGCGCCCGGACCATCAACATCCCCGACACGGTGGGCTATGCCATTCCCAGGGAGTGGGGCGAGCGCATCGCCCGGATCCGCGAGCGGGTGAAGAACAGTGCCCAGGCGGTCCTCTCGGTGCATTGCCACAACGACCTGGGCCAGGCGGTGGCGAACTCGCTGGTGGCGATCCAGAACGGGGCCCGGCAGATCGAGTGCACCATCAACGGCATCGGGGAGCGGGCGGGCAACGCCTCCCTCGAGGAGATCGTGATGGCGCTCAAGACGCGGAAGGACTACTTCGGCGTGGAGACCCGGGTCCGGACCGAGGAGATCTTCCGGTCCTCGCGGCTCCTCTCCCACGTCACCGGCGTCCACGTGCAGCCCAACAAGGCCATCGTCGGCGAGAACGCGTTCGCCCACGAGGCGGGCATCCACCAGGACGGGGTGCTCAAGGAGAAGCTCACGTACGAGATCATGCGGCCGGAGGACATCGGCCGCGCGGCCAACAAGCTCGTGATGGGCAAGCACTCCGGGCGCGCCGCCCTCGTGGCGCGGCTCAAGGACCTGGGGTTCGAGCTGGACCAGGCCGAGCTCGGCAAGGCCTTCAAGAAGTTCAAGGACCTCGCGGACAAGAAGAAGGAGATCTTCGACGAGGACCTCATGGCGATCGTGCAGGACGAGATGACGCAGGTGCCCGAGACCTACGCGCTGGAGTACCTGCACACGATCAGCGGCACCGGCGTGATCCCGTCGGCGACGATCAAGCTCCGGAAGGAGCAGGAGGTCTTCCAGGATTCGGGCGTGGGGGACGGCCCGGTGGACGCCGTGCTCAACGCCATCGACGCCATCACGGGGCTCAAGGGACGGCTGCAGGACTATCAGCTCCGGGCCATCACGGGCGGCAGGGATGCCATCGGGGAGGTGTCGATGAAGGTGGACTTCGACGGAACGCTGGTGACCGGCAAGGGCAGCTCGACGGACGTCATCGAGGCCAGCGCCCGGGCCTATGTGAACGCGCTGAACCGGCTGGTGCACCCGGCTGGCGGCCAGAAGCTGAAGGAGGTCGGCCCCTAGGGGCCGCAGGAACAACTCCATGGCAATGACGATCACCACCGACGAGACCTACCAGGCCCCGCCGCTTCCGGCCTTCGCCCAGGAGATCATGGCGGCGGGTGGCCTGATGAACGACGTGGCGAAGACGAAGGGGCTGGTCGCCTAGCCATGCCCACCTACAGGATCGCGGTGCTGGCCGGTGATGGCATCGGCCAGGAGGTCACACCGGAGGCCCAGCGTGTCCTCGAGGTGATCGGCAAGGCCACGGGGGCGAGTTTCGAGTTCGAGACGGGCCTGGTGGGCGGGGTGGCCATCGACGCCACGGGCGGACCGCTGCCGGAGTCCTCGCTCCGTCTCTGCGAGCAGAGCGATGCGATCCTGTTCGGCGCCGTGGGCGGGCCCAAGTGGGACTCGCTGCCGCACGAAACCCGGCCCGAGCGCGGGCTGCTCCGGATCCGCAAGGAGCTGGACCTGTTCGCGAACCTGAGGCCCGCCAGGTGCTTCCCCATGCTGGTGGATGCCTCCCCCCTCAAGCGGTCGGTGGTCGAGGGGACGGATCTCATGGTCGTCCGCGAGCTGACGGGCGGGCTCTACTTCGGCGAGCCGCGGGGGCGCGAGGCCTTCGCCGATGGCAGCGAGCGGGCGGTAAACACCATGGCCTATACCTCTCGAGAGATCGAGCGGGTCGTCCGGGCGGCCTTCGACGTGGCCATGAAGCGGAAGAAACGGCTCACCTCCGTGGACAAGGCCAATGTGCTGGTGGTGTCCCAGCTCTGGCGCGAGGTGGTGATCCGCGTGGCGAAGGAGTACCCCCAGGTGACCGTGGAGCACGTCCTGGTGGACAACTGCGCCATGGCGCTCGTCACCCGGCCCACCCAGTTCGACACGATCGTGACGGAGAACACCTTCGGCGACATCCTCTCGGACGAGGCGGCGATCCTGGCGGGCTCCATGGGGATGCTGCCCTCGGCGAGCCTCGGCGGGCGCGTGGGCTTGTACGAGCCCGTGCACGGCACGGCGCCGGACATCGCCGGCAAGGGCCTGGCGAACCCCATCGCGGCCATCCTCTCGGCCGCCATGCTGCTTCGCTACTCGCTGGACCGCGGCCCGGACGCCGACCGCGTCGAGGCCGCCGTGCTCCGCGTGCTCGAGCAGGGCCACAGGACAGGGGACATCGCCGCGCCCGGCAGCACGACGGCGGGGACGCGCGAGATGGGCGACCTGATCGCCCGCGAGATCGAGCGCTCGTACTGAGAGAAGGGATCATACGGACATGAACGGGGTGCGGGTGGCGGTGGTCGGTGTCACGGGGGCGGTGGGGCAGACGACGCTCAGGATCCTGGAGGAGCGGAAGTTCCCGGTGCGGGAGCTGCGGGCCTTTGCCTCGGAGCGCTCGGTGGGCAAGACCGTCACGTTCCAGGGGGAGCGTGTCCGCGTGGAGAAGGTGGCGCCCGGGGCCTTCACGGGAGTGGACATCGCCTTCTTCTCCGCCGGCTCCGCCCAGTCCAGGGAGTATGCGCCGCAGGCCGTCAAGGCGGGCGCCGTGGTGGTGGACAAGTCCAGCGCCTTCCGCATGGATCCCACCGTGCCCCTGGTCGTCCCCGAGATCAACGCCCACGCCGTCAAGGGGCACCGCGGGATCGTCGCCTGCCCGAACTGCACGACCATCGTCACCGTGATGCCGCTCAAGCCGCTCCATGACGCCGGCCGCCTGCGCCGGGTGATCGCCACCAGCTTCCAGGCCGTCTCGGGCGCCGGGGTCAACGGGGTCGAGGAGCTGCGCAGCCAGACGCTCGCCTGGGCGCGCGGCGAGGCCCTGACGCCGAAGTACTTCCTCCACCAGATCGCCTTCAACGTGATCCCGCACATCGACACGTTCGGCGAGAGCGGGTACACGGGAGAGGAGATGAAGCTGGTGCACGAGGTGCGGAAGATCCTCGAGCTGCCCGACCTCGCGGTCTCGCCCACGACCGTCCGGGTGCCCGTGTTCACCGCGCACTCGATCGCGGTCAACGCCGAGACGGCGAGCAAGGTGAGCGCGGCCAGCGCGCGCGAGGCCTTCGCCCGGTTTCCGGGACTCCGGCTCTGGGACGATCCGGCGGACAATCGCTACCCGATGCCGGTGGCCGTGGAGGGCCAGGACGACTGTTTCGTGGGACGCATCCGCGAGGACCTGTCCCTGGCCAACGGCCTCAATTTCTGGGTCGTGGGCGACCAGCTGCGCAAGGGCGCCGCGCTCAACGGCGTCCAGATCGCCGAGCTCCTGATCCGCTGACTGACGCCGTTCCCGGCGCCGGGGCGGGGGCCTTGATTCGCACGCTTCGCCTCACCCTGGCCTACGATGGCACGGACCTCTCCGGCTGGCAGTCCCAGCCCGACCGCCCGACCGTCCAGGGACTCCTGATGCAGTCCTGCGAGCGCATCCTGGGCGAGCGCGTGAAGGTCGTGGGGGCGAGCCGGACCGACGCCGGCGTCCACGCCCTCCGACAGGTGGCGAGCCTCGCCATCGCCTCGCCCATGGCCCCGGCGGCGCTGGGGCGCGCGCTCAACGCCCTGCTCCCCGCCACGATCCGCGTCCTCGAGGCCCGCGAGGCGCCGCCGGGATTCGACGCCCGGCGCTGGGCCCGGGGCAAGCGCTACTGCTACCTGATCGACCGGGGGCGTCCGGCCGATCCGTTCCTCCGCCGCTACGCGTGGCATGCGCCGTACGTCCTCGAGGCGGAGGCCATGGCGCGCGCGCTCCGGCTTCTCCGGGGCACGCATGACTTCTCCGCCTTCTGCGCCGCTGCCGGCCGCGGCCGGACTCCGATGTGCACGATCCTCTCGGCCCGCCTCGTGCTGAGGAAGCGCCGGCTCGGGATCCTGCTGTCGGCCGACAGCTTCCTCCATCACATGGTGCGTAACATCGCGGGCAGCCTCATGGAGGTCGGGCGCGGGGCGCGGGAGCCGGACTGGCTCGGGCGGGTGCTGGTGGCGCGCGACCGGAGCCTCGCCGGTGCCACGGCGCCCCCCGAGGGGCTCTCGCTCGTCCGCGTGCTCTATCCCACGTGAGCCACGAGCGTAGGCGGCGAGCGGCTTGCCTTTGCTGCGGGGCGTCGGCAGGATAAGGCCATGCGGACCTACCTGCGGGTGAGCCGCGGCCGGCTCGAGGAGGTCAAGGCCGAGGTTGTGCGCGAGCAGCCGCTCGCGATCTACGTCAACGGCAGTCGCTTCCTCACCCTCCTCTGCTCCCCCTTCCAGCTCGAGGCGCTCGTCGTCGGCTACCTGTGGATGGAGAAGGTGATCGCGGGCCTCGAGGACATCGTCTCGCTGGACGTGTCCGACGTGGACGGTCGCGCGGACGTCACCCTGACGCAACCCGTGGAGCTGCCCACGGAGCGGATCCTCACCTCCGGGTGTGGCGGCGGCATCACCTTTCGCATCGACCCGCGACTGTTCACCCGCGTCGAGTCCTCGCTGCGCGTCCGGCCGGCGCAGCTCGCGGCGCGGCTCAAGGATCTCTTCGTCGAGGCTATCCACTACCGCGCCTCGCGGGGCATCCACGGCGCGGCGCTCACCGACGGAGAGCGCCTGCTGGTGGTGGCGGAGGACGTGGGACGGCACAACGCCGTGGACAAGCTCAAGGGGGAGGCGCTGTTCCGGGGTGTCCACACCACTGACCGCGTCCTGCTGTCCACGGGCCGGATCTCCTCCGAGATGCTCCTCAAGGCCGCCCGCATGGGCGTGCCGGTGGTGGCCTCGCGCACCTCGCCGACCGAGATGGCCGTGGGGCTCGCCGAGCAGCTCGGGGTCACGGTGGTCGGCTATCTGCGGCCCGACACGCTCAACCTGTACACCGGTGACGCGCTGGACCTCGGCGAGCTGTCCTGACCCTCCCGGCGTGTTTGCTTGGCCCCGGACGACCTGATAGACTTTCCCCGTGATTTATCAGGGAGTTCCGTTCTCGTGCCGGCGGCAGGGGAGGCCTGAGCCGTGAACGCGGTCCTGTATGACGTGGCGCTCACGGGTTACATCATCGCCACCGCCTCGGCGCTCGGCTACCTGCTCGGCCGCCGGGAGGGGCTCTGGCGATTCACCATCCTCGTGACGCAGGCCGGCTGGATGGTCCACACACTGGCCCTGGTCGTGCGCGGGGTCGAGCTCCGCCGCTTTCCTCTCACGACGCTCGCCGAGACCGTCTCCGTGGTGATCTGGGTGGCCGTGCTCCTCGAGGTGTGGGCCGAGCGCGCCTATCGCGTGAAGGTGCTGGGCGCCTTCGTTCTGCCCGTGGTGCTCGTGCTGGGCCTGGCGCTGCCCACTGGGCTGCGCGTCCTGGTGCTGGCGCCCGCCATCTCCAGCGTCTGGATCAAGGTACACGTGGCGCTGGCGCTCATCGGGCTGGCCGCGCTCGTGCTGAATTTCGCCGGTGCCGTGATGTACCTCCTGCAGGAGCGGCAGCTCAAGGGGAAGCGGCCGGGAAACGTCTACTACCGGCTGCCGTCCCTCGAGACCCTCGACCGCCTGAGCTACCGCACCCTCACGCTGGGCTTCCCCTTCCTCACCGCGGGCCTGCTCCTGGGCGTGTTCTCGGCGGGCAAGGCGTGGGGCAGCCCCTTTGCCTTCGACCCGCTGGCTCTCTTCTCCAGCTTCATGTGGGTCGTCTACGCGGCGACCCTGTCGGGCCGGGCAGTGGGCCGCTGGCGCGGCCGGCGCGCCGCCTACTTCGCCATCGCGGGCTTCTGCGCCCTGCTCCTGATGCTGGGAGCGGGCGTGATGCTGCAGGGGCGGCACGGCTCCTGATGGGCACGCTCTTCGTCGCCGGCATGAACCACCGGAGCGCGCCGATCGAGGTGCGCGAGCAGCTCGCCCTCGAGGAGGATAAGCTGCGCGGGATCCTGGCGGACCTCACCGACCGGGGGCTGTGCGCCGAGGTCATGATCCTCTCCACCTGCAACCGCGTCGAGGTCTACGGCCTGGCGGACGTGCCGGGCGAGGCCCGGGCGGCGGCGTTCCGGGGGCTGGGCGCCGCTCGCGGCGTCAGTCTCCAGCAGATCGAGACGCTGCTGTACAGCAAGACGGAGGAGGAGGCGGTCCTCCACGCCTTCCGCGTGGCGGCGAGCCTGGACTCCATGATTGTCGGCGAGCCGCAGATCCTCGGGCAGGTCAAGGACGCCTTCGCCCTGGCCCAGTCCTGCCGCACGGTGGGCCCCGCGCTGCACGCCCTGATGACGCAGGCCTTCAGCGTGGCCAAGCGGATCCGCACCGACACCGAGGTCGGGCGCCACGCGGTCTCGGCCTCCTACGCGGCGGTGGAGCTGGCGCGGAAGATCTTCGGCTCCCTCGAGGGCAAGGCGGTGCTCCTGGTCGGGGCGGGAGAGATGGGGGAGCTGGCCGCGCGGCACCTTCAGGAGCACGGGGCCATGCCCGTGTACGTGGCCAACCGCACGTGGAGCCGCGCGCAGGATCTTGCGCACACGCTCTCCGGCACGGCCGTGCCCTACGAGCGTTTCGCCGCGACCATGGCGGAGGTGGACGTGGTCATCACCACCACGGCGGCGCCCGAGCCCATCGTCCGCGCGCAAGACGTCGAGCGCGCGCTGCACTCCCGGCGCCACCGGCCGCTGTTCTTCATCGACCTCGCCGTGCCGCGCAACGTGGAGCCGGCGGTGAACGACCTGGAAGACGCCTTCTGCTACGACGTGGACGATCTCCGGCTCGTGGTGGAGGCCAATCTGCGAGAGCGCCAGAAGGAGGCGCAGCGGGCCGAGGCTGTGGTGGAGCGCGAGGTGGCGAAGTTCGTGGTCCGCCTCCGTGATCTCGAGGTCGTGCCGACCATCGTGTCCCTCCGGGACAAGCTCGAAGCGATCCGCCGCGGCGAGCTGGACAAGGCGCTGTCGCGGCTGCCCGCCGCCAGCGACGAGACGAGGAAGGTGATGGAGGCGCTGTCCCAGGCCATCGTCAACAAGGTCCTCCACGCCCCCATCGTGAAGCTGAAGAACTCCTCGCGCGAAGGCCACCACGCGCGCTTCACGGAGCTGATCTCCGAACTCTTCGGGCTGAAGCGCTCCCCGCAGGAGCGGGAGCCGTGACGATCCGGCTCGGGACGCGGGGCAGCCGGCTGGCCCGCGTCCAGTCGGAAGGCGTCGCGGCGGCCCTCCGCGCCCTTGGCGCCGACGTCGAGCTCCTGGCGATCAAGACGTCGGGGGACCGCCTGGCCCAGGTGGCGCTGGCCGACTTCGGCGGCAAGGCGCTCTTCGTCAAGGAGATCGAGGAGGCGCTCCTCGGCGGGCGCGCGGACATGGGGGTGCACAGCCTCAAGGACATGCCCGCCATCCTGCCCGCGGGGCTCTGTCTGGCCGCCTATCCGCGCCGTGAGGATCCCCGCGACGTGCTGCTGACCCGGGGTGGCGAGACGCTCCGCGACCTGCGCCACGGCGCCGTGGTGGGCACGTCCAGCCTGCGCCGGCGCGTCATGCTCCTGAGCCACCGCCCGGATCTTCGGATCGAGCCCATCCGCGGCAACGTGGACACGCGGCTCCGCAAGCTCGCCGCCGGCGATTACGATGCTCTCGTCATGGCGCGCGCGGGGCTCCGCCGGCTGGGGCTCGAGCCCGTGAGCGCGCGCCCGCTCCCCGCCCACGACTTCCTCCCGGCCGTGGGGCAGGGGATCCTGGGGATCGAGGCGCGGGAGTCGGACCGGGCGCTGCTTGAACTTCTCTCGGGGCTCGATCACACTGAGACGCGGGTGCGGGCGGAGGCGGAGCGTGCCTTCCTGGCGCGGCTGGGCGCCGGCTGCCACACCGCGGTGGCGGGACTGGCGCGGCTCGAGGGTGATGCGCTCACGGTGGACGGCTGGGTGGCGAGCGTGGATGGGCGCATCGTGCTGTCGGGTGCGGTGAGCGGGCCCAGCGCCACGGCCCGCCTGCTGGGGGAGAAGCTGGCCGACGAGCTCCTCGCGCGGGGCGCGCGGGCGGTGCTGGAGGAGACGCGGTGACGGCGAGGACCGAAGTCGGGGCGGCGAGGCCGCTCAGCGGCCGGGTGATCGTCGTCACGCGCGCGCTCGAGCAGGCGGGGCGCTTCGGCGCACTCCTGGAGGAGGCCGGCGCCCGGGTGCTGTCCGTGCCGACCATCGCCATCGAGCCGCCTCCGTCGTGGGCGGCGCTCGACGCCGCGCTCGCCGCGGCGGGCGCCTGCCAGTGGGTGATCTTCACGAGCGTCAACGGCGTGGAGATGGTGCGGCGCCGGCTCGCCGAGACGGGCCGCGGCGCCGAGGCGCTCCGCGGGCCCCGCGTCGCCGCCATCGGACCGGCCACGGCCGAGGCGATCCGCCGATGGGGCCTCGCCCCGGAGATCGTGCCGGACGAGTACGTGGCCGAGGGACTCGTGGAGCGCCTGCGGGCGCTGGTGCGTCCCGGAGACCGGGTGCTGCTGCCGCGCGCCGCGGAGGCGCGGGACGTGCTGGTCCGCGAGCTCTCCGCCATGGGCGCGACCGTGAACGAGGTGGCGGCCTACCGGACACGGCCCGCGGTCGAAGGGGCGGCCGCGCTCACGGCCGCCCTCGAGGCCGGCAGCGTGGACGTCGTGACCTTCACGAGTTCCTCCACCGTGCGGCACTTCGCGGCGCTGTTCGCGAAGGGCGAGCTCCCCCGGCTCATGCAGGGCGTGCTGGTGGCGTGCATCGGCCCCGTCACCGCCTCCACCGCGGCCGAGCACGGGCTCAGGACCGCCATCGCGCCCGCGGAGTACACGATCCCCGCGCTGGCCCGCGCCATCGCGCTCCACTTCGCCAATGCGCCGGCGGGGAGGTCCGGAGGCGCCGGGCTGCCGCAACCGTACTGACCCACGGTCAACATGCCGGCAGGCGTGTTGAGGATGACAGGATGAAAGGAGCTGAGCCATGCCGTACCCTTTCTATCGCCCTCGACGGCTCCGCAAGTCCGCCCTCTTGCGGAAGATGGTCCGGGAGACGGTGCTGCGGACCGATGATCTCGTCCTGCCGCTCTTCGCCGTCCACGGCCGAGGGGTCCGCGAGCCCATCTCCTCCATGCCGGGGCAGGCGCGCCTGTCCATCGACGAGCTGCTCAGGGAGTGCAAGGACGCGGCCTCCATGGGCATCCCGGCGGTGCTCCTCTTCGGGTTGCCGCAGGAGAAGGATCCACGGGGCAGCGAGGCGTACGCCGAGGACGGCATCATCCAGCAGGCCGTGCGCGCCGTGAAGGAGACGATCCCGGACCTGCTGGTCATCACGGATGTGTGCCTCTGCGAGTACACGAGCCACGGCCACTGCGGGATCGTCGAGGATGGGCGGGTGAGGAACGATCCCACCGTCGACCTCATCGCGCGGACCGCGGTGTCCCACGCCGAGGCCGGTGCCGACATGGTGGCGCCCTCGGACATGATGGACGGCCGCGTCGGCGCCATCCGGGAGTCGCTCGACGAGGCCGGCTACGAGGAGACGCCGATCATGGCGTATTCGGCGAAGTACGCCTCGGCCTTCTACGGGCCTTTCCGCGAGGCCGCCGGCTCCACGCCGCAGTTCGGCGACCGGCGCGCCTACCAGATGGATCCGGCCAATGGGCTCGAGGCCATGCGCGAGGTGGCGCTGGACGTGGACGAAGGGGCCGACATCGTCATGGTCAAGCCCGCGCTGCCGTACCTGGACATCATCTCGCGCGTGAAGAGCGACTTCGGCCTGCCGGTGGCCGCGTACTCGGTGTCCGGCGAGTACGCCATGATCCGCGCCGCGGGCCAGCTCGGGTGGCTGGACGAGGAGCGGACGATCATGGAGGCCCTCACGAGCATCCGGCGGGCGGGGGCCGACATCATCATCACCTACTTCGCGAAGGACGCCGCGCGGCTCATCGAGCAGGGGCGCCAGTGAGGATGCCGGCCTCGTGAGGATCTCGGCCAAGGGGGAGTACGCCATCAAGGCGATGCTCGACCTGGCCCTGTCGGACAGCGAGGGGCTGCGTCCCATCCAGGAGATCGCTTCGCGCCAGGACATCCCGCAGCGCTACCTCGAGCAGGTGCTCCTCCAGCTCAAGCGGTCCGGGTTTCTCGTCTCGCGCCGCGGCTCGTCCGGCGGGTACCGGCTGAGCCGGCCTCCCGACCAGATCACGGTGGGCAGCGTGCTGCGGGCGGTGGAGGGCTCCCTCGCGGGGATCGAGCCGCCTCGCCGGACGGGGCGCGGCCGGCCGGGCGATCAGGCGGGCGATCTGTCCGAGCTGTGGCAGGAGGTGGCCGAGGCCGTGTCGTCGGTCGTGGACAGGACGACGCTGGCCGACCTCAAGCGCCGGGCCGCGGAGCGGCAGGGCGCCCGACGACCCATGTACCACATCTAGACATGGGAGCCATGGGGCAGAGGCGGCAGAGCAGCGGAGGCCGGCCGCGCATCGCGGGGTCGGTGCTGGAGGTGGTGGGCGGCACGCCGCTGGTGAGGCTCAACCGCCTCCCCCGGCCCGATGGGGCCACGGTGCTGGCGAAGATGGAGTCGCTCAATCCCGGGGGCAGCGTCAAGGACCGGATCGCCGTGGCCATGGTCGAGGACGCCGAGCGCCGGGGACTCCTCCAGCCCGGCGCCACCGTGGTGGAGCCGACCAGCGGGAACACGGGCATCGGGCTGGCCATGGTCTGCGCCGTCCGCGGGTATCGCCTCATCCTCACCATGCCCGATGACATGAGCGTCGAGCGGCAGCGGCTGCTGGCGCGCTACGGGGCGGAGCTTCGCCTCACGCCGGCCCTCGAAGGCATGACGGGCGCCGTGTTCGCCGCCCAGGAGGTCCTGCGCGAGCACCCGGAGTACTTCATGCCGCTGCAGTTCGAGAACCCGGCGAACCCGGAGATCCACCGCCGCACGACGGCGCTCGAGATCCTCGAGGCCACCGAGGAGCGGATCCACGTCTTCGTGGCCGGCATCGGCACGGGCGGCACGGTGACGGGGGTCGGCGAGGTGCTCAAGCAGCGGGTCCCGGGCGTGCGGGTCGTCGGCGTGGAGCCGGCGCGCTCGCCGGTGCTCTCCGGTGGCAAGGCGCGCCCCCACGGGATCCAGGGCATCGGCGCCTCCTTCGTGCCCGCGGTGCTGAACCGCGCGATCCTCGACGAGATCGTGCAGGTGCGCGACGAGGATGCCATCACCACGGCGCGCCGCCTCGCGCAGGAGGAAGGGCTCCTCGTGGGGATCTCGGCCGGGGCCAATGTCTGGGCCGCCTGCCAGCTGGCCGGGCGCTTGCCGCAGGATCGCGTCGTGGTCACGGTGCTGTGCGATACTGGCGAGCGCTATCTCAGCGTGCCGTTCTGAAGGGAGTCCGCCCATGAACGTGAACGTTTACATCCCGACGCCCTTCCGCAGGGCCACCAACAACAAGGACGTGGTGTCGCTCGACGCGCCCGACGTGCGGGGACTGCTCGACGGGCTGGAGGCGCGGTTCGAGGGCCTGCGGGGCCTCGTCAGGAATGAGCAGGGCGAGGTGCACCACCACGTGAATATCTACGTGAACAGCGAGGCCATCGAGTCCCTCGCGGGGCTCGCGACGTCGCTGAAGGACGGCGACGAGGTCTCCATCATTCCGGCCCTTGCCGGGGGCGGGCCAGCCCTCGCCGGGGGCGGCACGCCCTCGACGAGGAACTGAGCTGAGCCGCGTCATCCTGACGCCGGAGGAGATCAGCCAGGTCCAGGCGCAGGCGCTTGCCGAGTACCCGGCCGAGTGCTGTGGCGTCCTCCTGATCCGGCCCTCGCGACCCGAGGATCGCTTGCTCCTGCCGTGCCGCAACATCCAGGACGAGCTGCACACGAAGGACCCGGCCCGGCACCCTCGTGATGCGCGGACCGCCTACTACATCGACCCGAGAGATCTCCTCAGCATTGGACGCCGAGAGGCGGAGGGCTACCGCGTGGCCACCATCTACCACTCCCACATCGACACGGGCGCGTACTTCTCCGACACCGACAAGCGCAATGCGCTGATCAACGGGGAGCCGGCCTACCCCGACGCCGTCTACGTGGTCCTCTCAGTCGTGGAGGGGAAGGCGGCGGGCGCCGGCGCCTTTGCCTGGGAGCCCACCCGCCGCGACTTCGTCCCGGCCGACCTGACGCTCCCGGTGGCCGCCCGATGAGCGCCGCAGGCGCGAAGTCGGATAAACTGTTCGAGAGCGCGCAGCGGGTGATCCCCGGAGGAGTCAACAGCCCCGTGCGGGCCTTCCTCGGCGTCGGCGGCTCGCCCTTCTTCGTGGCGCGCGCCGAGGGCGCACGGATCGTGGACGTGGACGGCCACAGCTACATCGACTTCCTCGGCTCCTGGGGTCCGCTGATCCTCGGCCACGCCGCGCCCGCGGTCGTCGAGGCGCTGGCGGTCGCCGCGCGCCAGGGCACGAGTTACGGAGCTCCCACGGGCGCCGAGGTGGAGATGGCGGAGTGCCTCAGCCGCGCCGTGCCCTGCATGGAGATGGTGCGGCTCGTCTCCTCGGGGACGGAAGCCGCCATGAGCGCCATTCGCCTGGCCCGCGGGGTCACCGGGCGGGACGTGATCATCAAGTTTGACGGCTGCTATCACGGCCACGCCGACAGCCTCCTCGTCAAGGCGGGCTCCGGCGGCGCCACCTTCGGCGTGCCGGATTCGCTGGGTGTGCCGCAGGCGCTGGCGGCGCTCACGGTCGCGCTGCCGTTCAACGATCTCCGGGCCGTCGAGCGGGTGATGACGGAGCGGGGCCGCGAGGTGGCGGTGGTCGTGGTGGAGCCCGTGGCCGGCAACATGGGCGTGGTCCCGCCAGCGCCCGGATACCTCCAGGGGCTTCGCGAGATCTGCACCCGGCACGGCGCCCTCCTCCTCTTCGACGAGGTCATCACGGGCTTCCGCGTGGCGTACGGCGGGGCCCAGGCGCGCTACGGGGTGCGTCCCGACCTCACCTGCCTCGGCAAGATCATCGGCGGCGGGCTGCCCGTGGGCGCCTATGGCGGATCCCGCGAGCTGATGAGCCGGGTGTCGCCGCTGGGCGGCGTGTACCAGGCAGGCACCCTCTCGGGCAACCCGCTGGCGGTGACCGCCGGGCTCGCGACGCTGCGCGCCCTCCAGGACCCGTCGGTGTACGAGCGGCTCGAGCGGCTCGGCGCGCGGCTCGAGCGGGGGATCCGGGAAGCCGCCGACGCCTCGCGGGTG
>MGBT01000109.1:74862-75600 GCA_001788395.1 Candidatus Rokubacteria bacterium GWA2_70_23
GAACCGCGTCGGCTCCATGCTCACCGGCTTCTTCACCGAGGGCCCGGTGACGGATTACGTCTCCGCCAAGCGCGCGGACACGGCGCGCTACGCCCGCTTCTTCCACGCCATGCTCGATCGCGGCGTCTTCCTCGCCCCTTCGCAGTTCGAGGCGGCCTTCGTCTCGCTGGCGCACACCGAGGAGGATCTGGCTCAGGTGGAGCAGGCCTGCCGCGAGGCCATGGCGTTCCTCGTCTGACGCTCGAAGCGTATTGACACTAAGTTTTCTCGCGTGATAGGGTTCACAAGGTTGTCTGGGCGAGTGACCTCGTAAGCCGGTCGTCCGGAGTTCCAGATGCACATACATGGTGCCGGAGCACGTCAGCGTCCCCTACAAGACCCGCATCCAGGCAGGAGTGACGCGCCAGACATGCCACGGCCCCGTTGAGACGATGGCCGTGGTCTCCGCCGGGACCGGGCAGCGCCCGGTCAACGAAGCAGATGGGCCTTTTTCAGCCCTCGCAGGCCGCTCAAAAAGGTCCAGATGCAAGGCGGCGAGGGATGCGACGAGCGAGGCGTACTCCGCTTGGCGAGCCGAGCCGGAGGCGAGGTGAGCGGACCCGGAGACCCGGGCGAGCGTGAGCGAGCCACGTTGAGCGAGGAGCGACCGAGCCAACGAAGCAGATGGGCCTTTTTCAGCGGCCTGCTAGAGAGACGGAGAGGCGATGAGCGGTATTGATCGGCGGTCGTTCTTCAAGA
>MGBT01000109.1:75633-78506 GCA_001788395.1 Candidatus Rokubacteria bacterium GWA2_70_23
AAGAACCGCGATGGCCGCGTGATCAAGCTCGAGGGCAACCCCGATCACCCCGTCAACGCCGGCGCCCTCTGCATTCGCGGGCATGCGGCGCTGCAGGGGCTCTACCATCCCGATCGCTTCCGCGGCGCCCTCGTGGGAGGCAAGGCCGCCAGGTGGGAGGACGCCGAGAAGCCGGTCGTGGACAAGCTCTCGGCGCTCGCCAAGGCGCGCCAGGGGAGCAGGGTCGCCGTCGTGAGCGGGCTTGAGGCGGGCAGCCTCGCCCGGCTCATGGACGAGTGGACCCGGGCGCTGGGCGCGCGCGCCCGCGTCGCCTACGAGCCCATCGGCTACGAGGCCCTCCGCGCCGGGAACCGGATTGCCTTCGGGCGAGACGCGATCCCGGACTACGCCATCGGAGACGCCACCTATCTCGTCTCCTTCGGCGCGGACTTCCTCGAGACGTGGCTCTCGCCGGTGGGCCATGCATCGGACTTCTCGCGGATGCACGCCTTCGCGCACGGACGGGCGGGCACGTTCGTCCACGTGGAGCCGCGGCTGTCCATGACGGGCGCCAATGCCGACCAGTGGGTGCGGAACACCCCCGGGACGGAAGCGTTCCTCGCGCTCGGCATGCTCAAGGTGATCCTGATGGAAGGGCTCCAGGTGCCGGGGGCCGACGCGAAGACGCTGGGCGCCGCAGTGCAAGGGGTGGAAGTGGCCGCCGTTGCCGCGGCGTCCGGGGTGGAGGCCGCCACCATCAAGCAGATCGCCCACGACTTCGCGGCCTCCAGGGGGGGCTTGGCCATCGGCGGCGGGATCGGCGTCTCGGGCGGCAACGCCACCGACACCCAGGTCGCGATCAACCTGCTCAACGCCGCCGTCGGGGCCGTCGGCACGCGCATCCGGTTCGGCAGCGATTCCGTCGCCGGCACGGCGAGCCCGTATGCCGACATGGTCGCGCTCACCCAGGCCATGGCGAAGGGCGAGATCGAGGTTCTGGTGCTCGGGGACGTGAACCCCGTCTACAGCATGCCCGCCAAGTCCGGATTTGCCGAGGCCCTGGCCAAGGTGCCGCTGGTGGTGAGCCTGGCCGGCCGCCCCACCGAGACGACCGCAAAGGCGCATGTCGTGCTGCCCGTGCTGCACTGGCTCGAGTCGTGGGGCGATTACGCCGCCGAGGAGGGCGTGGTCGGGCTCATGCAGCCGACCATGGGCCCCGTGGAGATCGATGGGAAGCCAGTGGAGGGCAAGAGCACGGGCGACATCCTCTTGTCCCTGGGCCGCCAGGCCCTCGGCAGCGAGCAGGGCAAGGGGCCCCTCCCCTGGGCGAGCGTCGAGGATCTCGTCAAGGAACAGTGGAAGGCGCTGGCCAAGCAGGCCGGCCGCGACAAGGACGTCGCCTCCTTCTGGGAGCAGTCGCTCCGCAAGGGCGGGGTCTTCAGGCAGGCGCCGCTGGCGGCGGTGGCGCTCAGACCGGAGGCCGCGCGCCTCAAGGCCGAGCCCGCGAAGCTCGAGGGCTCGGGATCGCATGTGCTGCTCGTGTATCCGTCGCATCGCTTCTACGATGGGCGCGGCGCCGACAGCCCGTGGCTGCAAGAGGCGCCCGACAGCATGACGCAGGTCACCTGGGACGGCTGGGTGGAGATCCCGGCCGAGACCGCCAGGACGCTCGGGGTGAGTCGGGGTGATCTGGTGGCGCTCACGTCGCCCCACGGGAAGATCGAGCTGCCCGCGTACCCATCGGAGTCGCTCCATCCGGGCGCCGTGGCGGTCGCCATGGGGCAGGGGCACGAGTACGGCGGCCAGTACGCGAAGCAGCGCGGCCTCAATGCCGGCGCCAACCCGATGCGGCTCCTGGGCGGGACGCCGGAGGGCGCCTCCGGAGGCCTGCCCCACCTGGCCGTGATGGTGGACCTCGCCAAGACGGGCGCGCGCCGCGCGCTGGCGATCCCGCAGTCCACGCACGACCAGGACGACCGCGAGATCGCCCAGCACGTGTTCCTCGCCGCGGCCAAGGAGATGGAATTGCGCGGGCGGCCCCCGGAGCAGGCGAGCCACCCGAGCATGTACCCGCCCGTCAAGTACCCCGAGCACCGCTGGGGGATGACGGTGGACCTCGACACGTGCATCGGCTGCCAGGCCTGCGTCGTCGCCTGCGTGGCCGAGAACAACGTGCCGGTGGTCGGCAAGGAGCAGGTGGCCTACGGCCGCGACCAGCACTGGCTGCGGCTCGAGCGCTGGGAGGAAGGCCAGGCGAGCCACCCCGAGAACATCTTCCTCCCGATGTTCTGCCAGCACTGCGGCGTGGCGCCCTGCGAGCCGGTCTGCCCGGTGTACGCGGCCTACCACACCCAGGAGGGGCTCAACGGGCAGATCTACAACCGCTGCATCGGCACCCGGTACTGCGGCAACAACTGCCCGTACCAGGTGCGGCGCTTCAACTGGTTCTACTACACGTTCCCGTCGCCGCTGGATCTGCAGCTCAACCCCGAGGTCACGGTCAGGCAGCTGGGCGTCATGGAGAAGTGCACCATGTGCGTCCAGCGCATCATCCACGGGAAGGACGCGGCCAGGGACGAGGGCCGGCCGGTCCGGGACGGCGACATCCGGACGGCCTGCCAGGAGACCTGCCCGACCCAGGCCATCACCTTCGGCGATCTCAAGGACGACCGGGCGGCGGTATCCAGGCTCTCCCGCTCGCCGCGGGGCTACCACGTGCTGGAGGAGCTCGGCACGCAGCCGGCGGTGACGTACCTGAGAAAGGTCGTCCGGGAGTCCGGGCAACCGCCGGCGAAGGACCACAAGGCATGAGCCTCCAGACTCGGACCTCGGATCCCACCTGGGCGGACGTCAACCGCGACGTCATCCGCACCGTCGGCATGCCCGGCAACACG
>MGBT01000110.1 GCA_001788395.1 Candidatus Rokubacteria bacterium GWA2_70_23
CGGCGTTCGAAGTCCGGCTCCGCCGGATCTGACCACGCGCCGCGGCCGGCCAGGGGCTCGCGATGCTCGCACCCGGGTCACTCACCGCACGCGTTGGGTTGCGGGCGAGCGACAGCGAGCCCGCGCTATGGGGATGTGAAAGTGAACAACCAGACGTCATGGAGTGTAGGCGGATGGCGGATGGAGAAGCGGGCGCGACGACGAGCGAACGCGGGTGGGCTACAGGTACGGGGCAGTGTCTGAGCCGGGGTCCTTCACCTCCAAACGGTTTGTTTCACCACCCTCCACCGCGAAGCGGTTTCGTTCAACACTCGGACTCGGACGCTGGCCGCCCCAGGAGCCCGATGCCACAGCGGCATGGCCTCGAACCTCGCCTACGGCGCGACCTTCGCCGACGGGCGGGAGCGGTTCTGGAGCCCCGAGCGCCTCGGACGGGAGTGGGGGGCCGGGCGCCGGTTCCTCGTCTCCACCGTCGCCCCGGATCGGAGCGTGGTCGGCGAGCTTCCCGCGGGGAGCGCGCGGCTGCTCGTCGCCGCCGGCGGTCGGCGTCTCTACGCCAACGCGGCGGCGGCCGGGACAGCGCCATGAGTGCCGCGGTCGCCTTCTCGGTGATCGCGCCCGTCTTCAACGTCGTACCACGGATGTAGACCCCGGAAGCGCATCCCACAAGCCAGGCGAGCCGCTGAGCGGCAGTGGCCCTGAGCGCGAACGTGCGCTGGTGGACCCGGTGGGCCTCCCACCCAGCGCCCCAGTCGTCCGGCCGGGTCTCGCGGTCTTCGTCATCGGGCATCTCGCCCCGCCTTGCGGCGGAGGATGATCTCCAGGGCTTCGATGTCCGCCGGATCGTGAGGTCGGCCGGCAAGCCGCTTCAGGCGGATCAGGTCCGGAATGGAGGCGATGCGAGCCACGGGGTGGCTGAGGGTGATGATGTCCGGCCACCGATGGTTGTCCCGTGCGCCGCGGGCCGCCGGCGCCGCGTGATCAGCGCCGGAGCCCCAGCAGGACGGCATACCGCATCAGCTCGGCGCGGCTGTGCAGCCCGAGCTTCTCAACGATGTGCGCGCGGTGGGAGTGGATGGTGTGGACGCTGCGGTGGAGCCGCTCGGCGATCTCCTCGCTCGTGTGGCCCTCGGCGATCAGCGCCAGGACTTCCTTCTCGCGTTCGGTCAGCCTCGCCAGGCGGGGCGCTTCCTCGCCCCTGCCGGTGACCTGGAGAAAGGCCCGCACCAGCCGCGCTGCCATCGAGGCGTGGAGGAAGACGCGACCGGCGGCGACCTCCTTGAGCGCCGCCACCAGGTCGGCCGGGGCACTGTCCTTAACGAGGTAGCCGCTGGCACCCGCTTCGAGAGCTTGGAAGAAGTAGTCGTCGCTGCCGTGCATGGTGAGGATGAGCACCTTCAGCGCCGGCAGCTCTCGGCGGAGGCGCCGCGTGGCTTCGAGCCCGTCGCCAGGCATGCTGATGTCGAGCGCGACGACGTCCGGAGACGCGCGCACCGCCTGTTCGATGGCCTCCTCGGCCGTCGCCGCTTCGCCGACAACGTCGAAGTCGCCCTGGGCCTCCAGGAGCATCCGCACCCCTTCTCGGAACAGGGTGTGGTCGTCGGCCAGCAAGACCCGGATTTTCTCCATGCTATTCCTCGTAGGGAATCTCGACGCGGATGCTGGTGCCGGCGCCGGGCCGGGAGGCGATCTCCAGCCGCGCGTGGATGAGGTCGGCCCGCTCCCTCATCCCCTCGAGCCCGACCCCGCCCCGGGGGCGGTCGGGGCCCGGGCAGACCTCGAACCCGCGGCCGTCGTCCCGGACGGTCGCCACCAGCCGTGTCGGCGCGAACTCGATCTCCACGGTGCCGATCCGCGCTGCGGCATGCTTGGCGACGTTGCTGACCGCCTCCTGCAGGATGCGGAAGAGCGCCGCCTCCACCGGGCGATGGAGCCGGCGGGGCTCGCCGCGCACCTGGAAGCTGAGGTCGACGCTGGCCGTGGCCAGACGAGCCTCGGCGAACTCGCGCAGGGCCGGGATCAGCCCGAGGTCGTCGAGCGCCGTGGGCCGGAGATCGGCGATGACCCGGCGGATCTCGCCGAGTGCGCGCACGCCCTGCGCGCTCATGCGGTCAAGCACCCCAGCGATCGCTTCCTGCCCCGGGGGCAGCATCCCGCGCAGGGCCGCCAGATGCATCAGCAGCGTCGCGACCGTTTGCGCGGTGTCGTCGTGGAGCTCGCGGGCGAGGCGGTGCCGCTCCCCCTCCTGGGCGTCGATGATCTTGGCCAGCAGCCGGCGCACCTCGTCGGTCCGCTCGCGCACCCGCGCTTCCAGCTCCCGCTCCCAGCGGTCGCGCTCGGTCATGGCGCGCGCGAGCTGGACCCGCATCGTCTCGAAGCTCCGCGCCACTGCTCCGATCTCGTCCCGCCGGCTGACCAGGACCGGCTCGTCCAAGGCGCCAGCCGGGATGCGCCGCATGGCCTGCGCCAGATGCTCGAGGGGGCGCGTCACGTAACGCGCGTGGAGCCACGCTGCGACCGAGGTCGCGATCAGGGCCACCAGGCCGAAGAGGAGGAGCATTCGCCGGAGACGGTTCGGGACCGCGAGCGCGAGGTCCTGGCGCTCTTCGACGACCACGCCGATGGGCAGCCGCCCAAGGGGGGCGAACGCGACGAGGTGCTCCTCTGCGCCCTCGCCGTGGGCGCCGACGCCCGGCCGTTGAGTCTCGAACATCGTCCGGATGATCGGCGCATGGGGATCGACGGTGACGGGCTCCGCCTGCCCGGGGCCGTCCATCGCCTGCTGTGCGCTTGTCGTCACGAGGATCCGGCCGCGCCCGTCCACGACGGCGGTGGCGAAGGTCGCGCTGCCGGGCGGCAGGGGAACCAGCGGGGCCCGCCAGCCGTGCGCGAAGTGGATCGTGCCCAGGACGACGCCGGCGGGCCCGCCGCCGCTGGCGAGCGGCACCGCGACCGCGACCACCGGGGGGTGCTCGACGGCGGCGAGCTCGACGAGCGCCACCGACGGCGCGCCGCTGTCGAGGGCCGTGCGGACGACTGGCTGGTTGCGGAGCGAGGCCGCGGCCCGCCCTGACGCGGGGTGGGCCCAGACTTGCCGGCCGCGGGCGTCCAGCACCGCGACCTCGTCGTAGGTCCCCAGCAGCCGGTATGCCTGATCGAGGGCGTCCGCCCGCGCTCTTCCGGAAGTCGCCTGCCGGACGGCCTCCAGCCCGGCAAACTCGACCAGCTGAGCGAGCGCGTGGCTGATGGAGGCGTCGATGGAAGCGGCGGTCGTCTGGGCGAGCTTCAGTCGCTCCGCGGCCGTGGCCTCGGTGCTCTGACCGATGACGTTCAGGATCAGGAGCCCGAAGAGGGTGGATATCACGGCGAAGCCGACGGCGACGCCGAGCGTCACCTGGTGGCGCAGCCTCGTGACCATGAACCTCATCCTGGGTGAATCCTCGCACGCGGCGTGCCAAGCCCGCGCATGGAGGATCGAAGAGATGACGGGAGCCCATCCCGGTCGCGCGTTCGCCCCATCACCCGCCAGCGATCGAAGAGTAGCAACGCCGGGCTCTTTCCACAACGCCTGTCGCCAGTGTCACCCGTTCAGCCCCTCGGGGCCTGCGCAGCGGTGAGCGAGAGGAATCGGGGAGGAGCGACGCTGCGGGATGACCGTGAAGCGCGGCGACGCAGGCGCGCGTGACGTCGTCGCCGACGCCGCGTCCCGAGGGCGGCCGGCTCGGCCGGACCCCCCGGGGCGGATCGCTCGGCATTTCGCCTGCGACCCCCACCAGGGGCTGAACGGCGACTCGTCAGTTTCTGATGACGAAAATTCATCGCACTTCTGCGAGCACCGGGGATAGACGCACGGGCTCCCGGCGCTTAGGCTCCAGGCAGAGGAGACAGAGCATGGCCAATGTGTCGAGGGACAACGGGGAAGCCGGGCGCGCGCCGGCGGCCATCCCGCGGCGCGCCTTCCTGCGCCACACGGCGGCGGCGGCGACCGCCCTTGGCCTGGCCGGAACCCTGGCGAGGACGGAGCGGGCCGCGGCCACCGACGGGACGCCGACGGGGCCCCGACTGCGCCAGTGGGTGATGGTGATCGACCTGAGGCGCTGCGACGGGTGCGCCGGCCTGGCGCTGCCCCCGCAATGCACGCAATTCTGTAACTGGTCGCGCTTCGTTCCCGAGCAGCAGCAGTGGCTGGAGGTGTACGAGAAGGAGATCGTCCAGGACCTTCCCGACAGCGGGGTCAACTACCTGCCCGCGCCGTGCATGCAATGCCAGAACGCGCCCTGCGTCAACGTCTGCCCCGTGGGGGCCACGTTTCACACCCCGGAGGGGGTCGTCCTGATCGACCAGGAGCGCTGCATCGGGTGCCGGTTCTGCATGGCGGCGTGCCCCTACGACCGGCGCTTCTTCAACTGGGGCGAGCCGGTGCAGCCGCCGCAGGTCAAGGCCGCTCCCTACAACGTCCAGACCCAGACGCCCGCCATCAAGGGGACGGTCATGAAATGCGACTTCTGCACCGAGCGGGCTGCCGCCGGCGGGCTGCCCTACTGTGTCGAGGGCTGCCCGCGCGGCGCGTTCTACATGGGCGACCTGGAGGAGGACATCGCCACCGATGGCCAGAAGGTCGTCCAGCTCTCGCGGCTCCTCAGGGACAACGAAGCCTTCCGCTACAAGGAGGAGCTGGGCACCCGGCCGCGCGTCTACTACATCAACGGCCACGGCGAGGAGGCCCCGCGCGCGACGAGCCACGAGGAGACGTTCCGAAAGGCGGACCTCGAGTGGCCGTGGGTGGAGATCGTGCGCGTGGCCGAGGCGCGGCGGGAGACTTCGGCATGAGCCCATCGACCACCGATCCGAGCCTGGAGTCGCTCGCCCTCGAGCCCCTGGTGGGCCTGGGCCGCCGGTTCCTCCTCCTGGTCGCCGGCCTGCTGGTCGTCGTGGCGATCGGGGTCGTGGCGTACGCGGTCCAGCTGGTCGAGGGCCTCCAGGTCACCGGCATGGCGCCCACCGTGAACAAGGTGATGTGGGGCATCTACATCATCAACTTCGTCTTCTTCATCGGGATCAGCCACGCCGGCACGCTGATCTCCGCGATTCTCCGGGTCTCTCAGGCCGAGTGGCGGCGGCCGATCACGCGGATGGCCGAGTTCATCACGGTCGTGGCGCTGTCGGTGGGCGCGCTCATGCCGATCTTCGACCTCGGCCGGCCCGACCGGATCCCGAACCTCTTCGTCTACGGCCGGTGGAACTCCCCGATCCTCTGGGACTTCTTCTCGATCACGACCTACCTCTTCGGGAGCCTGATCTACCTCTACCTG
>MGBT01000111.1:0-1070 GCA_001788395.1 Candidatus Rokubacteria bacterium GWA2_70_23
TAGCTCCACCGCCGCGGGAACCTTCACCATCTCGGCGAGCGGCGACAGCACCACCGTCAGCTTGCCGTAAGGACCGCGGATCGCACGGTCTGACTGGTGGGGGAGGGGGCTCACCCCCTCCCCCACCCGATCTCTACGGCCCTCCATGGCCGCCGCGTGGCAGCCAATCCTCCTTCTCCTCCTCCTGGGCGCGATGGCCTTCTCCAATGTCCCGGACTTCGAGTTCGTCTGGGACGACCAGCATTCCCTCGTCCACAGCACGACCCTGACCCACGGCTCGCCCGCCGCCCTCTTCGCCTCTGACTTCGGGCTCGACGGCTCGGGCAGCGGCTACTATCGCCCGCTCGTGACGCTCAGCTTCTTTCTGGAGCACCGCATCTTCGGCACAAACCCGGCGGGCTACCACGTGTGAATGTCTCCATCAGCAGCGGGACGAGCTGCTGGCCGCCGGGGCCGCGTTCAGGAAGGCGCTGGCACTCCAGCCCGATCTGCCCTCGGCGCTCATGGGGCTCGCGGCAGTGGAGAGCCGCCTCGGCATCCACGAGGACGCGATCCGGCTCGGGCGGCGCGCGCTGGCACTGGCTCCCGGGAGCGACCTGATGGACCTGCAGCTCGGCTTCGTCTTCAGCAACGCGGGCGATCACGCGGCCGCTGCCGAGCGGTTCGCGGAGGCGGCACGCAAGAACCCGCGGCGCCTCGACGCGCGCTATCACCTAGCGCTGGAGCTCGCGCGCGCCGGGCAGGAGGCCCAGGCCCGGGCGGCGCTCAGCGAGGCGGAGACCCTCTCGCGAAGCCTCGGTCTCCCTCCTTCGGCCTCGGGCGCACGCGAGCTGGCCCGCGCGACCCTCGCCCCAGCCCCCCCCGATGAGCGCTTGCGCGAAGAGGCCCAACCGCAACCCGTGGTCATTCACGTTCAGGCGCCCCCGATGAGCGCTTGCGCGAAGAGGCCGAACCGCAACGTGAGATCCTCCACATTCAGGCGTGACGAAGAGAGCGCTTGCGCGAAGAGGCCGAACCGCAACGTGAGATCCTCCACATTCAGGCGTGACGAAGAGAGCGCTTGCGCGAAG
>MGBT01000111.1:1146-12866 GCA_001788395.1 Candidatus Rokubacteria bacterium GWA2_70_23
GAGGTCCAGGAGGCGAGCCACTACTACCGCCCGCTGGTGACGCTGAGCTTCTTCGCCGACGTGCAGCTCTGGGGGCTCACCCCGGCCGGCTTCCACCTGACCAACCTGCTGGCGCACCTGGCAACATCCCTGGCCGTCCTGGCCCTGGGCCGGCGGCTCACGGGCAGCCTATGGGCTGGAGGGATCGCCGGCCTCGTCTTCGCGCTCCACCCACTCCACACGGAGTCGGTCGCCTTCATCTCCGGGCGCAGCGACGTCCTGGCGACGCTCTTCTTCCTCTGGGCGCTCCTGGCCTATGCGGCCTGGCGGGACACGGGCCGGCGCTGGACGTATGTGCTGTCGCTGGCGTCGTTCTTCCTCGCGCTCACGGCCAAGGAGGTGGCCGCCACCCTGCCCGCGGTCTTGCTGCTCTACGACTGGGCCGCGCGCGGCGATCTGGCGAGCCCGCGCGCGGTGGGCCGCGCAGTGCTCCGCTGCTCCGGGTACCTCGGGGTCATGGCGCTCTACGCGGGCATCCGCCTCGTGGCCCTCGGCCGGATCGTGGACGCGGCGGCGAGCGCGTGGGGGAGTCTCGTCACCCGCCTCCTCACCACGCTCGACATCGTCGCCACCTACGTCCGGCTCACCGTCATCCCGTATCCTGTCAACGCCTACCCGCTGATCGTGCCGGTGGTCTTCCCGGGAAGCCCGGGCTTCTGGGCAGGCATGACGCTCCTCGCGGCGGCGCTCGCGCTGACGGCGTGGGCGGCGTGGCGCTCGCGCGTGATCGGCTTCGGCGCCCTCTGGTTCTGGATCACCCTGATCCCCTTCGTGGGGGTGAACCTGCTGCCCCTGTCCACCGCCATCATGGCGGAGCGCTTTCTCTACCTCCCCACCGTCGGGTTCTGCCTCGTGGTGGGCATGCTCTTCTGGAAACTTCTGGGCGCGGTGGACGTGTCGGCCTCGAGTCAGCTCCGCCCAGCCCCGGCGCTGGCGCTGGCCGGGACCGTGGTGATCTACGCGCTGCTGACACTCTGGCGCAACGAGGACTGGAAGGACGACTACCGCCTGTATTCCCGCATGGTCGAGACCTCGCCCCAAACCGCCCTGCCGCGGGTGAACCTCGCCTTCACCCAGTTCCTTCGGGGCGAGATCGTGGAGGCGGATCTCCATCTGCAGACGGCCGTGTCCCTCATGCCCGAGAATCCCCGGGCGCGGGTCGGGCTGGGCCTCACCCGGACCTTGCTCGGCCACACGGAACAGGGGCTCGAGCATGCGCTCAAGGCCCACGCCTACGCTCCCCATAACCCCGATATTCTCGCCACGCTCGGCACGATCTATCTGTACCGGGAGGAGCCCGCCCGGGCCATCGCTCACCTCGAGGAGTCGCTCCTCCTGAACCCCCACCAGGTACACGCCTCGCTCAACCTAGCCCTGGCGCTCCACAAGCTCGGGCGACAGGCCGAGGCCGAGGCCGTCCTCACGCGTGGAGCCAAGCTGGCCGAGCTCCTGAGCCCCGGGCTCCCGCTGGTGGACCGGATCACGGCCGAGGTGTATGCCGGGCGCGAGCCGGCGCGGACGCGCGCGGCATGGGAACGGTACATCGCCCGGCTCCGCGCCATGGGCGAGCTCGCCCACACCCAGCAGGCGGACCTGGCCTATGCCGAACAGCAGCTGGCGAAACTCCGCGGAGATGGGCAGTGACGGCGCCGGGCGCACTTCTCCCCTCGTTCCTCGTCTTCGTCTTCGGGCTCTTCGTGGGAAGCTTCCTCAACGTCGTCATCGCGCGACTGCCGGAGCGGCGGAGCATCGTCACGCCGCGATCGGCCTGTCCGCGCTGCGAAGGGCCGATCCCCTGGTACGACAACGTGCCGCTCCTGTCCTTCGCCCTCCTCGGAGGGCGCTGTCGGTCCTGCCGGGCTCCGATCTCGTGGCGCTATCCCGTCGTGGAAGCCGCCACCGGCGGCCTGTTCCTGCTGGCGCTGGCGCGGCGCGGGCTCTCGCTCGATCTCGTGAGCGCGCTCGTCCTGCTCGCGGCGCTCGTGGCCGTCACGGGCATCGACCTTGACCACCAGATCATCCCGGACGTCATCACGCTTCCCGGCATCGCGGTGGGGCTGGCATGGAGCCTCCTGACCGGGCAGCCCCGCTGGCTCGAATCCCTCATCGGTGCCGTCGTGGGAGGCGGCCTCTTCCTCCTGATCATCGTCGCCAGCGGCGGCGGCATGGGGGGAGGAGACATGAAGCTCGGCGCCATGCTCGGCGGGTTCCTGGGGTGGCGGCTGCTGCTCGTGGGGATCATGATCTCCGTGCTGGCGGGCGGCGTCGTGGCCATCGTCCTGCTGGCGCTCAGGCGCCGGGGCAGGAAGGATGCCGTCCCGTTCGGCCCCTTCCTCGCTCTGGGCGGCGCGCTCGCCCTGCTCTGGGGCGAGGGAATCCTCCAGTGGTATCTGACGGCCTTCGTCAGATGAGAGCCGCTCCGAGGGCCGTCATGGGCATGACGTCACGCGTGTTCGCTTTGGAGGGCTGCCGCAACCCCATCATGACGGACGGCGGGGCACGCCCGTTCCCTGAGTGCGCTGCTTTTGCAGGCCTGGCCGCCGCGCGAGGGCGCAGAGCGCGGGTTGCGCCCGGCAATCGGCCCTCGGCCATGCACCAACTTCGACCCACCCCCCTGGCCTCCTTCTTGCTAGACTTCACGGTGAGCCCGCATAGCGGCGGAAAGGCTGGTCACAGACACATGGCCCCTGTACGCGTTGAGAGACAGACGGGGCAAGCGGGGTTCAGCCTGGCCGAGCTGCTGGTGGTGATCGCCGTCATCGGCATCCTCGCGGCCATGACGACGCCGTTCTTCATCAGCTACTACCAGAGCGCGGCGCTCAAGGCTGCGGCCGAGGAGCTCGTGACCTTCCTGAACCAGGGACGCCAGATCGCCATCAAGGAGAATCAGTCGGTGTGCGTCCAAACCACGTCCGGCGCGATCCAGATGCGCGTCAACGGCTGCGGTGGGACTATCTGGGTCGGGCCGGGCACCGACGCGTCCGGGAACTGGAAGGTCCCGCAGGGCTTCACCCTCACCAGCACGGCCACCCCGGTGTTCAGCTACCTCGGAGCGGTCTCCCCCGCGGCCACCTACACGGTGCGGAACAGCGCCAATGGCAGGACGCTCTCCGTGACCCTGTCGGCCTCTGGCCGGGTCAACGTCGGGCCCTGAGGGGACACGGCCATGCGACGGCGCGTGACGAACCAGCATGGCATGACCCTCGTGGAGGTGCTCGTCGCCATCGCGATCATCGGCGTGGGGCTCGCGGCGCTCGCGGCCGCCATCCCCATCGCCGGATACGGGATCCAGGAGGGGAGCCAGCTCTCCACCGCGACCTTCCTCGCCAACGCGCGGCTCGAGCAGGTGAAGAACGCGGCCTGGACCACGACCCCCGCCGCGGACAACCTCGGCGCGTCCTCCGGCAGCGCGGCCCCGCAGAGCGGCGGGACCACGACCTTCCCCGATGAGAATCCCATCGCGGCGCCGTACACGGCCTACGTCCGCACGGTGCGCGTCACCGACTGTGGGGCGGGGAGCGGGTGCGCGGGCATCACCGACGCCAACCTCCGCCAGGTGACGGTGACGGTGACCTACCGGCCGCTGACAGGCGTGGGGCAGAGCCCGGCCACCAAGTCGGCCACCGTGACGATGCTGATCGCGAAGAGGTGAGCGCCATGCGGCGGATGCTCAGGGACCAGCGCGGCTTCACCCTCACCGAGCTGCTCGTGGTAACGGCCGTGCTCGCCGTCGTGCTGGGAGCCGTGATCCTCATCCAGCAGAAGGGGCAGGAAGCCTATATCATGGGCTCGAACCGGGTCGAGACCCAGCAGAACGCCCGGGTGGCGCTGGACCTCATGACACGCGAGCTCCGCTCGGCGACGGCCGTCACCGCCATCCCCAGCGGCACCAACATGACCTTCACCGACCAGAACGGGGCCTCCGTGCAGTACCAGCTCGGGAGCGGCAACCTGACCCGGACCACGGCGGGCGTCGCGGCGATCCTCATCGGGGGCGTCCAGTCGCTGGCCTTCACCTACTACTCGGCCTACAACGGCCAGACCAATACCGGCACGAGCACGGGGACGGCCTCGGCCGTCAAGGTCATCAAGATCACTCTCGAGACCGGGACGGAGGAGGCCGCCGGCACCGGCTCCTTCGCGAGACAGTTCGCGAAGATGGAGTCGATGGTGCGGCTGCGGAACCTGTGATGGGGAGGAGAGACATGGACATTCGCCGACTCGCCCGGATCCTCTCCGGCCAGCGCGGCATCGCGCTGCCGATGGCCCTCATCGCGCTGCTGATCCTCACGGCGCTGGTGGTGGCGTTCTCGGTGCTGTCCACCTCCGAGCCGACCATCGCCGCCAACCACCTCCGCGTGGCCCAGGCCCGCGCCCTGGCCGAGGCCGGCGTGGAGCGCGCCGTCTGGGCGCTCACCAACTCCACGGCGACGGGCGGGCTGGCCGACCCATTGCCCTTGACCGTGCCGGCGCCCTATGACGGCAGCCAGCTTGTCGCGGTCTCGGTGGGCGCGACGCAGGTGGGGGGCTTTCGGGTGACCGTGACCAACGGCTCCCAGAGCAACGAGCGCGGCGTGGTCGCCGTCGGCTGGGTCCCCAACGACACGGCGCCTGCGGGCCAGGCCCGGGCCCACCAGCGCATCACCGCGACACTCGCCAAGATCCGGTTCCTCGACCCGCCCTGCGCGCTCTGCGTCCGCGGCGACCTGGACGTGGGAGGGAACTCGACGGTCGACTCGCGCTCGGACACGACCTGCGGGAACAAGTCGGGGACCATCACCACGGGCACCACGACCATCGGCAGCGGCGCGGCGGACGTGTGGGGGGCCGACGGCAACAGCACCAGGAACCAGACGGGCACGGCGCCCCCTGCTGACATCGTGAACGGCTACAGCGCGGCCAGCTTCGACAGCTATCTCTTCACCAGCAGCGACCTCGACGCGCTCAAGGCCATCGCCAAGGCCCGCGGGACCTACTACCAGGGCGCCGTGACCTTCAACTCGTCCAACCAGATGCCCAACGGCATCATCTTCGTGGACACCACCACTGGGAACAACATCACGGCCTCGACGCCCACGTCGGAGTTCGCCTCCCTCAGCATCCACGGAGGCGCCCCGGCGGATGTGAGCGGCATCTTCAGCGGCTGGATCATCTCCAACGGCGGCATCAATATCAGCGGCGACTTCCGGATGCACGGCATGGTCTATGCCGTCAACGACATTGCCTATACGGGTACGGGCACCGGAGAGATCGTCGGCCAGATGATCTCGCAGAACATCCGCGACACCGTGGCCACGACCATCGACACCAACACGGGGGGCAACGCCGCCATCACCTACAACTGCGCCTACGCCAAGACCGGCGGCGGTCAGATCCCCCAGAGCTGGTTCCTCAAGGCGGGCACGTACAAGGAAGTCGCCGACCCGTGAGGCCCCTGGCCGCCTCGCTCCGCTCGGGGGATTGGCTGCTGCTGGGGATTCTGCTGCTGGCCGCCTGCGAGGCTCCGCCGCCGCCGCGGGCCGAGCCAGATCTCGCTACCCAGGCGGCCCAGGCGCTCGACCGGGCAGAGTACGCCAAGGCCGCGGACCTCTACCGGCGGGCGCTGGAAGCGTCGCCAGACAGCCTGCCGCTCCACTACGGCCTGGCCGTGGCGGCCTCCTACCTCGACCTGAAGGAGGAGGCGATCCGCGAGTTCAGGTGGGTGCTCGAGCGGGGTGCGCCGGGCTCAGCCGAGGTGGAGGCCGCTCGCAGATGGCTCGCCAGCGTGGGCGCCCTGCCGCGGCCGGCGGTCGCCGCGATGCCGGCCGGCGGGGAGCGCGAGCTGGGCAACGCGAGCCTCGAGGGACGGGTGGTCTTCGGCGAGGGGCAGGACCTGCAGCCCATGGTGCGCAAGGCGCTGATCCTCGTCGGACAGCCGGGCACGCCCACCAAGGAGGAGCGCTACAACCTGCGAACCGACGAGGAGGGGCGGTACCGGTTCCCCAGCGTGGCCCCCGGCCCCTACATGCTCACCGATCGGGTCGCAGGCCCCGTGATCTGGCGGCTGCGCGTGGAACTTCAGCCCAGCCAGGAGATGACGCTGAACCTCAACCCCGCCAACAGCGTAAAGGTGCGCGACGACTTCCCCAACCTGAAGTAGTCCGCGCTGGGCACATCCCCCATATGAGGCATGTATTGTTTGTTGACAGCGGTTTGGCGGGGCCCGTATACATTAGTCACCTGTTCGGGGCCTTTCCTCACGCTCACTTATCCGCCAGTTGAGCCGCGTGCCCCGGGGGCGGTCCCCGGGGAGCAGGCGCGGCAGCGGGCACGGAGCCGACCATGGCGCTGTTCGGGCTGGGGAAGAAGCAGGCGACCTTCGGGCTGGACATCGGATCCAGCAGCGTGAAGGTGGTCGAGCTCGCCGAGGGGCGGGGCGGGCTCACGCTCCTGTCCTTCGCCACGATCGCCTTGCCCCGCGACGTCATCGGCGAGGGCACCATCAAGGACCCGTCCGTCGTCGCCGAGGCGATCAAGGAGTGCGTCGAGAAGGCGGGGATCAAGACCAAGACCGCCGTCATCTCCGTCTCCGGGCGCGAGGCCATGACGAAGCGGGTCCCGATCCCGAAGGTGTCGCCCAAGGAGCTGGCCGACGCAATCTGGCTCGAGGCCGAGCACCACATCCCCTTCGCCGTCGACGACGTGTTCCTCGACTATCAGGTCGTCGGTGAGGCGGGGAACACCATGGACGTCATGGTCGTGGCGGTCAAGCGAGTGAAGGTGCTCGAGTACGTGGCGGCGGCCGAGGAGGCCGGGCTCGAGGTCGTGGTGGTGGATCTCGATGCCTTCGCCATCCAGAACCAGTACGAGATGAATAATCCCGGCGACAGCGGCGAAGCGGTGGCCATTATCGACATCGGCGCCAGCTTCATGAAGACCAACGTCATCCGTGGCGGCGCCTCCATCTTCGCCCGCGACGTCCCCTTCGGCGGCCACCACTACACCGAGGCCATCGCCCAGCGGCTGAACATCCCCTTCGAGAAGGCCGAGGCCGCGAAGCAAGGGCAGGAGGTGGGCGTCAACTGGGAGGACATGGTCCCGGCGCTCGAGTCGGTGTCGCGGGATCTGTCGCTGGAAGTGCAGCGGACCTTCGACTACTTCGCCTCCGCCGCCGAGCACGAGCGGATCGGCAAGATCGTGCTCTCCGGGGGCTGCGCGCGGCTGGCCGGGCTCGACGAGTTCCTCTCCTCCTCGTGGGGGATCCCCGCGGAGCTGGCGCGGCCCTTCCAGGGGGTCCAGGTGGATGCGGCGCGATTCCCCGCCCACGAGATCGAGCGGATGGGGCCGGCGCTGGCGGTGGCGGTGGGGCTGGGGCTCCGGCGCCCGGGGGATAAGCCGGCATGATCAAGATCAACCTGGCGCCGCCGACCGCGAAGAAGCGCTTCGCGATACCGAGCTTCAACCTGGGCATCCTTTTCGGCATTCTCTTCGTGGCCCTGGTGGCCGTCCTCGGCTTCTGGTGGTGGACGCTCGACTCGGAGGTGCAGGACCTGAACCGACAGATCGCCGAGAACCAGAAGGAGATCACCCGGCTGAAGCAGGTGATCGCCGAGGGCCAGCGCTTCAAGCGGGAGAAGGAGGAGCTCGAGCGCCGGGTCAACGCCATCGAGTCCGTGGCCCGGCTACAGACGCGCCCCGTGTACCTGCTCGACGCCGTCGCCGACATGCTCCCGAAGGGCCTGTGGCTCACGCGGATGGAGGAGAAGGGGCAGCAGCTCCGCTTCGCCGGCACCACGTACTCCTCAACGGCGCTTGCCGACTTCATGGCGAACCTGAAGGCCTCCGGGAAGTTCAAGGACGTGGACCTTCTGGAGTCGCGCCAGGACCTGACCAAGTCGCCGCGGACGATCACCTTCGAGGTGTCGTGCCGCTTCGAGATCTGAGCCATGGCCCTCCTGGACCCCATCTACGCCCTGCCGACGCCCCAGAAGGTCATCCTGGGGGTGCTGCCGCTCGTGGCCGTGGGGGCGCTCGGCTGGTTCCTGCTCATCTCGCCCAAGACGGACGAGCGCGACGGCCTCTTCCAGCGAAACGAAGCGCTCCGCGCCGAGGTGATGAAGGCGCGAGCCGACGAGGCCAACCTGCGGCCTTTCCGCCTCCAGGCCGAGGCGCTGCGCAAGCGGCTCGAGGCTGCCAAGGAGCGTCTCCCGGGTGAGAAGGACATCCCGAGGCTCTACCGGCAGGTCTCGGACCTGGCCATCCAGTCCGGGCTGGGCGTGGCCCTGTTCCAGCCCAGGCCGCCCGAGGAGCGCGCCGTCTTCGCCGAGGTGCCCATCACCATGACGGCCGAGGCGGGCTACCACCAGCTCGGCGCCTTCTTCGACCGGGTGGCCCGACTGCCGCGGGTGGTGACCCTCGGCAACTTCAAGGTCTCGGGGATCGATCGCCCGACCGGGACAATCCGCGCCGAGATGACGCTCGCGACCTACGTCTTCCGGGCCGAGGGAGCGCCCGGGCCGGGTAAGCCGGGGGCGCCGGCGAAGCCCGCGGCCGGAGCCGCTCCGGCTGCGCCACCTGCGCCGGCCGCGCCGCGTCCAGGAGCCCGCCCATGATCGCCCGTGGCGCGCTGCTGCTGGCGGCCCTGACGCTCGTGCTCGCGGGCTGCGGAGGCGGAGCGCCATCGACACCGCCGGGTCCATCCGCTCCGGGGCCGGTCGCCACACCCCCGCCGCCAAAGCCGCCGGGCATGGCCGCCCTGGCCGAGGTGGGGGCGCCGCTGCCGCCCATCCCCTACGCGACCAAGCAGCGCCGCGATCCATTCAGCCCGGTGGTGATCGTGAGCCAGGGCGGCAAGGGGCTCCAGGTAGGCTCGGTGAAGCTGGTGGGGGTCATCCAGGGACGGCAGTGGCCGCTGGCGCTGGTCGAGGCGCCGGACGGCATCGGCTACATCCTCAAGCCGGGCGACACGCTGGGCGACGGCCGCGTGACCCAGATCACCGCGGACTCGGTGAGCTTTGCCGTTGCCGGGCCGCCGAGCCAGAAGTCGAGCAGCGTGACGCTCAGATTGAGAACGGACTGAGAGAGGGGTGAGGTCATGAAGGGTATGGCGCGCATCGCGACGTTCCTGCTGGTGATCGGGCTCCTGAGCCCGGGGATCAGCAGAGCCCAGACCGCACCCGTCCAGCTCAGGAACGTGAGCATCGATCGGGCCGCCGACGGCGTAACGGTGAAGATCAAGACCAGCGGGCCGGCCCGCTACCAGGTCACGCTCATGGAGTCCCCGACCCGGCTCGTGATCGACCTGGCGGACACCGTGTACGGCTGGAGCAGCCAGAGTCTCACGCCCGACGTGGCCCCCATCAAGGAGATCCGCGGCAGCCAGTGGAAGCCCGGGACCTCCCGCGTCGTCCTCGAGCTGACCCGGAAGCTCGGCTATCGGATCGAGCAGGGCCCGGATGGCCTGTCCGTGATCCTGGACGCCTCGGCCACCGCCAAGAGCGAGCGAACGCCGGGCCCGGAGCCGGCGCGACGCCCGGAGCCAAAGCCCGACCTCAAGGCCGAGGCGAAGGTCGAGGCGCCCGCGCCCACCCCCGCTGCCGCCCGGGTCGCCCAGGCCGCGGCGGCGACGACTCAGCCGATGGCGAGCGCCCAGGCTGTCCCCGCTCCGATCCGCCTGGCCCAGGCCCAGCCCTCTGCCCAGGCCCCGGCCGCCAATGGCTCGCGCCTCATCTCCATGGACTTCAAGGACGCCGACGTCGTGAATCTCCTCCGCATCCTCGCCGCCGAGAGCGGTCGGAACATCGTGGCGGGTGACGACATCAAGGGGAAGGCCTCCATCTCCCTCCGCAACGTGACCTGGGAGCAGGCCCTCGAGACGATCCTCGAGGTGCGGGGCTTGCAGAAGATCGAGAAGGCCGGCGTGATCCGGATCGTCTCCACGGAACAGCTCGGCAAGGAGCGGGAGGCCGTGGCCCGGTTGAACGAGGCCAAGCTCAAGGCGGAGATCGACACCCGCACCAAGCTCGCCGAGGCGCAGCTCAAGGAGGCCGATCTGGCCGCCAAGCGGCTCAACGCCCAGGCAGCGGCCGAGGAGGCCAGGGCGCGCGGCCCCCTCCGCGAGGAGACGATCCGCCTCTCCTATGCCGATCCCGAGGAGGTGGCCCGGACGCTCCAGGGCATACTCGGCATTCCGCCCGAGGGCACGGCGCCGGTGCCGTCGCAACCGCTCGTGCCGCAGGTGCTCCCGAGCGGCCCCACGCCCGCGGCTGCCCCCGGGACAGGCGGCCAGCCGTATATCGCGGAACAACCGTTCTCGCAGATGTTCGGCCCGCAGGCCGGGCAGGCAGGGCTGCGGCCGGTGGTGTCGGTGAGCCAGGACGTGCTGGCCAAGGGCATCACGATCCGCTCCCACAAGCCCACGAACACCATCTTCATCCGCCACTACGCGGCCGACCTCGAGCGGATCAAGAAGCTGATCCGCGAGCAGCTCGACGTGCCGCTGCCCCAGGTCAAGATCGAGGCGCGGATGGAGATCCTGGACCGCAACGCGCTGGAGGCCATCGGCGTCCAGTGGGGCGGCGCCACGGCCCGCAACGTCGGCAACACCACGCTCGTGGGCCAGGGCTTCGCCACCACCAACGCCGGGACCGGCATCGCGCCCGTCCAGATCACCCCGGCGAACCCCGGGCTCACGCTGAGCAACCTCCTGCCCATGGTGCCGGGCACGGGGCTCCCGGCGGGCGCCAACCTCGTGAACCTGCCCTTCTCGCTGCTGCCCAACGCCTCCAGCGCCGTGCCGGCCGGCGGCATCGCCTTCGGCATCATCGGCACCAAGCTCAACATCAACCTCGCGCTGCAGGCCCTCGAGACCCAGGGCAAGACGCGCACGCTGGCGCGCCCCGAGATCGTGACCGTGGAGAACAGCAAGGCCTCCGTCACCCTCGGCGAGGAGATCCCCTACGCCACGGTGAGCAGCGCCGGCACCCAGATCCAGTTCAAGGAGGCCGTGCTCAAGCTCGAGGTCACGCCCACCGTCATCCGCGAGAAGATCGGCGGCGAGGACATCACCAAGATCAAGATGGTGGTCCTGGTCGAGAACAACTCGCGTGGCGACACCATCAGCCCCGCCCCCGGGGTGAGCGTGCCGCTCATCAACCGAAGAAAGACCGAGACCCAGGTGCTCATGAGGGAAGGCGAGCGGCTGGTGATCGGCGGCGTGACGCAGTCCGTCCAGCAGAACACCGTCCGCAAGGTCCCGCTCTTCGGCGACATCCCCGTGCTCGGCTGGCTCTTCAAGCAGAAGGAGACCTTCGAGACGGGCCGCGAGCTGGTGGTGTTCGTGACGCCCACCATCCTCAAGTCCGACGGCGCCCAGGCCGCGCAGACCGCGCCGGGCAAGTAGGCTCGTGAGCGGGACGTTCCGCTTCCTCACCGCCGGGGAATCCCACGGCGAGGCGCTCACGGCGATCATCGAGGGCGTGCCGGCCGGCCTCCTCCTGAGCGAGGCCGACATCAACGAAGACCTGGCGCGGCGGCAGCGCGGCTACGGCCGCGGCGGCCGCATGAAGATCGAGCGCGACCAGGCCCACATCTCCTCCGGGTTGCGCTGGGGCGTGACGCTGGGCAGCCCCATCACGCTGTCCATCCAGAACCGCGACTGGGAGAACTGGAAGACCACCATGGCCGTCGGCGAGCCGCCGGCG
>MGBT01000111.1:12884-24059 GCA_001788395.1 Candidatus Rokubacteria bacterium GWA2_70_23
GTGACGCGGCCGCGGCCCGGGCACGCCGACCTGGCCGGCGCCATGAAGTACGGCCACCGTGACATCCGCAACGTGCTGGAGCGCTCCAGTGCCCGGGAGACCACCGCGCGCGTGGCCGTGGCCGGGGTCGCCAAGCGGCTCCTGGCGGAATTCGGCATCTCGATCCTGAGCCACGTCGTTGAGATCGGAGGGTTGCGCATCGTCCCCCTCGAGCTGCCCTGGGAGGAGATCAAGCGCCGCGCCGAGGCCTCTGAGGTTCGCTGCGCCGACCCCACCGCCGAGCGCGCCATGATCGAGGCCATCGACCAGGCCAAGGCCACGGGGGACACGCTGGGGGGCGTCTTCGAGGTGGTGGCGCTGGGCTGCCCCGTGGGTCTCGGCTCCTACGTGCACTGGGATCGCAAGCTCGACGGACGGCTCGCCCAGGCGTTCTGCTCCATCCACGCGATCAAGGGCGCCGAGATCGGCATGGGCTTCGAGGCCGCCCGCCGCCCCGGCTCCCAGGTCCACGACGAGATCCTCTTCGACCGGGACGCGGGCTTCAGCCGGCGCACCAACAGCGCCGGTGGGCTCGAGGGCGGCGTGACCAACGGCCAGCCCGTGATCGTGCGCGCCGTCATGAAGCCCATCGCGACGCTCCGGCGCCCGCTCCAATCCGTGGACCTGGAGACGAAGGAAGTGGTGGAGGCCGTGGTGGAGCGGAGCGACGTCTGCGCGGTGCCCGCTGCGGGAGTGGTGGGCGAGGCCATGATGGCCATCACGCTCGCCCAGGCCGTCCTCGAGAAGTTCGGCGGCGACAGCCTCGAGGAGATCCGCCGGAACTACCAGGGCTACCAGGACTCCCTCAAGCGCTGGTAACCCCGCCCCGGTTGCGGCGGCACCCCAGTACATTACATTCAAGCAAGATGATAGACATCGCGGTGACCCTGGGGTCGCGCTCCTACCGTATCCTCGTGGGCCCAGGCCTCCTGCGCGCGGTCGGCGCCGAGCTCTCGCGTACCGGCGTGGGCAGCAGGGTGGCCGTGCTGAGCGACGAGCCGGTCATGGCGCTCCACGGTCGCCAGGTCGTGGAGGGCCTCGAGGCCGCCGGCTTCTCGGTGACGGAGATCCGCCTGCCCGCAGGCGAAGCGGCGAAGACCCTCGCGACCGCCGAGCGGGCATGGGACGCGCTCCTCGCGGCGGGCCTGGACCGGACCTCCACCGTGGTGGCCGTGGGCGGCGGCGCGGTCGGAGATCTCTCCGGGTTCGTGGCGGCCACGTACATGCGGGGGGTGAGTTTTGTCCAGGTGCCCACCACGCTCCTGGCCCAGGTGGACGCCTCCATCGGCGGCAAGACCGCGATCGACCACCCGCGCGCCAAGAACCTGATCGGCGCCTTTCACCAGCCGAGGTTCGTCGTGGTTGACCCGGCCGTCCTCCTCACGCTCCCGGAGCGGGAGTTCCGATCGGGGCTCGCGGAGGTCATCAAGCACGGGATCGTGCTCGACGCCGCCTACTTCGCCGACCTGGAGGCGCACCTGTCCGCGCTCCTGGCGCGCGATCTCCCGACGCTGACTCGGGTCGTGGCCGGGTCGTGCCGGATCAAGGCCGCGGTGGTGGAGCGTGACGAGCAGGAGGCGGAGCTGCGCGCGGTGCTGAACTACGGCCACACCATCGGCCACGCGGTGGAGGCGGTCACCGGCTTCGAGCGGTGGACGCACGGGGAGGCGGTGGCGCTCGGCATCGCCGCGGAGGCACGGCTGGCCGAGCGGCTCGGCATCGCCGGCGCTGACGCGACGGCGAGGCAGACCGGGATCCTCCAGGCGGTGGGCCTGCCGGTGAGGGGGTCGGGGGCCGAGCCCGCGGCCGTCATCGAGGCCCTGGCCCGAGACAAGAAGGCAAGGGATGGCCGGGTGCCGTTCGTGCTCGCCCCGAGGATCGGCTCCTTCCGCCTCGTCTTCGACGTGCCGCAGGCGGCCGTGCTGGAGACCCTGGAAGAGCTCGCCTGAGCTCGATTGACTCGACGCGGCGACCGACGTATAACGAAATCGCCATGGTTCAGCCGGTGCCTCGGGTCGGCGGGGACGTCGCGGCCCAGGAAGCCGCCCAGAGCGCCATCCGCCGCTACGAGGAGCGGCTCGCGAAGGATCCCGCGTCGCTCGCCTTCGCCCCCCTGGCGGATGCGTATCGCAAGGCGGGCCGGAGCCGCGAGGCGATCAGGCTGTGCCGCGAGGGACTCGATCGCTTCCCTCACTACACGACGGCGCGACTCGTGCTCGCCAAGGCGCTCCTGGACGAGGGCGACACGGATGGGGCCGCGGCCGAGCTTCGGGCGCTCGTGGCAAGCGGAGCGAAAGACCCGGAGGCACACCGGCTCCTGGCGCAGCTCGATCGGCTTGCAGGCCGGCTCGATGACGCGATCACCCACCTCGAGCAGGCGGCGAAGCTGGACCCGGGGGACCGCGAGTCGCGCGTCACGCTGGAGCTCCTGAAGGGCGACGGCCGCCTCCCGGACGGCTCGCCGCTCGCCGGGCTCCTGGCCGACGACACGTTCGCCACGCTCTCGTTCGGGGCGGCCTGCCTCGAGCAGGGGCTCTGCGAGGACGCCGCGCAGATCTTCCTGCGGCTGCTCAAGAGGAATCCGGGAGATGCCCGGGCCCGCTCGCTGCTCGAGCAGGCGGTTCGGACCAGGACCCAAAAGCGGAAGGGACCATAACGCGATGCAAGTGTCCACGGCTGAGTTCAAGAAGGGCCTCAAGATCCAGTTCGACGGGGCGCCCTACTCCATCGTCGACTTCCAGCACGTCAAGCCCGGCAAGGGCGGGGCGTTCGTCCGCACCAAGCTCAAGCACCTCAAGCTCGGGAGGGTCATCGACAACACCTTCCGCGCGGGCGAGAAGGTGGAGCTGGTGGACTTCGACGAGAAGCGCATGCAGTACATGTACAAGGACGACCGCCTCCACTTCATGGATGTCGAGACCTACGAGCAGATCTCGCTCTCGCCCGAGGAGGTCGGGGATGCCCGGGACTTCCTCAAGGAGAACATCGAGGTCGAGATCCTCTTCATCGACGGCAGCCCCGTCACGGTGGAGCTGCCGAACTTCATCGATCTGCAGATCGCCGAGACCGATCCGGGCATGCGCGGCGACACCGCCTCCGGGGGCTCCAAGCCCGCCCGGCTGGAAACGGGGGCGGTCGTCCAGGTGCCGCTCTTCCTCAACGTGGGCGATGTGGTGAAGGTCGACACGCGCAGCGGCGAGTACCTCGGCCGCGTCGCGGCAGCGGGGTAGCGGCGTGGCCAGGAAAGAGAGCGTGCGCGGCGGATCGGGGAAGGGAAGCGGCGCATGGACGCCCAGGGAGCTCGTGGAGCTGGCGGTCCAGCACGATCTGGCGGAGCTCGAGGTGGAACAAGGCGGCACGCGGATCCGGGTCGTTCGCGAGCGGAGCGCTCAGGCCGGTGAGCGTGCCCCCCGGGCCGCCGCCCCGGGGGCTGCCGGCGCCCTGCCCACGGAGGGCCTGGAGCCCGCCCTGGAGGCGAGCCTGGTCAAGGTCGAGGCCCCCATGGTCGGCACCTTCTACCGGGCGCCCGGCCCCGACACCGCACCCTTCGTCAGCGAGGGGGACCTGATCAAGGAAGGCCAGGTCCTCTGCATCATCGAGGCGATGAAGCTGATGAACGAGATCGAGTCCAAGCTGACGGGGCGCGTCGCCAAGGTGCTGGTGGAGAACGGCCAGCCCGTCGAGTTCGGTCAGCCCCTGTTCCTGGTCGAGCCGCGGCGCTGAGACCGGACGACCTGGTCCCCTCCCGCACCCATGTTCCACAAGATCCTGATCGCGAATCGCGGGGAGATCGCCCTGCGCATCCTCCGGGCCTGCCGCGAGATGGGCATCCGCGCCGTGATCGCCCACTCGACGGCGGACGCCGCCTCGCTGCCCGTCCGGCTCGCCGACGAGAGCATCTGCATCGGCCCGGCGGAGTCGCGCCAGAGCTACCTCAACATCCCGAGCATCATCTCCGCCGCCGCCGTCACCGACAGCGAGGCCATCCACCCGGGCTACGGGCTCCTGTCCGAGAACGCCGCCTTCGCCGAGATCTGCCGGGCCTGCGGCATCACGTTCATCGGCCCCTCGCCGGAGGCCATCCGCATCATGGGCGACAAGGCCCAGGCGCGCGAGATGGCCCGGCAAGCCGGGGCCCCGGTGGTCCCCGGCAGCGACGGCGCCCTCCGGGGCCTCGACGAGGCGCAACGGGTCGCCGACAGCATCGGCTACCCGGTCATGATCAAGGCCGCGGCGGGCGGGGGCGGCCGCGGGATGCGCATCGTGAGCGAGCGCGACGCGCTGGCCCGGGCCTGGGCCACCTGCCAGTCGGAGGCCACCAAGGCGTTTGCCTCCGGGGAGCTGTACCTCGAGAAGTTCGTGGACGAGGCGCGCCATGTCGAGGTGCAGGTGCTGGGCGACCGGAACGGGATCCGCGTCCATCTCGGCGAGCGCGACTGCTCGGTCCAGCGGCGGCACCAGAAGCTCCTGGAGGAATCCCCCGCCCCGACCATCTCGGCCGAGACGCGGGCCGGCCTCTGCAAGGCCGCCCTCGCCGTCGCCCATGCCGTCAACTACGTGTCGGCCGGCACGGTGGAGTTCCTGGTGGATCGAGGGGGACGCTACTCCTTCATCGAGATGAATACGCGGATCCAGGTCGAGCACCCGGTGACCGAGATGGTCACGGGGGTCGACCTCGTCCGCGAGCAGATCCGGCTCGCCGCGGGCGAGTCCCTGGGCTACGCACAGAGCGCCGTCCAGATGAGCGGGCATGCCATCGAGTGCCGCGTCAACGCCGAGGATCCGGAGACCTTCGTCCCCTCGCCCGGACGGGTCACCGCGTGGGTGCCCCCGGGCGGCCCGAAGGTCCGGGTGGACAGCCACATGATGGCCGGCTACACGGTCCCGCCGCATTACGACTCGCTCATCGCCAAGATCATCGTCCACGGCCGCGACCGCGCCGAGGCCATCGCTCGCATGCACCGCGCGCTCGCCGAGACCATCGTGGAGGGCGTCAAGACCACGATCCCGTACCACCTGAAACTCCTCTCCGACCCGGCGTTCCTGTCGGGGGAGTTCACGCTTCCGCGGATGGAGCGGAATCTCTAGCCGGCCGTGATGTTCCCCACGCCGCTCTACGTGATCCTGGACCGCGCAGCAGCCCGCGGGCGCGAGCTGCCCGCCCTCCTCGAGGCGGTCCTCGCCGGCGGGGGCCGCGTGGTCCAGCTCCGTGAGAAGACCATGCCCATGGCGGAGCTGTTTCCGCTGGCGCGGACGCTGCGGGAGCGCTGCCGCCGGGCCGGCGCGCTCTTCATCGTCAACGACCGCGCGGACCTGGCGCTGGCGCTCGAGGCGGACGGGCTCCACGTGGGACAGGAGGACCTGCCGGCAGCAGCCGCGCGCCGCATCCTCCGCCCGGGGATGATCCTGGGCGTCTCGACCCACGACGAGCCCCAGGCCCGCCGGGCGCGGGAGGACGGCGCCGACTACATCGCGGTGGGCAGCATCTTCCCGACGGGCACCAAGGCCGGGTTCCAGCTGGTAGGGCTCGATCTCCTGAGGGAGCTCCGCCCCCGGCTCGGCGTTCCAGTGGTCGCCATCGGAGGCATCACAGAGGCCAATGCGGCCCAGGTCATGGAGGCCGGCGCCGATGCGGCAGCGGTGATCTCCGCCGTCTGCGGCACCCCCGATCCAAGGGAGGCGACGGCCCGCCTCCTCGAGGTCATGCGGAGGCCCGGCCGGGGCCCGGACGGTCGTTGACCGTGAAACAGAAACGGTTATAATGTCGTCGCCCTTAACCCTTACCCGCCCTGTGTTGAGGAGGGAACCGATGAGAACCGTACGACTCCGCTATCTGCCGGTCGCACTCGCCGCTCTCGCGCTGGTGCTCCCCGTGACCTCGCTGACGGATGCCCAGTCCAAGGGCACCATCAAGATCGCCACGCAGAGTCCGCTCTCGGGCGGACAGGCCGCGCTGGGCGAGGGCATCAAGCTCGGCACCCAGCTCGCCATCGAGAAGCTGAAGGGGCCCATCGAGAAGCTCGGCTTCAAGGTGGAGCTGGTCCCCTTCGACGACCAGGCCAAGCCCGACGTCGGCGTCGCCAACGCGGCCAACGTCATCGCCGACAAGGACATCCTTGTGGTGGTGGGGCACCTGAACTCGGGCGTCGCCATCCCGGCCTCCGAGAAGTACAAGGAGGCCCAGCTCGCGATGATCTCCCCCGCCAACACGAACCCGACCGTCACCGACCGCAACTACCTGAACGTCAGCCGGGTCTGCGGCCGCGACGACGTCCAGGGCGTGGTGGGCGCCGAGTTCGCCAAGACGACGCTGAAGGCGAAAACGGCCTACGTGATCCACGACAAGACGACCTATGGCCAGGGCGTCGCCGAGTTCTTCAAGGCGGACGCCGAGAAGAAGGGGATCAAGATCCTCGGCTTCGAGGGCACCGAGGAGAAGTCGAACTTCGATCCGATCATCACGCCCATGAAGGCCAAGAACCCGGACCTGATCTACTTCGGCGGCATCTACGATCAGGCGGCGCCCTTCTTCAAGCAGGCGCGCGAGAAGGGGGTCAAGGCCACCTTCATGGGCCCCGACGGCATGGATTCCTCGGACCTGACGAAGATCGCCGGCAAGGCCGTCCAGGGCATGTACTACACCTCCGTGGCGGGCCCGGTGTCCGTGTACCCGGCGGCGAAGGAGTTCGCCAAGCAGTACAAGGACAAGTTCAAGAAGGACCCGGAGCCCTTCGCGGCCCAGGCCTATGACGCGACGGCCATCGGCCTGAAGGCCATCGAGGCGGCGATCAAGGCCAGCGGCGGCAAGGTGCCGAGCCGCGAGCAGGTCTCCGTCGCCGTGCGGAAGACGAAGCACACGGGGATCACGGGAACGATCGAGTTCGACGAGAAAGGCGATCCGAAGAAGGCCCTTTACTTCGTGCTCCAGGTGGCCTCCGACGATCCCGGGAAGTGGGGCGACAACAAGGAAGTGAAGCGGCTGTCCATCGCGGCCCCGCCGCTCAAGAAGTCCTAAGACCCCCGCATGAACCGACAAAGGGGAGGGGCCCGCTAGCGGGTCCCTCCCCTTTGTGCTGTTTCGCGGCCCCATGGACTTTCCGCTCCTGATCGGGATCTTCCCCCAGGTCCTCCTCGACGGACTCATCCTGGGCTTCATGTACGCTCTCATCGCCCTCGGGTACACCATGGTGTACGGGGTGCTGGAGTTCATCAACTTCGCCCACTCGGAGATCTTCGTGGTGGGCGCCTTCGTCGGTGTGGAGATCCTCCTCACGCTCCAGGCCGCCGGGCTGCTGGAGATCTTCTCGCCGTTCCTCGTGCTGCTCGTGGTGCTGCTGCTCGGCATGCTGGCCAGCGGCCTCCTGGCCGTGACGGTGGAGCGCGTCGCCTACCGGCCGCTCCGCGGCGCGCCGCGGCTCATCCCGCTCATCTCGGCCATCGGCGTGTCCTTCTTCCTCCAGGACGCCGTGAGGCTCGTCGAGAGCATCTGGCGGAACGCCTTCAACCTCGTCTACCCGACGATGGACACGCTGAACATCCGGTACAGCTTCACCGAGACCCTCGATGTCTCGGTGAAGTCCCTCGTGGTCATCGTGGCCTCCCTCCTCATGCTGTGGGGGCTCCACGCCCTGGTGAACCGCACCAAGATCGGCAAGGCCATCCGCGCCGTGGCCGAGGATCAGGCGACGGCCAGCCTCATGGGGATCAATGTCAACCGGATGATCTCGCTGACCTTCCTCATCGGCGGCGCCATGGGCGGGGCGGCGGGCGTGCTCTTCGGCGTCCAGTACAGCCTGATCAACCCGTACACGGGCTTCATCCCCGGCCTCAAGGCCTTCACCGCCGCGGTGCTCGGCGGCATCGGCAATATTCCCGGGGCCATGCTGGGCGGGCTCGTCCTCGGACTCCTGGAGGCGTTCGCGGCCTCGTACCTGTCGCTCCTCACGGGCGGAGCCTTCGGCGCCGAGTACAAGGACATCTTCGCCTTCTCCATCCTCATCCTGATCCTCATCTTCCGGCCCAAGGGCCTCCTGGGCGAGGTCGTCAGGGAGCGCGCGTGATCACATCGCTGCTATCCCGCCCCGTGCCCGCGACTATCCTGGTGATCGCGCTGCTCGGGATCACGGCGTACGCGGTCTCGCACTTCCCCCGCTCCATCGTCGCCTTCATGCTCTTCCAGGCCTCGATCCTGCTCCTGTACTTCGCGAGCATGCCGGCCTGGCTCAAGGGGCTGCTCACCGCCGGCGCCCTGGGCGTGCTGATGCCGGTGGTCGGTTCCATCAACGGCTACTACCTCGAGATCGCGATCCAGGTCGGCATCTTCGTCGCGCTGGCGCTGGGGCTCAACATCGTGGTGGGCCTGGCGGGGCTGCTGGACCTCGGCTACGTGGCCTTCTTCGCCGTGGGAGCCTATACGTGGGCGATCTTCGGCTCGCCGCAGGCCAACCAGATCTTCGGCGGCAGCGCCTTCCCGGTCCCGCCCGCCTGGTTCTTCGTCTTCCTGCTCCTGGGCGTCGGGGTGGCCGCCAGCGCCGGCATCCTCCTCGGGCTGCCGGTGCTCCGGCTCCACGGCGACTACCTCGCCATCGTCACGCTGGGCTTCGGCGAGGTGATCCGCGTGCTCGCCAACAACCTCGACAAGCCCATCAACTTCACCAACGGGCCCAAGGGCATCACGCCGATCTCGCGCCCCCCGATCTTCTTCGATCCTGCGCTGCGCGCCCTCGGGATCGACCCGAACCCGAACGTGGTCTACCCGCTCTACCTCTACTTCCTCGTGCTCCTCATCGTCGGCGTCACCATCCTGGTGAACCGGCGGGTGGAGGACTCGCACGTGGGCCGCGCCTGGGAGGCGATCCGCGAGGACCAGACCGCCGCCCAGGCCATGGGCGTCCCGCTCGTGCGCATGAAGCTCATGGCCTTCGCGTGCGGCGCCTCCTTCGCCGGCGCGGTGGGCGTCCTCTTCTCGGCCAAGCAGGTGTTCATCAACCCCGAGTCCTTCACCTTCATGGAGTCCATCGGCGTGCTGGCGATGGTGATCCTCGGGGGCATGGGCTCGATCCCGGGCGCCATCCTCGGCGCCACGGTGGTGACGGTGCTCAACCTGCAGGTGCTGAAGGGGCTGTCCCTCTGGCTCAACGAGCTCCGGAACGCCGGGGTGACCATCTTCGGCTGGAGCCTCGCCAACCTGCCGACGCAGCTCGAGCCGGCCAAGTACGAGCGCATGGTCTTCGGCCTCATCCTGGTCCTGATGATGATCTTCCGCCCCCAGGGCATCCTGCCGGCCCAGCGCCGGCACCGCGAGCTGCGCGACGCGGCGGCGCGTCCCGAGAACTGACATGACGGTCATCCTCGAGGCCAGGGGCGTCACGAAGCGGTTCGGCGGGCTCACCGCGCTGGACTCGCTGGACTTCGAGCTCGAGGAGGGCCACATCGCCTCGATCATCGGGCCCAACGGCGCCGGCAAGACCACCTTCTTCAACGTCTTCACGGGGATCTGCGTTCCTGAGGAAGGTACGGTGACCCTCCGGGGGTTGCCCATCCTCGGCCGCCGTCCCGACCAGATCACCGCGCTCGGCGTCTGCCGCACCTTCCAGAACATCCGGCTCTTCGCCAACATGACCGTGGCCGAGAACGTGCTGGTGGGCATGCACAGCCGGGTGCCGCTGACGCTGTGGGAGGTGCTGGTGCGGGGCGGCCGCTGGAAACACGAGGAGGCCGAGCTCTGGCGCCGGGCGGGCGAGCTGCTGAGCCTCGTGGGGCTCAGGGAGAAGGCCAACGAGCTGGCGCGCAACCTGCCCTACGGCGACCAGCGCCGCCTCGAGATCGGCCGGGCGCTGGCCTCGCGGCCGGCCGTGCTCCTGCTCGACGAGCCCACCGCGGGCATGACCCAGGGCGAGGCCCGCACCCTCATGGACCTCCTCCGCCGCCTGATCCGCGAGCTCTCCCTCACGATCCTGCTCATCGAGCACAACATGCGCGTGGTCATGGAGGTCTCGGACCGCGTCACCGTGCTGGACTACGGGCAGAAGATCGCCGAGGGCCAGGCTGCCGATGTCCAGAAGAACCCGCGCGTCGTGGAGGCCTACCTCGGCAGGAAGAAGCCGGGGCTCCCCGCGGGGGGCGTCCATGCCTGAGGCCCCGATGCTCGACGTCCGCGACCTGCACGTCTACTACGGCGAGATCCACGCGCTCAAGGGCATCTCGTTCCGGGTGGCCCAGGGCGAGATCGTCACGCTCCTCGGCAACAACGGCGCCGGGAAGACCACGACCCTCAAGACGCTCTCGGGCCTCCTGGCCCCGCGTCGAGGCGACGTGCTCCTGAACGGCGCCTCCCTCGCCGGCGCCCCGCCTCACGGCATCGTGCTCAAGGGCATCACGCATGTGCCGGAGGGGCGGCGCATCTTCAATCGCTTGACGGTTCTCGAGAACATCGAGATGGGGGCCTACACCCGCTCCGATCGTGGCATCGCGGAGGACATGGAGCGGGTCTTCGCCATCTTCCCGCGGCTCAAGGAGCGGCGGGCCCAGGTGGCGGGCACGCTCTCCGGCGGCGAGCAGCAGATGCTCGCCATCGGCCGGGCGCTCATGGCGAAGCCCCGCCTGCTGCTCCTGGACGAGCCCTCCATGGGGCTCGCCCCTGTGCTGGTGGAGCAGATCTTCGAGACCGTGCAGGCCATCAACCGGCAGGGCGTCACCATCCTCCTCGTCGAGCAGAACGCGGCCATGGCGCTGTCCATCGCCGGGCGCGGCTATGTGCTCGAGACCGGGGAGATCGCGCTCTCGGGCGCAGCCGCCGACCTGGCCGGCAACCCCGAGGTCCGCCGCGCCTACCTCGGCGAGGCCTGAGGAGATCGCAGACATGATCACGCAGGGACTCAGCTTCGAGGAGCACACGGTCGGCGCCACCTACCGGACGCAGGCGCGCACGGTGTCGGAGGCCGACATCTGCGCCTTCGTCAACCTGTGCGGGTTCACCGAGCCGCTCTTCTACGACATGGAGTACGTGGCGCGGGAGTCCGTGTTCAAGGGCCGCCCGGCCCCCGGCGCCCTCACCTTCGCCTTGTCGGAGGGGCTCATCATCCAGACCGGCCTGATCCACGGCACGGGCATGGCATACCTCGGCGGGGAAATCCG
>MGBT01000111.1:24267-27398 GCA_001788395.1 Candidatus Rokubacteria bacterium GWA2_70_23
CCCGCGCCGGCGCGCGCTCGGCACCAAGCTGGTGACCGTGGTGCCGCAGAACCGGCGGCGGGGGCTCCCGACCATCCACGCCTCCTATCTCCTCACCGATCCCACGAGCGGGGCGCCGCTCTGCCTGATGGAGGCGGCCTTCCTCACCGCGATCCGCACGGGCGCCACCTCGGCGCTGGCCGCGCAGCTGCTCTCCCGCCGCGACGTCTCCACGGTCGCCTGCTTCGGCGCGGGCGTCCAGGCGGCCTTCCAGCTGCGCTGTCTCCAGGTCGTGCGGCCCTTCGAGCGTGTCCTGGTCGTCGGGCGCAGGCCGGAGCGGGCCCGCATCTTCGCCGAGCGCCTGCGGGAGACACTGGACGTCGATGTCCAGGTCTCCTGGGATCGGCGAGCCGCCGTGACCGGTGCCGACCTCATCACCTGCGCCACCACGTCGGCGACGCCCGTCTTCAGCGGGCGCGACGTGCGACCGGGCACGCACGTGGACGCCGTCGGCGCCTTCAGGCCCACGAGCCGGGAGGTGGACACGACTTTGGTCAAGCGGGCGCGCATCGTGGTGGACACCTACGAGGGGGCGTGGGAGGAGGCGGGCGACCTCCTCATCCCACTGCGCGCGCGGGCCATCTCACGGCGGCACATCCGGGCGGAGCTCGCCGAGGTGGTGTCGGGCCGGCGTCGCGGACGCACCTCCCCCGAAGACATCACGCTCTTCAAGTCCGTGGGCTGGGCCGCCGAGGATGCGACGACGGCACGGCTCGCTTATGATCGGGCCGTGGCAGCCCATGTCGGCACGGAGGTGCGGCTCTGAGCCGGAGCGGGAGTCCCAGAGTCCGCTCGGCACTCATCGGGATGGCCGGCGCGCTCTCGGTGACCGCGGTCTGGGTCGGAAGCCTCGCGTACGGGCCCTACCAGATCACCTACGGCCGGCACGGGTGGGGCCAGGCCGAGATGGTCTTCCTGCTGCACTACGTCCTCTTCGGCCTCCCGGGGATCCTGCTCGTCACGGCCGGCCTGACGGGGGCCGCGCGGGGCCGCCTCGTGGCCCTGTTCGAGCGGCTCCCGCGCCTCTCCGTCGCCGACGGGCGGGCGCTGGCCCTCGGGGCGACCGCGCTCGTCTTCCTCGCAGTGACGGCGACGCGCGTGGGGCTCCTCCGGGACACGGCGGTCACCGACGACGAGAACGTGTATGCCTTCATGGCCAAGGTCTTCGCGTCCGGCCGTCTCTACGTGCCGTCGCTCCCCGAAACGATCCGTCCCTTCTTCGACAACCAGTTCACGATCAACAACGGCAAGTGGTACGGCATCTACTTCCCCGGCTACCCGGCCGTGCTCGCCGTCGGGGAATGGCTCCACGTGACCCGGTGGGTGCCCGCCGTGGCAGCGGCGCTCACGGTCCCGATCGCCTTCGCCGCCACACGGCGGCTCTTCGGCCAGCGCGCGGCCGTGCTCGTCCTGCCCCTGATGCTCCTCTCGCCGTTCTTCATCTTCTCCTCGGCGACCTTCCTGGCCCACTCGACGGCGGGGCTGCTCGTCATGGCCTTCGTGTACGCGGCCCTCCGCGTATCGGAGCGGCCCGGGGCCGCCGGCTGGTGGCTCGCGGCCGGCGTGGCGCTCGGGTTTGCCGGCCTCACCCGCCCGCTGTCGGCCGCGGCCTTCGCCGCGCCCTGGATCGGCTGGCTCGGCTGGCGGCTCTGGAAGGACCGCGCGCGCCAGGCCCGCCGAGGCGCGGTCCTCTTCTGCCTGGTCGGCGCCGCGACGCTGGCCACCTTCTTCGCCTACAACAGCGCGCTGTCGGGCTCTCCGCTCACCACGGGCTATCACACCTTCGGCCGCCTCAATGGATTCACCTTCACGCTGGGAGCGCTGCCGGCCCCGGTGCCGCTGCCGAGCCTGCACGAGCTGTCGTACACGCTGGGCCGGCTCAATTTCTGGCTCCTCGGCTGGCCGCTGTCACTGATCTTCCTCCCGTTCTTCCGGCGCTCCACCGCCGGCATGCTGCTCTTCCTCGGCACAGCAGCGGTGCTGGCCGCCTATGCCGTCAGCACCGTGCCCAGCATCAACGTGGTGGGCCCGGTCCACTACGCCGACATCGCGGTGCCGCTGCTGGTCCTCTCGGCAAGCGGGATCGAGGGGCTCGTGGAGCGGGTCAGCGCCTGGGGCGTCCCGTCGCTGACGCCGGGCCACGTCCTCGCGGCCTCCGTGACGGCCGTGCTCTCCACGGCCGTCACGTTCCTGCCCGTGTACGGCGGATCTCTCCGGGCCATGTCGGCGCTGGCGCGCGCGCCGTATGACCTCGTGGAAGAGCGCGGCCTCGACAATGCGGTGGTCTTCGTCCAGAGCCTTCCCGCCCTGCACGTGCATCCGGGCGCCTGGGTCTACTTCCACCGCAACGCCTCGCCCGACCTCTCCGACCGAGTGCTCTTCGTCAGATACCTGGGCCCGGAGAGGAACACGGAGCTCATGCGGTACCTGCCGAATCGCGCGCCGTACGCCATGGGCATGCGCGGCACCGAGCTTCTGCTGCGCCCCATCGAGCCATGAGCCCATCCTCGGTCTTCTACCGCCGGCCGCCGGGCTGGACCTACCCCGAGATCGTCCGGGGTGAGGGCGTCTGCCCTCATCACCGAGGAGCAGATCGACGAGGCGGCGGCCACGCTCGGCGAGGCCATCAACGCCGTGACCGGACGCTGAGCGGAGGAGCGAGGGCACACTCGTGACCGGGGAGATCAAGATCGGGCTGGGAGACGACGAGCGCAAGGGGATCGAGGAGGCCGAGCGGCTCGTCAAGGAGGCCGAGTTCGGCGCCCGCGAGCTCGCGGGCTGGTCCTTCTGGTTCTCCGGGGCGCTGGCGCTCACGTTGACGGGCTTCCAGCTCTGGACGGCCGCCTTCGGGGCGCTCCCCGGTGTACTCCAGCGCTCCGTGCACCTCGCCTTCACTCTGTCGCTCGCCTTCCTCTTCTATCCGATGATGACGTCGGCGCGGCAGCGTCGGCTGCCGTGGTACGACCTCGCCCTGGCCGCGGTCGGCGCCTACGCCGCGCTCTACGTCACGCTGAACCATGCGGCGCTCATCGACCGCGTGGGGGCGCCCGTCGCCATGGACACGGCCATGGGCGTCATCCTCCTGCTGCTCG
>MGBT01000112.1 GCA_001788395.1 Candidatus Rokubacteria bacterium GWA2_70_23
CTCCGAGACGTCGACCTCGTCGAGCTGAAGCCCTTCAAGGCCTGCGCTCGCCTCCTGGATGAGTGTGGCGACCAACGCCTTGGTCGTCCCGCACTTCACTCACCCCGGCGCCGTCAGCAACTCGACCCGGATCACCGGCGGCCCCCGGGCCACGTCACGAGCGGCATGTTCACGACGACGCCCGGGCGCTCGATGACGACCTCGCCGGCCTGCTCCGCCGCCTTCACCTCACGCTCGGACTTGAGCACGCGCGCGGCCTGCTCGTTCTTCCACGTCACGAGGGCCAGGGCCCGGAGCGGGCGGTAGCCCTCGCTGCCGGGCGGGTTGTCGAACACGTCCGGCTGGTACTTGAAGGGCCCCCCGCCGCGCACGCCGTTCTTGAAGACGAAGACGTTCGCCAAGAGGCTCGGCGGGGCCTGGGCCAGCGCGGGCACCACCAGGACCGGCGAGCTCACCATCTCGCTGAGCAGCTCGGCCACCTTCGGGTCGGAGACCTCCGTGTGCTGGAACAGGATCTCTTGCCCCTCGAGATAGCCCGTGATGTTCGGCACGGCCGGCTTGAGCGCGTACGCGACGGCGTAGCCCGTGACCAGCGACGCGACGATGACCGCGACCCAGACCCACTTCTTCATGGTAGGTGCCCTCCTGCCGCCCGACCGACCCCGGGGCCCGACGCTCCCACGGCCGACCCCGGCGCGGCGAATGCTCGCTCCTTCCGCTGTCACTTCTCCGCCACGACGTGACCGAGGCGCGTGATGGTGTCCTCGATCGCCGACAGTTGCCCGTGGCCGTTCCGCACCGTGACGACGACCTGCTGTGTCGCCGGGTTCCCATCGACGGCCACGACGACGGGGAGCTTGACCAGCTCGTCCCGGATCTTGGCGACGCATCCCTGGCAGTGAATGCTCGGCACGCTGAGCGTGACCTGCCGGAGCTCGGACGGGCGCCGGCGGAGCTGGGGGACGAGCCGACCCCAGAAGGAGTTGAGGAGCACCGTGGTCACGCTCGCGGCCATCGCGATCATCGCCCAGACGGGCATGACGAGGCCGGTCGTGGCGAGCGGCACACCGATCCCGTTGAACGCGAAGGCCAGAGAGAGGTTCTGGACCGTCTTGCCGTAGGTGCGGCGGGCGATGTGACAGGCGTCCACGGCGGCGGTGAGCCGCTCGCCGACGAGGACGACATCGGCGGACTCGATGGCGATGTCCGTCCCGGCGCCGATCGCCAGACCGACGTCGGCCTGCATCAGCGCCGGCGCGTCGTTGATCCCGTCGCCGATCATCGCGACACGCTTGCCCTGGCGCTGGAGATCGCGGACCCTGGCGACCTTCTCCTGCGGCAGCACCTGGGCCAGCACCTCGCGGATGCCGACCTCGGCGGCCACCGCGTGCGCCGTGCGCTCGTTGTCGCCCGTGACCATCACGGGCTCGATGCCGGCTTCACGGAAGCGGCGCACCGCCTCTGCCGCGTCCGGCTTCACCGCGTCGGCGAGAGCGATCAGGCCGACGGGCCGGCCATTCTCGGCGATGGTCATGACGGTCTGTGCGCGCGCCTCGCCGGCCGCCGCCGCCGCCGTCAGGGCGTCGGTGGAGACGCCACACTCAGCAAGGAATCGGAGCGTGCCGACACAGACCCGGCCGCCGGCCACCGTTGCGCGCACGCCCTTGCCGGCCACCGCCTCGAAGCCCTCCACCCGCTCGAGGTCGAGGCCCCTGGCCTTCGCCTCCTTGACGACCGCCTGGCCCAGCGGGTGCTCGGAGAGCGCCTCGACGGAGGCGGCGAGCGCCAGAAGATCATCGGCGCTGCGGGCGTCGGCCGGCACGACGCTCACCACGCGGGGCTCGCCGTGGGTGATCGTGCCGGTCTTGTCCATCACCACCACCGACACGTTCTTGAACGCCTGGAACGCCGCGGCGCTCCGCATGAGGATGCCCTGACGCGCGGCCTCGCCGCCGCCGCGGATCATCGCCAGCGGCGTCGCCATCCCGAGGGCGCACGGGTAGCCCATCACGAGCACGGCGAGCGCCGCGAGGACGCCGCGCTCCCAATCCGGAGCGCCCCAGAGGCCCCAGGCGCCGAGGGTCCAAGACGCGAGGGTCGCCAGCCCGACCGTCAGGACACCGGGAACGAAGTACTTGAGGATCTGGTCCAGCAGGAGCAGCACCCCTGGCTTGAGCGCCCGGGCCTCCTGGATATGGCGCGCCACCTGCTCGAGAAAGCTCTCCTCGCCCACCCGCGTCACCCGGACGAGGAGGCTCCCCGTCTGGTTCACCGAGCCGCCGATCACCTCGTGGCCCGGCAGCTTCTCGCGCGGCAGCGGCTCGCCCGTGACCAGGCTCTCGTTGACCGCCGACGCGCCCTCGACCACGACCCCATCGACCGGCACCTGCTCGCCCGGCCGGATGCGGACGTGGTCGCCCCTCCTCACGTCGGCGATCGCGATCTCCACCTCGGTGCCATCTCTCACGACCCTCGCCGTCGGGGGCCGGAGCGACAGGAGCTTCTTCACGGCCTGCGAGGCGCGCGTGCGGACGAGCAGCGAGGTGTAGCCGCCGAGGATGTGGTACGCGGTGACGAACACGGCCACGCCGAAGAACTCGTAGCTCCTGAAGACCGGGTTCACGAGGCCAATCACCCCGCCGGCCAGGCCTCCGAAGGCGGAGATCTCCATGAGGACGTGCTGGTTCAGGATGCGGCGGCGCGCCGCGGCCCAGGCCATCCGGAGGATGTAGAAGCCGGGGCCGAAGACCATCAGGAGGGCCAGCGCGGCCATGACCCACGGGGCCAGCGGATGCGAGCGGCCCACCCACATGAGGAGCATCACCATGAAGCCAGCCCACGCCGCCGCGCCCGCGATCATCAGTCGGTCCCGCTCGTGCCCGAGCTCGGCCTCCTCCTCCTCGAAACTCCGGACCTTGTTCGGGTCCCGGACGGTGTAGCCGAGGCTGCGCAGGGTGCCGGTGAGGACGGCCGGGGTGACCCGGCTCGGGTCGTAGGCGACCAGCGCCTCCTCGTGGGCCAGGCTGACGTTCACCTCGGCCACCCCGTCCGTTCGCCCGAGCCCCTTCTTGATCGTCTCCACGCAGAACGAGCAGGCCATGCCGCCGATCTTGACCTGGAGCTTCTCGAGCGCCACGGCTATCTCCCCTTGCCCCGCCGGGACTCGCCCGGATGCGTCCGGCCCTCGATGTGCGGGCAGACGGCAGCCCGCCTCAAGGGCGCGCGCTTCCAGGCCGCCAAGCTTTGGCGCACCCGCCGCCGCACCTCGAGGAGGTCCCGGAGCTTGCGATCGAGCTCGACGGCCTTCTCCGTCAAGAGCCGGTGGACGTGCCGGCAGGGCGGCCGCCCGCCTTGCCGGATCGTGATGATGTCCTTGATCTCGGCCAGGGTGAGCCCGAGGCCCGTGGCCCGCTTGACGAACGCGAGCATCTCGACGGCATCCTTCCCGTAGAGGCGGTAGCCGTTGCCACCTCGCGCGGGAGGCGGCAGCACCCCGGCCCGTTCGTAGAACCGGATGGCCTTGGCCGTCACGCCGGCGCGCCGGGCCACCTCGCCGATCTTCAGACTGCTTTGCATGGCGTGCCTCCTGCCCCACACCCTAAACCTTTCCCCTTAGGGGAAGGTCAAGCGGTATTGCCGATGCCGTGCTCAGCGTCGGGTGGCGCTTGCGCAGATGAGATCCTGAAGGGCGGCAACCTCCCTATCGGCGAGGGCTCGGTTGGCCAACCCATCGTGGCCCCAGACCTTGGATCGCCCAGCTCACGATGAAGAAGAGCAGATGGTTCCAGAGCGGCAGCCCGGGCTCCGTGTTGAAAGGAAACAGCGTGGTCGGGAACCCCTGTCCGCCGAGCAGAGCGATGGTGACGCTGATGGCCGGTGGAGCAACAAACGCGGTGACCCAGCCGAGCACGAGCGCGGCGACGAACGCGAGTGTCGCCGCAAAGCGGACCTCCGCTCGACGCACCATGACCACGAAGACCCCCAGGACAGCCGCGTAGGCCAGGCTGACCCCGAGGTGCACCGCCCAGCCAATGAGGGGGCCGAGCCACGCAGGATACCCGCCCGCGGCGACGATCTGCTGGCCGAAAAACTCGGTGATCGTGCCGCTGCCGGCCACGACCTGGACCAGCCAGAACAGGATGCTCCCGCTGATGCCGGCCACCAGCCAGAGGCAGACTTCGGGGCGGCACGCCAGGGCCGTCGCAGATCCTCTCGAGGATAGCTTGTCGCTCATGGCGAGCTCGGCGGCTCCCAGCGCCTGAAGTCGGCGAGGCGGCTCCTCATTCCAGTCAACCCCGCCCCCGTGCTGCGTATTCCAGTCATGGTGGGACTCCTCATGGCGGAGCACGGTCCCGCCAGGCGGATACCCTGACCCCGAGCACGCCGCCGGCGGCAATGGCGGCCGTCGCGATGAGGCTATGCACGGAGAGGATGGACAGCCCGGTGAGGGCATTGCCGATATTGCAGCCGCCTGCCAGGGTCCCGCCTGCCCCCATGAGAACGCCACCCAGGAAGCGGCGTGGCAGCGCTGCGGGGGCGGGGGCGCGCCAGGCGAAGGGTCCCCGAAGCCGGGCGCTGGCCCAGCTCCCGAGGGGAATGCCGATGAGCATCACCGCTCCCCAGGTGAAGGACTCGGGACTTCCCAGCAGGCCGGCCTCGAGTAGCGACCGACTCGGGCCCGTGATGGACAGGCCCCAGTGCCAACCCGCCCGGCTGCCGCTCACCCAGGCTCCGACGCCGAGCAGTCCGATGATCGCCCCGGTCACGGGCCAGCCCCAGCGGCCCGGGGTTTGCGAAGGCGGCGGCAGCCGCCAGAGCAGGCCGCCCGCTCCCACGAGCGCTATCAGGATGACGAGCCATGCCGGCAAGCCGATGAGAGCGGGGAGGGAGGAGGTTCCCGCCGTGGCGAGCCCGACGCCGGAGATCTGGCGAGTGAGGGCCGCGAGGGCGCCCCGCTCCGCCGCCACCCCGCCCAGGGCGAGCCCGAGGGCTGCCAGGGCCGCGCCCGCGCTCCCGGTCCCGGGCCGGGACCACACGGACGTCGCTCAGCCCTTGGCGAGCACCATGCCCAGCCCGAAGACGAGGCCGCCTACCGCTGCCGCGACGGCCTGCACCGGAGGCGCGGACACGCGGAGGAGGCCCAAGCCGCCGAGACCGTTGACGATCACCAGCTGGAGGCCCAGGGCGAGGAGATAGGCCCGCACCGAGGGTCCGGGCCGCCGGCCCAGCGCCTCGCGAAGCGCCGAGTGCATGCAGAAGTCGCTCCGATGCAGGACGAAGCCCAGGGGGAAGCCGATGAGGAAACCGGAAAGAACCCACATCACACTCAAT
>MGBT01000113.1:0-3767 GCA_001788395.1 Candidatus Rokubacteria bacterium GWA2_70_23
CTTCAGAGCAGGACGAAGAGATCGCTCCCCTTCAGGGCCCTATCGAACGTGGCGGTGGACTCGCAGCCAGCCCGCCGGTTGCGCCATCCCATGAGGTAGTCAGCGAAGTCCCCGGGCCCCCGCCGATAGTCCTCCAGCGCCCGGCGGACCAGGTCCTTATCCTCGACGACGAAGTGCGTCGTCCGCAGGATTGCTTCCAGGACGCCGGCAACCGTCGCACGATCCGCCCCGTACTTGTCCCGCAGCACCCAGACCAGCTCGCAGCACACGACCACGCCGATCGCGCAACGCTCGCCCCGGGCCACCACCTCATCGATGAGCGCGGCGGCGCGCCGAAACTGGGCGGGATCGTCCTGCGTCAGATACCGGAGCAGGACGTTCGTATCCAGCCCCGTCATGGCCGCCGGCGATGGTGGCCGACGATGGCCTGGTCCATCTCCGAGAGTGTCACCGGCCGGCGGCCCGGCCGATAGAGGAGCCCCTTGAGCTCGCTCACGTGCAGCGTCGCGGCCCGCAGCACCACCCGGCCATCGTCCTCGACCACGAAGTCGACCTGATCACCGGGCTTCAGCCGGAGCACGTCCCGGATCCGCTTGGGAATCGTCACCTGCCCCTTGCTGGTGATCGTCGACGCCGGCATCGCATTACCTCCTGGAGGAATCCTTACTCCGAGTAAGGATACCACAGGCGGACCAGACATGGGCCATGACGGCGCTGGACCAGCGGGCCCACCCGGAGGAGCTCCGGAAGGCCAGGGACGAGGTCGCGAAGGCGCAGGGGTAGGCCGCCCACGCGAAGACGTATCGGACGGGATACGTCTTGACGAGCGCTCGGGAACCCGGGCAAAATACTCCTGCCATGCCAACCGAAATCGAACTCGCGAGGCGGCTCTGGACCGTCGCCGAGTATCAGCGAATGGTGGAGACCGGGATCCTGACCCGGGAAGACCATGTGGAGCTGATTCACGGCGAAATCATCCAGATGACACCCATCGGCCGGCGCCACTTCGCAGCCGTCGCTGCCCTGCACGCGATCTTCGTCGAGCGCCTAGGCCGGGGCGTCCTCGTCTCGTCCCAGGGCTCCCTGCCCGTGCCACCGGACTCGATGCCCGAGCCCGACGTGATGGTGCTGAAGCCGCGGGCAGATTTCTACCGGGAGACATGGGTCCGGGACGAGGACGTGCTGCTCCTCGTCGAGGTGGCCGAGACGTCGCTCCGCTACGACCGGCTCGTCAAGATCCCCCTCTACGCGGCGGCCACGATCCGGGAGGCGTGGATCGTGGATGTCGAGGGCGGGTGCGTCGAGGCCTACCGCGAGCCAGGCCCCGAGGGCTACCGGCGCACGCTGCGGTTCGAGCGGGGGACGATGTTCGGCCCCGAGGCCTTCCCCGACCTCGTCCTCTCCGTCTCCGACATCCTCGGCTGACCTCAGCGGAGCGGAGCATGACATCCCAGGCAGAGCGTCCGACGAGGAAGCGAGCGCCACATCCGGTGGACCGGGTGTTCGGCCGGCCGCGCCTTCGCAAGCCCGTGGACGCTCTGCTCGACGAGATGCGCGGTCCTCGGCCCGCTCCATCCTTTGGTCGCCGGCCCGGCCGGCGCTGGAGGAAGCGTTAGGAGGATTCGACCAGGCGCGGCCCCTCCTCCGTGCGGATATAGGTGATGGTGTGGTGGGTGAGGAGGCGGCCGCCGTCGCTCACGCACTCGGCGACCCCGTAGACGAGCCGCCGGCCCCACTTGAGGACGCGGGCCCGGCAGCGGAAGCCCTCTTCCCGCGCGGCCCCGAGGAACGCCGTCGTCATCTCCGCCGTCACCGCGCGGTCCTGGGGGCCCAGCCGCGTTAGCACGGCGAGCCACATGGCCGCGTCCGCCGCCGCCATGAAGACGGCGCCGGCCACGATGCCGCCCGGCCGCTCGATGGCGGGCCGGAACGGCACCTCGAGCGTGCACTCACCGTCAGCCACCGAGCCGAGCTCGAAGCCGTAGCCCGCGCAGAAGGCGGCCTCGGCCAGGACCCGCCGGAGCTCGGCTTCCGTCGCCCTCACGCCCCGACCCGCGCCGCCTTGAGCGTCTTCTTGATCTGGTTGAGGTGGTCGAGGGCGTGGAGGCGGAAGACAATGGCGTAGGCCTTCCAGTCCAGCTCCTCGACCCAGTGCAGGGGCGTCTGGCGCCCGTCGGCGTCGCGAACGTTGATCACCATGACGAGGGGGGCGCGCGCGTCGGTCACGTATCCGTCGGCCGCGTGGGCGAGCACCTCAAGCGCCCCGGCGTGGACGGCCTTGAGCTTCTGGAGGACGTCGGGCCAGGGGCGGCTCATGGGATCGCGCGAGTGGAGCCCGGCCGGGATCGGCGGCCCCGCCGGGCGCCGCCCCGCCAGGAGGTCACGAAGCTCGTCGATGCTGGGGCGATGCGTCTCGACAAGGTGGTCCACCACCTCCTGGATCGTCCACTCCCCCGGGATCGCGCGCCGGCGCGCCTCGCCCTCGGTCACCCCGTCAAGCAGCGTCTCGGTGGCGGCGAAGGCCGCCCCCACGCGCTCGTGGATCTGGCAGACCGGGAGGAGGCTCCCCTTGTCGCGCAGGTACTCCCGCGCTCGGATCTGCTCGGGTCGCTCGGTCATCGCGCGCCTCCGTGTCGCGGCGGGGCTCGGCGGGGCCCGAGATAGGCGAGCAGCGCCGCCTCGCAGACCCGCTCCGCGCGCGCCGTGGGCATGAGCCCGGGGTCGAAGGTGAGCTGGAGCGAGAGGCCGTCGAGGAGGGCGAGGATGACGGCGGCCGCCTCGCCGGCGTCCACCCGCCGGAACGGGCCCTCGGCAACGCCGGCCGCGACCACGCGCCCGATGAGCCGGCGCGCTCGCGTGTACGAGCGCGCGTTGAGGGCCGCCAGCGCGGGATCGTGGAGCGTCTCGCCCCAGAACTCGATGAACACAGCTCAGGCGGGAGACTGGCGGCGGCGCTCGGCGGCGCGCTCGGCCTCGAGGCGCCCGCTGTCGCCACCCGAGAGGTCGGCGTAGCGCATGGCGGCGGCGAGCGCGCGGTGGCCCGCCTGCTCGGCGATGAGGCGGTGCATCGCCTGGCAGATGCGGCGGTACGCGGGGTGCCCCTGGGGCGCGGTGCGCAGCTCGATCATGTGCATGGCCTCGCGCGCGTTCATCTCGATGTAGTAGCGCACGCGGTACGCCATGGCCACGGCGTACGGCGCCGTGGCGGCGAGCCCGGCGCCCGCGAGCGCGTCGTGGAGCCCGGCCGACTCGTCCATGACGCGCGTCCAGTCGGCAAGCACGCCCGCCTCGTCGATCCCCTCGGGCGTGACGTGCCCGTGGCGCGGGGACAAGGGCTGCCACTCGAGGGTGAGCAGCCGGTGGCGCTGGAGATCTCGGAAGGCCCCGTAGTCGCCGAGCACGTCGAAGCGATACACCGTGCGCTCGAAGGCCCGGCCCGGCTTGTGACGCCGGTTCTCGCGGCGGCCGACATAGGCCGCCAGGACGCGCTCCCGCTCCTCGGTCGGGAGCTTTCGGCAGATGGCGAGGAGCTGGTCGTCGGGAAGATCGGAGGACGCATAGAGCGCCGCCGCCACCACCTTCACCTCGCCGTCGGGATCCCAGTCGGTGAGCGTGACCTCCGGGCGCGGCTCCGGCGGGATGGCGTCGAGCACCCGGCGGGCCAGGGCCGCTGTGGCCTCGCGCGTCTCGCGGAGGTACTGGCTCCAGACGCCGCCGCGCTCGGGGCGCTCGAGCCGCTGGAGGAAGGCGGGGATCACCTTGCGCAG
>MGBT01000113.1:3782-5269 GCA_001788395.1 Candidatus Rokubacteria bacterium GWA2_70_23
CTCGGCGTACTCCTGCACCTCCCGGAGCGGGTGCGCGCGCATCCGCAGCAGGAGGGCCTCGTAGGCCTGCCCCGTGCCGAAGATGCCCACGTTGGAGCGGGTGGCCGCCGGCAGGAGCCCGCGCAGAGAGTCCAGCGCCTTGGCGCGGATGGTCATCCGGTACGCGCCCTCGCTGTCCTCCGCGCCGCGCGGAAAGCGGCGGCTCCAGTGCTCGCGCATGGGCTCGATCCAGCGCACGTAGGCCTCGAAGGCCCGATCCAGCGTCTCCACGTAGCGTGCGCGCAGCGGGTGGCCGTCCAGCTCGGCGGGCACGTGATACCTCCAGGCCCCGCCCGGCCGGTCCGTATAGGGCACGTAGCGGGTGGACTGCTCGAGGTAGGCCATGAGCCGGCCCCACTCGAGCACCTTGGTGAGGAGGTTGGAGGCGCCCTCGCAGGCCAGATGCACGCCGCCGAGCTGGGCCACGGAGTCGTCGCCGTAGTCGCTGAAGACCCGCTCGTAGAGAGCCTCCGCGCGGGTGGTGCCGATGGAGGCCGTCGCGGCGGCCGGGCCCGCCTGCTCGAGGAACTCGTCGAGGAAGAGGCGGCGCAGCGACTTGGCCGAGCGGGAGTAGCGGGCGAAGAGCGCCCCCTTCACGACCTCCGGCAGGTTGACCAGCGCGAAGACCGGCCCGTCGAGATTCGTGAAGTACGGCGCGAGGCGCGCGCGCTCCTCCGCGGTGAAGGTCTCCACGGCCGGCATCTTAGCACGCGGGCGCCCCCGCGCTCCGGGAGGGAGGCGGGGACCGCGGCAGGCCGCGGCCCCCGCCCGATACCGCGAGGCTAGGCGATGGCGACCGAGTTGCCCGTCGAGCCCGTGGCGCCCTTGAGCGGCAGCGGGGTGAACGACCAGGCGAACTCGCTCACCTTGTCCCGGGAGAGCTCTTCGAGGTTGAGGTTCTCGTTGTGCGTTCGCTGTGCTCAGGGCGGTTTGCGGCTACCGCCCGAGGTAGGTGTCGCCGCCCTCGAACATGTCTGCTCGGGGCGGGGCGAAGACGTCGATGACCTCGGTGTCCTCGGGGAAGGAGGCCTCGTGGGGCGTGTTGCCGGGGATCACGCCCAGGTCGCCGGCCACGCAAGTCCGTTTCTCGCCGCCCAGGGTGAACTCCATCCGGCCGGACAGCATCCAGAAGATCTGCTCGTGGGGGTGCTGGTGCATGGCGGCGCGGGCGCCGGCCTTCATCTTCCAGAAGACGACCATCTCCTTCTCGCCCACCAGGATCTTGCGCGTGATCTTGTCGCCGATCGTCTCCTCGGGGAGCGTGGCGAGGCTCGCGTATCCCTTCATGACGGGCACAGGCATGGCGCTCGGCCTCCTTGTCATCTGGGTTGCGGGTGGTCAAACCCTAGCCACGTGCCGTGGCCAAGTCAAGTCTTCCAGGTACTGGGGCAATTTGCGTCGCCATACTTCGTTACTCGGTCGCCCGCGACGCTCAACGTACAGAGAGT
>MGBT01000114.1:0-7552 GCA_001788395.1 Candidatus Rokubacteria bacterium GWA2_70_23
GGATTCCCGCTCTGCTCGGCCTGATCAGGCACGCGGTGCCCGCACTGTTCCAGGCCTTTGACCGCGCCCGGTCCGGCATCAACACCGAGAGCGAACCGGAGACGTTCTCGGCGGTCTACATGAGAATTCCCTCGGTTGACTTTTCGGAACGGGTTCTCGCGCTGCGAGCCGCAAACCTCGCCGTACTGAAAGTGACCGGCACCGCGTGGAGCGACCTCGGAGACCCAGGCCGGGTCATGACCGTGCTGACGAGGGCGCGGATCGAGCCGGAGTGGGTAGGGCCGGCGGTGCGCGCGTAAAGGGCGGGCGCAGTGGCCGGAGGAAGCCCCGCGCGACCCGGCACTGCCTGGAGGGAACCGACGAAGCCTCAGCGGAGGATGGAATGACTCGACTCGATGAAGTTCGAGACACGGGCCGCATGGCGTGGGCGGACCAGCACCGCGGATGGCTGGCGTCTCCGGAGGACCTCGGAGACGCCCTCATCAGCGAGGGCTTCGAGGAATACAAGCGAGAGATGGCCTGGACCCGAACGGGCGCCAAGGAGGAAGGCCCTCGACGACAGGGAAACCCAGGCGGCCGAAGGAGAACGACAGCGGATCCCCGCCTGATCGTGGCGATGTAAAGCCGTGTAGGCCGCGCGGGCCCTCTGGGGCGGTGAGGCCACACGTTGGGCGCGCCGGCGCTGACCTCCTGCCCGTAACCCTGCGGCTTATTGATTCCACACAGCTGGCCCCGGGATTGTATTCTATGACGCAAACCAGCCGCCACGGCGCGCGGCCCGGGGGTGGTTCGCGCGGGGCGCCCGGGCTCCGCGAGCAGGAGGGAGTCCGAAAGCGACACCAGCGCTCGACGAATGGATCGGACAGGACGTGCGAGGCGAACGGCGTCTCGATCCACGGCTTGGGGGGAGCGAGGTGCGCGGGGAGGTGAGAGACGGCGCCGTGATGCCCACGGGCACGGCGAATAGCGGAACGCAGCGGGGGGCCGCCGAGCAAGCCGCCCGCGAACGAGATCACAGGGCATGCGGCTTCATCGTGAGCCGGGAGAGGGACGGATGCGGGAGATCGCGGTAAGGCCGCGAGCCGGGCCCGACGCTCTCGAGCGGCGCGTGCTGGAAATCGTCGAAGCGCTGGTGGTCGAGCTGGGCGGACGCCCCCGGGGCCGGGTGACCGGGGGGGCCTCGCTTGACCGCGACCTCGGCATCGGCAGCCTCGAGCGCGTCGAGCTGCTCCTGCGGCTCGAACAGGAGTTCGGGGTGCGCCTGCCGGACGCGGTCATGGCCGAGGCCGAGAGCCCGCGCGACCTTGCCCGCGCAGTCCGGGAGGCCGCGCCCGCAGCGGCCGAGCACGTTCCCGAGCCACAGGTCCCGATCGGGCCCGGGATCGCCGCCCCGGCCGAGGCGCGGACGCTCGTCGAGGTTCTGCGGTGGCACGCGGAAACGCACCCGAATCGCGTGCACATCTTCCTCACCGAGGAGGACGGGACCGAAGCCCCGATCAGCTACGGCGCCCTCTGGGAGCGTGCCACGGCGATCGCGGCCGGACTCCGCGAGCACGGATTCGGCGAAGGCCAGTCGATCGCGCTGATGCTCAGGACCGAGCCGGCGTTCTTCGACACGTTCTTCGGGATCCTCCTCGCGGGCGGCATCCCGGTCCCCGTTTATCCCCCCTTCCGCCTCGACCGCCTCGAGGAGTACGCGGCGCGCCAGGTCGGCATCCTGACGAACGCCGAGGCGAGCCTGCTCGTCACCTTCGGCCCTGCCACTCGAGTCGCTCGCCTCCTGAGCGGGCGGGTGCCGTCGCTCCAGGGCGTCACCACGCCCGAGCGGCTCTCGCGGCCGGGGTCTCCCGTCCTGGCGCCGCGCCAGGCGAGCGAGGATCCCGCCCTCATCCAGTACACCTCCGGGAGCACGGGGGCGCCGAAGGGCGTGTTTCTCTCGCACGCGAACGTGCTGGCGAACATCCGCGCGATCGGCGAGGCGATCGCCATCGGCCCCGAGGACGTCGCGGTAAGCTGGCTGCCCCTCTACCACGACATGGGGCTGATCGGGACCTGGCTCGCTTGCCTCTACTTCGGGATCCCCGTCGTGATCCTCTCGCCGCTCGCCTTCCTCTCCCGCCCCGCGCGCTGGCTCCGGGCGATCCACGCGCACCGGGCGACGCTCTCGCCCGCGCCGAACTTCGCCTTCGACCTCTGCGTGCGCAAGGTGACGGACGCGGAGATCGAAGGCCTCGACCTCAGCTCCTGGCGGCTCGCCTGCAACGGCTCGGAGCCCGTGAGCCCCGAGACCATCGAGCGCTTCACTCGCCGCTTCGCGCCCTACGGGTTCAAGCCGGAGGCGATGTGCCCGGTCTACGGCCTGGCCGAGTCCTCGGTGGCCCTGACCGCGCCGCCGCTCGGCCGTGGTCCCCGGGTCGACCACGTCGCCCGCGCGGGCTTCGAGCGGCTACGCGAGGCGCGGCCGGCAGCTGCCGACGACGACAGCCCCCTGCGCTTCGTCTCGTGCGGCCGCCCCCTGCCGGGCCACGAGGTCCGCATCGTCGACGCCACGGGGCAGCCGGTCGCTGAGCGGGTCGAAGGTAGGATCGAGTTCCGTGGCCCCTCGGTGACGAGCGGCTACTTCCGGAACCCCGAGGCCACGCGAGCGGTGCTCCATGGCGAGTGGATGGACTCCGGCGACCTGGGGTACGAGGCCCAGGGAGAGCTGTTCATCACCGGCCGCCAGAAGGACATCATCATCAAGGCCGGGAGGAACCTCTACCCCCAGGAGGTCGAGGAGATCGTCGGCGACATCCCTGGCATCCGCAAGGGGTGCGTGGCTGCCTTCGGCGTCGCCGACCCCGAGACGGGCACGGAGCGGCTCGTGGTCGTCGCCGAGAGCCGAGAGACCGCGCCGGCGCGCATCGAGGCTCTGCGTGCGGGAGTGCTGGAGCGGGTCGTTACGGTGCTCGGGATTCCACCCGACGTGGTGGTGATCGCCCGGCCCGGCGCGGTGCTCAAGACGTCGAGCGGCAAGATCCGACGGAGCGCGACGCGCGACGGCTACCTGCGGGGCGAGGTATTCCGCGGGCGCGCGTCGGCCAGTGCGCAGTGGGCGAGGCTCCTGCTCCGGGACGCCGCGGCGCGGGTCGGCCGGCTCTGCCGCCGGGCCGACGCCCTCGTCTACGCCGCGTACGTCGGCGTGCTGCTGGCGGTGACGGTTCCCCCGCTGTGGGCGCTCCTGCTCGTCATGCCTCGGCGCCGGGCCGCCGACCGGCTCGTGAGGTCCTGGTGTCGGACCATCCTCGCCCTGTCCGGCTGTCCGGTACACGTCGAGGGGCTCGATCACCTCCGCGCCGCCGTTCCAGCGATCCTGGCCGCCAACCATGCCAGCTATCTCGACGCCGTCGTCCTGCTCGCGGCGCTGCCCGTGGAGTTTGCCTTCGTCGCCAAGCGCGAGCTGGCCGGCTCCCCGGTCGTTGGCACGGTGATCCGCAAGGTCGGCCACCTCACCGTCGAGCGCGTGGACCCTGCGCAGAGCGCGGCCGACGCCGACCGCGCCACCGCGCGCCTTCGCGGCGGCGTCTCACTCTTCTTCTTCCCCGAGGGCACCTTCGTCCGGGCGCCGGGGCTGCTCCCGTTCAGGCTCGGCGCCTTCAAGGCCGCCGTTGAGGCCGGGCGCCCGGTGGTGCCGATCGGGCTCCGCGGGACCCGCGAGATCCTGCCGGCCGACACGTGGGTGCCGAAGCCGGCGCCCATCAGGGTCGCAATCGGCCCCCCGATCACGCCGCAGGCGGGTGGGTGGCAGGAGATGGTGAGGCTGCGTGATCTCACGCGGGTCGAGATCGCGCGTCTGGCTGACGAGCACCCCGTGGGAAGCCGGGCCGCGGCATGACCACGGCGCCCGCCTCTGCCACGCCCCCACCGTGGCGGCGCTGGCCCAGGCCCTGGGCTCGGGGGCGATGACCAATTCCATGGACGACATCGTCGCGCACGCGCAGAGCGTTTTCATCATCGGATCGAACACGACCGAGCAGCACCCCGTCCTCGGGATGCGGCTCCGCCGCGCGGCCAAGGAGCGCGGGCTGCCGATCGTCGTCGCCGACCCGCGCCGTATCCCGATCGTGGAGGCCGCGGCGCTCCACCTCCCGCTCCGCCCCGGGACCGACATCGCGCTGCTGAACGCCCTGGCGCACGTGCTCATTGCCAACGGCTGGATCGACCGGGCGCGTGCTCGAGCACTACCACGGTGGTACGATGAGCCGCCGGGTGGCGACCCTGGACTGGCTCGTGCCCGAGGCGGTGGTGGAGCTCCATCCCGCCGACGCGGCGCGGGCGGGGGTGGCGGATGGCGGGCGCGTGCGGTTGCGCTCGCGGCGGGGGGCCGTGACGGCCGTGGCGCGGGTGACCGGCGGCATCGCGCCGGGCACCGTGTTCATGGCCTTCCACTTCGCCGAGGCGGCGGCGAACCTTCTGACCCATGCCGCGCTCGGCCCGGTCGCGAAGATCCCCGAGTACAAGGCGTGCGCGGTCGCCGTCGAGCCGGCAGAGGCCCTGAGCGCCGCCTGCGAGGAGCCACGATGACGATGGGCCCTGTCGGAAAGTCCGCCGTCACCCTCGTACTCCTCTCTTACTCGCCGCGTCACGTTGCTGCACGTCCAGGCCCTCGCCGAGTACCTCCACACGCTCCAGGCCTCGCCCGGTCCGCGGTGATACCACATTACGAGAGCGAGGCCGGCCAATGACCCGCCTCTACGTGTGGCGGCGCCCGCCCGTCGCGGGGCTCCTCGCGGGTCTCGGGCTGCTCGGCTTGCTGACCGTGGCCGCCGCCACCGAGGCGCCACGGCCCGCCACGCGGCCGGTGGTCGTTGTCGCGCGCATCGAGGGCGTCATCGACCTGGGGCTCGCGCCCTTCGTCGACCGCGTCCTGGCGGAGGCGACGACGGCGGGCGCCGCGGCGGTGATCCTCGAGATCAACACCTTCGGCGGGCGTGTGGATGCGGCCGTGCTCATCCGGGACGCGTTGCTCCGCGCCGGCGTCCGGACTGTGGCCTTCGTCAACAAGCGGGCGATATCCGCCGGCGCCCTCATCAGCCTGGCAGCCGAGACGATCGTGATGGCCGACGGCGGGACGATCGGCGCGGCCACGCCGGTGGAGATCGGGTTGCCGGGCGCGCCGGCCCAGCCCGTGGCGGAGAAGACCGTGTCGTACATGCGCAAGGAGTTCCGTGCCACGGCCGAGAGCCGGAAACGGCCGCCGCTGCTCGCCGAGGCGATGGTGGACGCTGACGTGGAGATTCCCGGCGTCATCGACAAGGGGAAGCTCCTGACGCTCACCACGGAGGAAGCCCTGAAGCACGGGCTCGCGGATTTCCGCGCCGACAGCCTCCCCGCCGTCCTAACATCTCTCGCCCTTGTCGGCGCGGAGGTGCGCCAGGCGACGCAGACGTGGGCCGAGACGCTCGTGCGTTTCCTGACGCACCAGGTGGTCAGCTCGCTCCTGATGGCGGTCGGCATCCTCGGGATCATCGTGGAGATCCGGACGCCCGGCTTCGGCGTGCCCGGCGCGCTCGGCATCCTGAGCCTCGGGCTCTTCTTCTGGGGCCACTGGCTGGTGCGGCTGGCGGGCTGGGAGGAGCTGCTCCTCGTCGGCGCCGGCCTCATCCTCCTGGCGATCGAGCTCTTCGTCACGCCAGGCTTCGGGGTCACCGGGGTCCTCGGGCTCGCCGCCCTCCTCGGAGGTCTGGGGTTGAGCCTCGTCGGCGCCGGGGCGACGTGGGAGGTCGTGATCACCGCCGTGACGCGGGTCGCGGTGTCGCTGCTGCTGGCGATCGCGGTCTCCCTGGCCCTGCTGCGTTTCCTCCCGCGCTTGCCGTTCGGCCGCCGGCTGGTCCTCGAGACCGAGCTGACGGCGCGCGAGGGATTCGCCTCGGCGCCCGAGACCGACCGCGCCTGGCTCGGCAAGCGCGGCACGGCCGCGTCCACCTTGCGGCCGGCCGGCATCGCCGACTTCGAAGGGGAGCGGGTGGACGTCGTCTCCGACGGGGACTTCATCGAGGCCGGGGAACGGATCACGGTAGTCCGTGTGGATGGCAACCGGATCGTCGTGCGGGCACTTCAGAGAAAGGACTGAGCCATGGTTGGAATCGAAACCGGCGCGTTCGGAGCCGTCGTGCTCCTCGTCCTGGTGGTTGCGGCGCTCGGCGTGCTCCTCTATCTGATCCCCGTCCGGCTCTGGATCGCCGCCTTCGCCTCAGGCGCGTATGTGGGCCTCTTCACGCTCGTGGGGATGCGCTTGCGGCGGGTGCCCCCGGGCACGATCGTCACCGCCCGCATCAGCGCGGTGAAGGCGGGGTTGAACATCCCTGTCAACGATCTGGAGGCGCACTTCCTGGCCGGCGGGAACGTCGTCAACGTCGTCAACGCCATGATCTCGGCGGACAAGGCGAACATCGTGATGCCCTTCAAGCGGGCCGCGGCCATCGACCTGGCCGGGCGTGACGTGCTGGCGGCGGTGAAGATGTCGGTGATCCCCAAGGTGATCGAGACCCCGCGCATCGCAGCCGTGGCCAAGGACGGCATCCAGCTCATCGCCGTCTCGCGCGTGACCGTGCGCACCAACATCGACCGGCTGGTGGGGGGCGCCGGTGAGGAGACCATCATCGCGCGCGTCGGGGAGGGCATGGTCAGCACGATCGGCTCGGCGGCCAGCCACAAGGACGTTCTGGAAAACCCGGATCACATTTCCAAGCACGTCCTCTCCAAGGGGCTGGACGCCGGGACGGCCTACGAGATCCTGTCGATCGACATCGCCGATGTGGACGTCGGGGAGAACATCGGCGCCAAGCTCCAGATCGACCAGGCCAACGCCGACAAGCAGATTGCCCAGGCCAAAGCGGAGGAGCGGCGGGCCATGGCCGTCGCGCTCGAGCAGGAGATGCGCGCGCGGGTGGTCGAGGCCGAGGCCGAGGTGCCGCGGGCCATGGCCGAGGCCTTCCGTCAGGGCAACCTCGGGATCATGGACTACTACCGGATGAAGAACGTCCAGGCCGACACGGAGATGCGCGAGTCGATCGCGGGCGCCCCCGAGGAGCCGCCCGCACCCCCGAAGAAATAGCGCGTGGCACCGGGAGAACACACACCGCATGTTCGACTTTCCAGGTCATGGCCGGGGCATCACCGAGTTCGTCGAGCAAGTCGACGGCGACCTCGTTGTCCTCGGGACCCGGGGCAGGACGAATCTGCGCGACATCTTGCTTGGCAGCACTGCGGAGCGTGTTGTCCGGGATGCGCGTTGCTCGATCCTGACGGTCACGCCAGAGGGGGTCGAGCCCCCGCTCGGACGGTAGTCGGCCGCATGGATCCCTGGCGGCTGAGGGACGTGCAAGCAGGGACGGCCAGAGTAGGGGGCCGACAGTGACCATGGAGCCCATCCTCGTCCTCGCGGTCTTGCTGTTGGTGCTCTTGCTCAACGTCCTCGTGCGCTCGCTGAGGAAGCGTCTCGAAGGCCCGACGCCCCAGGCGCCCGGTCCGGAAGTGGAGAATGGACCCTCTCCCGAGCGAACGCGGCCGG
>MGBT01000114.1:7686-8021 GCA_001788395.1 Candidatus Rokubacteria bacterium GWA2_70_23
AGCCTGGGACGTTGAGATGCGCGAGCCCGAGTGAAGGATGACGAAGTCGCCTGAGAACATATCGAGCGGGCGACCTCCAAGGATGCGTAGCGGATCGCTCAGCCTCGCGATGCGGTCAGTCTCCCTCGCGCGCGCGGCGCCCGCCGAGCCGCCTCAGTCGCCCGCGCGGGCGCCGCTGACGCGGTGGAGCGCGATCCCTGCCGCCACCGCCACGTTCAGCGAGTCGATGCCCGGCGCCATGGGGATCCTCACCTCGAGGTCGGCCGCCGCCAGCGCGCCCGCGCTGAGTCCCTGGCCCTCGGTGCCCAGCAGCAGCACCACGCGCTCCGGAGCGG
>MGBT01000115.1:0-6267 GCA_001788395.1 Candidatus Rokubacteria bacterium GWA2_70_23
AGGCCCGAGGAAGAGCTCGACCACGCCGTCCGGCAGATCATCTCCCGCGCCGTGACGCCCGAGGGGGTGGTGGATATCTTCGCCGCGGCGGGCCTGGCGAAGCCGGACATCTCGATCCTGTCCGAGGAGTTCCTGTCCGAGGTGCGCGGGATGCCGCAGCGCAATCTCGCGGTCGAGCTGCTGCAGAAGCTCTTGAAGGGCGAGCTGCGCACGCGCCGGCGGAAGAATCTTGTGCAGGCGCGGTCCTTCGCGGAGTTATTGGAGCAGTCGCTGCGCCGCTATCAGAACCGCGCCATCGAGGCCGCCCAGGTGATCGAGGAGCTGATCGGGCTGGCCAAGCAGATGCGCGAGGCGGACCAGCGTGGTGAGGCGCTGGGCTTGACCGAAGACGAGCTCGCGTTCTACGACGCGCTGGAGACCAACGACAGCGCCGTGAAGGTGCTGGGCGACGACACGCTGCGCGACATCGCGCGCGAGCTCGTGGCGTCGGTGCGAGGCAACGTGACCATCGACTGGACGGTGCGCGAGAACGTGCGCGCCCAGCTCCGCGTGCTCATCAAGCGCATCCTGCGCAAGCATGGCTACCCGCCGGACAAGCAGGAGAAGGCGACGCAGACAGTGTTGGAGCAGGCGGCGGTGCTGTCGCAAGAGTGGGCGGTCGCATGAAGGGGGTGCTTAACAAGCCGATGAAGCTGACGGTCGCCTTCGGCGCCCGCAGGGTATCGGCGGGATGCGCTTGACAGTTTTGGTCTCGGCATGATACGAAACTCACGTTTGTCCCTCATTTCACAACGCCTCACAGCCGGAGAATTCACGATGCGCCGAGTCGTCGGGATTGCTGCGTTCCTGGTTGCTCTGCTGCCCGCCGCCGCCTCTGCCGCCGGAGGGGAAGGGGGGCTCATCAATCTGGACAAGTCGCTCATCATCCAGGCCATCAACTTTCTCCTGCTCCTGTTCATCCTGAGCAAGCTCCTGTACCGCCCCCTGCTGGCCAAGATGGAGGAGCGGTCCCAGGCCATCAAGACGTCGCTCGACGAGGCCCAGGCCGCGCGCGCCGAGGCGCAGAAGCAGCGGGAGGAGCACGCGGCCAAGATCCAGGCGGCCCACGCCGAGGCGCAGGCGATCCGCGCCGCGGCGCTCAAGGAGGCGGCCGACGAGCAGCGGCGGCTGGTGGATGCCGCGCGCGCCGAGGCAGCCCGCCTCGTGGAGGGCGCCAGGGCAGAGATGGAACAGGACATCCGCCGCGCCCGCCAGGAGCTGCGCCAGGAGGTGGGCGATCTGGCCGTGGCTGTCGCCGAGCGGCTGATCAAGAAGAGCCTGCGCGACGAGGACCATCGGCGGATCGTCCAGGAGGCCCTCGCGACGCTGGAGCGCGCGGGATGAGGCGGGGGCCCCGATGAAGCCGCGGCAGGGGACGGCGGGACGCTACGCCAAGGCCCTGTTCATGATCACTCGGGCGGCGGGGACGGCGGAGGCCGCCGCCGGCGAGCTCGAGCTATTCGAGGACGCGGTCCGGCAAAGCCCCGATCTCGTGGCCGTGCTGCAGCGCCCCTGGGTGAAGCCGGCCGAGCGGCGGGCCGTGGCCGCGGCGGTGGCAGAGAGGGCCGGGTGCGGCCGGCTGGTTGCGGATCTGGTCGGACTCGTCGCGGCCCGGGGGCGCATCGACCACCTGCGCGAGATCGGGGACGCGTACCGCGCGCTCGTGGACGAGGCGGCGGGGCGCGTCCGCGCGACGGTGCGCACCGCCATCGCCCTCACCGGCGAGGAGCGCCGCCTGCTCGCCGGCCGCATCGAGCGCGCCCTGGGCAAGCGCGCCATGCTCGCGGAGACGGTGGACACCTCGCTCCTGGGCGGCTTCGTGGCCCAGGTGGGCAGCCTCATTCTCGACGGAAGTCTCGACGGCCAGCTCCAGCGCATGCGCGAGCGCCTGGCAAGGGGATAGCACATGATCAAGGCGGAAGAGATCAGCGAGATCATCAAGCGCCAGCTTCAGGGCTTCGAGGTCGAGATCGACCTCAAGGAAACCGGGCGCGTCATCGAGGTGGGCGACGGGATCGCGCGGATCTACGGCCTCGAGAAGGCGCTGGCGGGCGAGCTGCTGGAGTTCCCGGGCGGGGTGTTCGGCCTCGTGCTGAACCTCGAGGCTGACAATGTGGGCGCGGTGCTGCTCGGCTCGGACACGCTGATCAAGGAGGGCGACCCCGTCACCCGGACCAAGCGGATCGCTCAGGTGCCGGTGGGTGAGGCGCTGACCGGGCGCGTGGTCAATGCCCTCGGCCAGCCGGTGGACGGCAAGGGGCCCGTCGAGACGACGGAGCTCCGCGCCATCGAGCGATACGCTCCGGGCGTGGTGGACCGGCGCTCCGTGAAGGAGCCGCTCCAGACCGGGCTGAAGGCCATCGATGCCATGATCCCCATCGGCCGCGGTCAGCGCGAGCTGATCATCGGGGACCGCCAAACCGGCAAGACGGCGATCGGCGTGGACACGATCATCAACCAGAAGGGGCAGGGGGTCCACTGCTTCTACGTGGCCATCGGGCAGAAGCGCTCGACGGTCGCGCAGGTGGTGAAGGTCTTCGAGGACACGGGCGCCATGGCCTATACCACCGTGGTCCTGGCCTCGGCCTCGGAGGCCGCCCCGCTCCAGTACCTGGCGCCGTACACGGGCTGCGCCATGGGCGAGTACTTCCGCGACTCCGGGCGCCACGCGCTCTGCATCTACGACGACCTGTCGAAGCACGCGACGGCCTACCGCCAGATGTCGCTGCTGCTGCGCCGGCCCCCGGGGCGCGAGGCCTACCCCGGGGATGTGTTCTATCTCCACTCGCGGCTGCTCGAGCGCGCGGCCAAGCTCAACGACCAGCTGGGCGGCGGCTCGCTCACGGCCCTGCCGATCATCGAGACGCAGCTGGGCGACGTGTCGGCCTATATCCCGACCAACGTCATCTCCATCACCGACGGCCAGATCTACCTCGAGTCGGACCTGTTCTTCTCCGGCATCCGGCCGGCGGTGAACGTGGGCCTGTCGGTGTCCCGGGTGGGCGGCTCGGCGCAGATCAAGGCCATGCGCCAGATCGCCGGCACGCTCCGACTGGACCTGGCGCAGTACCGGGAGCTCGCGGCCTTCGCCCAGTTCGGCTCCGACCTGGACCGGGCGACGCAGCTGCAGCTGGCGCGCGGCCAGCGGATGGTCGAGCTCCTCAAGCAGGCCCAGTACGTGCCGCTGACCGTGGAGCGCCAGATCGCCATCATCTTCGCGGGCACCCAGGGCCTCCTGGATGACATGCCCGTGGACCAGGTCCGCCCCTTCGAGGAGTTCCTGTCCCCCTTCCTCGACCGGAACTACGCCCCGTTGCTGGCGGACCTCGCCACCAAGAAGGAGCTGACGGACGAGATCCGGGACGGCCTGACCTGCGCCCTCACCGAGGCCAAGACGGAGTTCGTGGCCGCGCGGGGCATCAAGGCCGCCTGAGGCTTCCTCACTCCGATGGCCACGCTCCGGGACATCCAGCGCAGGATCCGCTCGGTCCAGTCGACGCAGAAGATCACCCGCGCCATGAAGCTCGTGGCGGCGGCGAAGCTCAGACGCGCACAGGAGCGGATCACCGGGGCCCGCCCGTACGCCAGGAAGATGGGCGAGCTCCTCGGCAGTGTCGTCTCCCGGGCCGGCGATGAGGGGCACCCGCTCCTGGCCCGCCGGGCGACGGGGCGCAAGCGCCTCGTGATCATCACCGCCGACAAGGGGCTGTGCGGGGCCTTCAACTCCAACGTGCTCCGCGCCTCGCTCCAGTTCCTCCGCGAGGGGAGCCAGGTCGACGTGACCCTGGTCGTCGTCGGCAAGAAGTCGCGTGACTTCTACCGCCGGCGGCCGTGGACGGTCACGTCGGAGATGCTGGGCTTCTTCGACCGGCTGGCGTTCTCCCACGCCACGGAGCTGGCGGGGGAGCTGATGCAGGCGTACCTGGCGGAAGAGGTGGACGAGGTCCACCTCATCTACAACGAGTTCCGGTCGGTGGCCGTGCAGCGCGTCCGGCGGGAGCAGCTCCTCCCCATCCAGGCGGAGACCGCCGGGGCGGGGGCGGGTGTCCGCACGGACTACATCTACGAGCCCAGCGCGGAGGCCATCCTCGCCTCGCTCCTGCCGCGTCACGTGACCACGCAGGTCTACCGCGCGCTGATGGAGTCGGTGGCGGGCGAGCATGGCGCCCGGATGACTGCCATGGAGGCGGCCACCAAGAACGCCAGGGAGATGATCGGCGTGCTGACCATCCAGTACAACAAGGCGCGCCAGGAGCGGATCACCAAGGAGCTCCTCGACATCGTGGGCGGGGCGGAAGCCCTCCGCCAGGCCACCGAGGCGTAAGCCTCGGGGCCGCAAGAGGGGCGGTCGGGAATGTCCCCGGCGGTTGCCCCGACCGTCTCGACCACGGTCAACATGCCGAAGGCATGTTGAGGATAAATAAGGAGTCATCGATGAACCAGGGCAAGATCGTTCAGGTGATCGGACCGGTGGTGGACGTGGAGTTCGAGCCGGGCCAGCTGCCGGGCATCTACAACGCGCTCGAGGTCCCGGGCGCCGGCAGCACCGACATCTTCGCGTACTCCTCGAAGCTCGTGCTCGAGGTGGCCCAGCATCTGGGCGAGAGCCAGGTCCGCGCGGTCGCCATGGCGGCCACCGACGGGCTCTCCCGCGGCATGCCCGTGGTGGACACGGGTCAGCCCATCACCATCCCGGTCGGGACGGGGACGCTGGGGCGGATCCTCAACATCACCGGTGAGCCCGTGGACAAGGGCGGCCCCGTGACGGCGACCACGTTCTACCCGATCCACCGGCCCGCCCCGGCCTTCGACCAGCAGTCCACCAATGTCGAGATGTTCGAGACCGGCATCAAGGTCGTGGACCTGCTCGAGCCCTACACCAAGGGCGGCAAGACGGGCCTCTTCGGCGGCGCCGGCGTCGGCAAGACCGTGCTGATCATGGAGCTGATCAACAACATCGCCAAGCAGCACGGCGGCATCTCGGTGTTCGCGGGGGTGGGGGAGCGGACCCGCGAGGGCAACGACCTCTGGCACGAGATGAAGGAGTCGGGGGTCATCGAGAAGACGGCGCTCATCTTCGGCCAGATGACCGAGCCCCCCGGCTCGCGCCTGCGCGTGGGGCTCACCGGCGTCACGGCGGCGGAGTATTTCCGCGATGAGCAAGGGCAGGACGTGCTCCTCTTCATCGACAACATCTTCCGCTTCACGCAGGCGGGAAGCGAGGTCTCGGCGCTGCTCGGCCGCATGCCCTCGGCGGTCGGGTACCAGCCGACGCTGGGCACGGAGATGGGCGCGCTGCAGGAACGCATCACCTCCACGAAGCGGGGCTCCATCACCTCGGTGCAGGCCATCTACGTCCCCGCCGACGACATCACCGATCCCGCGCCGGCCACTGCCTTCGCCCATCTGGATGCCACCACCGTGCTCTCCCGCCAGATCGCCGAGCTCGGCATCTACCCCGCCGTGGACCCGCTGGCCTCGACCTCGCGCATCCTCGACCCCGTGATCCTCGGGGCCGAGCACTACGGGACGGCGCGCGCCGTGCAGTCCACGCTCCAGCGCTACAAGGATCTCCAGGACATCATCGCCATCCTCGGGATGGAGGAGCTGTCCGACGACGACAAGCTCATCGTGGCGCGGGCGCGGAAGATCCAGCGCTTCCTCTCCCAGCCGTTCTTCGTGGCCGAGGCCTTCACCGGCCAGCCAGGGCGCTACGTCGGGCTGCCGGAGACGATCCGCGGGTTCAAGGAGATCGTCGAGGGCAAGCATGACGACTCGCCGGAGCAGGCCTTCTACATGGTGGGCGGCATCGACGAGGTCGTCGAGAAGGCGCGCAAGATGCGCGAGGTGAAGTGAGGTGCGGCTCGAGCTCGCCACACCCGTCCGCCAGCTCGTGTCCGCCGAGGCGGACGAGGTGGTGGCCCCGGGGAGCGAGGGGTACTTCGGAGTCCTTCCAGGTCATGCCCCCTTCCTCACCACCCTCGGCAGCGGCGAGGTGAGCTACCGCCACGGGCGGGAGGAGGGCCACCTGGCCGTGATCGGAGGGTTCGCCGAGGTCCAGGACGACCGCGTGATGATCCTCGCCGAGACGGCGGAACGCCCCGAGGAGATCGACCGCGAGCGCGCCGAGCGGGCCCGCCAGCGCGCCGAGCAGCGGCTGGCGGGGAGGAACCCGCAGGGGCGGCTCCCAGAGGCCGGGGGCGAGATCGACTACGCGCGCGCCGTCGC
>MGBT01000115.1:6307-6444 GCA_001788395.1 Candidatus Rokubacteria bacterium GWA2_70_23
CGAGCCGGCCGCGGGTAGCAGGCTGCTCCCGAAAGATCTGTGCCCAGTTGACCGTGCAGCGCCGCGGCCGCGCTGCACAGGCCACCAGGCAGTTCGCCCCCTCGCCCCGCTGTAAGCCCCCGATTTTCCTCGGTCGC
>MGBT01000116.1:0-48353 GCA_001788395.1 Candidatus Rokubacteria bacterium GWA2_70_23
AAGGGCAAGGCCGCGACGCGCCCGAAGCACCTGCGCTACTCGCCCATCGGCGACCGGATCTGCGAGATGGGCCGCTTCGGCCAGAAGACCGGCGCCGGCTGGTACCGCTACGAGAAGGGCAGCCGCAACCCCGTCCCCGACCCGGAGATCGAGGCGCTCATCATCAGGACATCCAGGGAGCAGGGCTTCGAGCGGCGCCAGATCAGCAACCAGGAGATCCTGAAGCGCTGCATGTACCCGCTGATCAACGAGGGGGCGAAGATCCTCGAGGAGGGCATCGCGATCCGCTCGAGCGACATCGACGTCATCTACATCTACGGCTACGGCTTCCCCGTCTACCGCGGCGGGCCCATGTTCTACGCCGACACCGTGGGGCTCGGCCGCGTGTACGACGACATCTGCGCCTTCCACAAGGCCCACGGGGAATTCTGGCAGCCGGCGCCGCTCCTCGAGCGTCTGGCGCGGGAGGGCAAGCGCTTCCGCGACCTGTAGCCTCGGCCGCGCAGCGTCGCACTGCGACGAGGGGCCGGACCGGGCTATAATGACGCGCCCATGGACGCTCCCCTGGCCGGTCTCCTCGTCGCCGACCTCACGCAGAACGTGGCCGGCCCCTACTGCACCCAGATCCTGGCGGACATGGGCGCGGAGGTGGTGAAGGTGGAGCGGATCGGGCGGGGTGACGACGCCCGGGCCTGGGCGCCGCCCTACTGGGGCAGCGAGAGCGCCACGTTCATGGCCGTCAACCGCGGCAAGCGAAGTCTGGCCGTGGACGTCAAGGCGCGCGACGGGCTCGGGATCCTCGAGCGGCTGGTGGGCCGCGCGGACGTCTTCGTCCAGTCGCTCCGCGCCGGCGCCGTCGAGGAGCTGGGGCTGGGCTGGGCGCGAGCCCAGGCCCTCAATCCTCGGCTCGTCTACTGCTCCATCGCGGCCTTCGGCCCGGCAGGGCCGTATCGCGACCGCCCCGGCTACGATCCGCTCATGCAGGCCTACTCCGGCATCATGTCCATCACCGGCCATCCGGGGCAGCCGCCGGCGCGCGTCCCCGTGTCCCTCGTGGACATGGGGACGGGGATGTGGGCGGCGACGGCGATCCTCGCCGCGCTCCGCGAGCGCGACCGGACGGGCCGGGGCGTCGAGGTGACAACGGCGCTCTTCGACACGGCGCTGGCGTGGACCGTGTTCCAGACGAATCTCTACCTGGCCACGGGCGAGGTGCCGACCCCCCAGGGCTCCGGCACGGCCATGATCGCGCCCTACGAGGCCTTCCCCGCCCGGGACGCCTGGGTGATGATCGCCGCCGGGTCGGATGTGCTCTTCGCCAAGGCCTGCGAGGCGCTCGACGCTCCCGCCCTGGCGCGAGATCCGCGCTTCGCGGGCAACCCGAAGCGCGTGGAGCACCGCGGCGCGCTCATCGAGGCGCTCTCTGCCCTGACCCGCGCGCTGCCGGCCGAGGACCTCCTGGCGCGGCTCGCCAAAGCCGGCGTCCCCTCGGCGCCGATCCTCCGGGTGGACCAGGTGGCGGCGGAGGCCCAGACCGAGGCCAGCGGCATGCTCATCCCCGCCAAGCACCCGCGGTTACCCGGCTACCGCGCCGTGGGGCTGCCCATCAGGTGGAACGGCGAACGCCCGCCCGTCACGCGCGTGCCGCCGCTGCTCGGCGAGCACTCGGCCGAGGTCCTGGGCGAGCTCGGCTACGATCCCGACACCATCAGGAGGCTCGCGGACCACCATGTCATCGGACTATAGGACGCTCAACGTCACCCGCTCGGCCGACGGCTTCGTGGCCACGGTGGAGCTCTGCCGGCCCGAGGCGCTGAACGCCATGAACACGGCCATGGGCGAGGATCTCCTGCGCTGCTTCGAGGGCTTTCAGTGGGACCGCACCATGCGCGCGGTGGTCTTCACGGGCGCGGGCGACAGGGCCTTCTCCGTGGGCGGCGACCTCAAGGAGCGCGAGGGCATGACGGACGAGACCTGGCGCGCCCAGCACCAGATCTTCGAGGAGGCCACCTTCCGCGTGCTGCGCTGCCCCGTGCCGGTGATCGCCGCCGTGGAGGGCTTCGCGCTGGGGGGCGGCTGCGAGCTGGCCACGGCCTCCGACTTCATCGTCGCCGGCGAGACGGCGGTCTTCGCCGTGCCGGAGGTGACGCGCGGGATCTTCCCGGGCGTGGGCGGCACCCAGTACCTGCCCCGCATCGTGGGCGGCCCGCTGGCCAGGGAGATGATCTTCACGGGACGGCGGGTGCCGGCGCAGGAGGCGAAGGCCATCGGCCTGGTGAACCACCTGGTGCCGAAGGGCCAGGCGCGGGCCAAGGCGCTGGAGATCGCCGCCACCATCGCCGAGAACGGCCCCGTGGCCGTGCGCCAGGCCAAGAAGGCCATCGCCTGGGGGAGCGAGACCGACCTCTGGACGGGCCTCACGCTCTCCATCGAGGCCTACAACAACACCGTCACGACGGAAGACCGCCTCGAGGGTGTCCGCGCATTCAACGAGAAGCGAAAGCCTCGCTTCCAGGGCCGCTAGGAGACACACCATGGCCGACATGTCATTCGCCCTGACCGACGAGCAGAAGGCCCTCAAGGCCGCCGTGTACGAGCTCTGCAAGCAGTACCCGCCGCAGTACTGGCGGGACCTCGACACGCGCCGCGAGTACCCCGACGCCTTCGTCACCGAGCTGACCAAAGCCGGCTACCTGGCGGTCCTGATCCCCCACGAGTACGGCGGCGCGGGGCTCGGGATCATGGAGGCGGCGCTCATCCTGGAGGAGATCAACCGCTCGGGCGGCAACGCCGGCGCCTGCCACGCGCAGATGTACATCATGGGCACGGTGCTCCGCCACGGCTCCGATGCGCAGAAGCGGCAGTACCTGCCCAAGCTCGCCACGGGCGAGCTGAGACTGCAAGCCTTCGGCGTCACCGAGCCCAACGCGGGATCGGACACGACGAAGCTGCAGACCACGGCCGTCCGCCGGGGCGATCGCTACGTGGTCAACGGGCAGAAGATGTTCATCTCCCGCGTGCTCCAGTCCGACCTGATGCTCCTGCTCGCGCGCACCACGCCGGTGGACCAGCTGAAGCGGAAGACGGACGGGCTGAGCGTCTTCCTCGTGGACATCCGCAGCCTCAAGGGGCTCGAGGTGCGGCCGCTGCGCATGATGATGAACCACTCCACCAACGCGCTGTTCTTCGACAACATGGAGATCCCCGCCGACAGCCTCGTCGGGCAGGAGGGCAAGGGCTTCTCCTATATCCTCGACGGCATGAACGCCGAGCGCATCCTCGTCGCCTCCGACTCGCTGGGCGACGCGCGCTGGTTCATCGAGAAGGCTGTGGCCTACGCGAGCCAGCGCGTGATCTTCGGCAAGCCCATCGGCGCCAACCAGGGCGTGCAGTTCCCCATCGCGCGGGCCCACATGGCGGTGGAGGCCGCCGACCTCATGCGCACCAAGGCGGCGCGGCTCTTCGATGCGAGCATCCCCTGCGGCGCCGAGGCCAACATGGCCAAGTACCTGGCCTCCGAGGCGGCCCTGCAGGCCGGGGACGCCTGCATCGACTGCCACGGGGGGTACGGCTTCGCCGAGGAGTACGACATCGAGCGCAAGTTCCGCGAGTCGCGCCTCTACCGGGCGGCGCCCATCAACAACAACCTGATCATGGCCTTCGTCGGCGAGCACGTGCTCGGCATGCCGCGCTCGTACTGAGGAACACACCCCATGAAGCTCGCAAAGCGCGTGACGATCTGCGAGGTGGGGACACGGGACGGGTTCCAGATCGAGCCCGCCTTCATCCCGACGGTGCAGAAGATCGAGGTGGTGGACCGCCTCTCGGCCACCGGAATGCCCCGGATCGAGGTGACGTCCTTCGTCTCTCCCAAGGCCGTCCCCCAGCTCCGGGACGCCGAGGAGGTGATGGCGAGGATCGCGCGCCGCCCCGGCACCGTGTACTCGGCCCTGGTGCCGAACGACAAGGGCGCGGTGCGGGCGGTGGACGCGCGGGTGGACGAGATCCACACCGTGATCTCGGCCAGCGAGAGCCACAACCTCGCCAACGTGAACATGACCATCGCCGAGTCCATGGTGAAGCTCCGCGCCGTGGTCGAGGTGGCCCGGCGGTCCCGCGTGGCGATCGCGGCCGGCATCTCGTGTGCCTTCGGCTGCCCCTTCGAGGGCGAGGTGCCGGTGGACCGGCTCGAGTCCGTGGTGGCGCGGCTGGTGGATCTGGGCGCAACGGGCATCGGGCTCGCCGACACCACCGGCATGGCCAACCCGGCCCAGGTGGCGCGGGTGCTCGAGCGGCTGATGCCTCGCTTTCCAGGGATCGAGTGGACGCTTCACACCCACGACACGCGCGCCATGGCCATCCCGAACGTCCTCGCCGCCATGGAGATGGGCGTGACCCAGCTCGACGCCTCGATCGGAGGGCTCGGCGGCTGTCCCTTCGCCCCGGGCGCCTCGGGCAATGTCTGCACCGAGGACCTGATCCACTGCCTGCACGCCATGGGCGTCGGCACGGGCGTGGATCTCGACGCCCTCATCGCGACCTCGAAGCGCGTGCAGGAGATCGTGGGGCGCCCGCTGCCGGGCCAGATCGTCAAGGCCGGAAAGTGGGACCGGCGCTATCCCCTGCCCGACGGCGTCCAGGCGCGCGTTGCCGCGCTGGGTGCTTCGTGACCAAGGCCGCGCTGCGCATGCTGCGCCTGATGGACCGCGCGGTCAGCGCGTGGCACATCCCCGTCATCGGCAAGGAGAAAGGACGCGTCCTCCGCCGGCTCCTGGCCAGATACGAGCCCCGTCGCGGCGTCGAGGTCGGCACGCTCTTCGGTTACTCCGCCATCCTCGTGGGCGGCAGCCTGCCGCGCGGCGGGCGGCTCACCTGCGTGGAGCAGAACGCCTACCTCGCCAAGTTCGCCGCCCGCAACATCGAGGAGGCGGGGCTCGGGGGCCGCGTGAAGGTGGTCGTGGGGGATGCGCTCCGCGTGCTGCCCATGCTGCGCGGCCCCGTGGACTTCCTCCTGATCGACGCCCGGAAGGAGGACTACCTCGACTACCTGAGGGCCGTGGAGCTGCGGCTCCGGAAGGGCGCCCTCGTGGTGGCCGACAACACCGGGGTCTTCCGCCGAGAGGTCAAGGGCTACCTGGCCCACGTTCGCGGCAATGGCCGCTACGAGAGCCGCGAGTACGACTTCGGGACCGACTGCATGGAAGTCTCCGTGGTCCGCGGGTAGGTCGAATGTTCGACGAGCGCCTCGACCCCGAATTCGTCAAGCACCTCTTCGAGACGACGGACATCGTGCGGAAGCCCGTGACCGGCATCATCGCCGGCTACCACGTGCTGCCCTATATCCTGGTAGGGCCCCAGGAGGACCGGCCGGCGCGCTCGGTGGAGATCCGCGGGAAGATCAAGGTCTCCCCGCGGCTGGTGCTCGCGCCCGGGCGCGCCGGGCAGACCTACGGGGATCTCTTCAAGGAGTCGGAGGTGATGGACCGGGCGCTGGTGGCGCGGGTCTTCTCCTTCATGTACTCCTCGCGGCACCAGGTCACGCTCGAGAGCGAGGACCTCTCCATCCAGCGGTGGGACCGGGACCCGCAGGCCCAGATCGAGCGCGCGCTCGACGAGCTGACGCAGCGGGAAGTCATCAACACGGGGGTCATCCTGTCGCCCAACGTCCGCTTCTACCCCGTGTCGCTCGACCGCTTCATCACGGAGATCCTCGACCAGGAGTTCCGGCACTAGCCTCAATGCCACTTAGTTAACCGCATTCGTAAATGTTGGCAAGACCTTAGCCTCCCAATCCCTTGCACCTCTGGAGGTGCAAGGGATTGAAGACCAGCCCCCGCGTCCTGAGCGCGGGAGCGCGTGGACTCGCTGCGATTGATCATCTGCGCCCGACTGGAGTGTCGCCAGCAGTGTGTCCTGTGTCGGGTCTGCGACCGCGGGCAACGAGACTGCTCGCGCGCCTGCGCCGCCGTGGCGCGGCGACGCACGCTCCAAGACGCCGGCCGCTGCTATCAGCGGAGCCGCCCTGGCCGGTTTCGGCACGCGGCCCTTGACGACGCCCCTGTCCCGGGAGCAGGATCGCCGCAGGCCCCGGATCAGAGCCGGGCGGTCTCGGCTCCAGGGAGGGCGTCCGGGGCCGGCGGCTCGGCGACGCTGGGGTCTTTCAGGGGGTCCTGGATGCCCGCTGCATGGGGCCGCGTGATGCGAACTGGCGTTAATGTCTCCTATGGGCTCGGCCGCGGGGACGGGGAAGCCGCGATCGTGTTCCTGCCCGCCGGTGGTCTCGCCCTCCGCGCCCGGCGTGCGCTCCGGGGCGTCCTCCTCGGCGTGGCCGCCGGCCTAGTGGCGGCGGCCGCGGCCCACCTCCCCCTCCTCGACACCTGGGAGCGGAAGACCCTCGACGCGAGGATCCGGGCCTTCGCGCATCCCGGCCGCGCTGATGCGGGCATCGTCGCCGTCGTCGTCGACCAGACCTCCCTCGACGTCATCGCCGCTCGCCGCGAGGATGGCGGCCTCGAGCAGGGCTGGCCCTGGCCGCGCGACTACCACGCCATCGTGCTTCGCTACCTGATCGATTCCGGCGTCCGGGCGGTGGGGGTTGACCTCATCTTCAGCGAGACCAGTATCTACACCCAGCTCGGCGTCGCGGAGGACGACCTGGAACTGGCGCGGGCCACCGCGGAAGGCCCGGTGGTCCACGCCGTCACGCTCACGCGGGAGTCAGCCCGGACGGGCGTGATCCATGCTGACCGGGACTGGCCGGAGGCGCTCCGGTCCGGACGATTCACGCGGCCCGTGGGCGCCGCCGGCCGCGAGACGTTCAACAAGGCGACGCTGCCGGTCGGGCCGCTGCTCCAGACGGCGCGCGGCCTCGGCTGGATCGGCTTCGAGCCCGATGACGACGGCACGTATCGCGGCCTCCGCCCGGCGGCCATCTACGCGCCCCTCGACAGCCCGGAGGCCGTGGAGCTGTGGTCCATGCCGGTGGCCCTGGCCGCCGTCCTCGGCCAGACCATCGACGTGGCCCCCGGCCGCCCCGCGGGGCAGGGGTTCGCCGTCGGAGGCCGGAGCATGCCCCTCGACGAGGACGGCCGCATGCTCCTCCGCTTCCACGGCGGCGAGGGCACCTACCGGCAGTTCTCCTTCGCCACCGTCCTCGACGCCGCGCGACGGTATGCCCTCGGCCACCCGACGCCCCTGGTCCCGCCCGCCGTGTTCCGGGACAAGGTGGTCGTGGTGGGCGCCACCGCCGCGGGACTCCTGGACCTGCGGGCGACCTCCATCGGGGGCCTGCTGCCCGCCTACCTCATCCACGCCACCGCGCTCGACAACCTGCTCCACGGCGATGCCCTGCGCCGGCCCCCCTGGCGGTTTCGCATCGCGACCCTCCTGGCGCTGGCCGGCCTCGGGGGCCTGCTCGTGGCCATGACGCAGTCACTCCGGGCGGGCGCCGTGGCCGCGCTCGGACCCGGCCTCCTCTACACGGCGGCGGTCCTGGCGGCCTTCGACGCCCAAGGGATCTGGCTCGACCTCGTGGCCCCGGCCCTGGCGGTGGGGCTTGCCTATGTCGGCGCCTCGGGCTATGGCCACCTCACCGAAGGCCGCGAGCGACGCTTCCTCCGTTCGGCCTTCTCGCGCTACCTGGCGCCCGAGGTGGTCGAGGCCCTGGTCTCGCAGCCGGGCAGGCTGGCCTTGGGCGGGGAGACCCGCGAGCTGACCGTCATGTTCGCGGACGTCGCGGGCTTCACGGCGCTGGGGGAGCGGCTCGATCCGCCGCGGCTGGTCGAGCTGATGAACGAGTGCTTCACCGAGGTGACCGGCGCGATCCAGAGCCAGGGCGGGACCGTGGACAAGTTCATCGGCGATGCCGTGATGGCGTTCTGGAACGCGCCGGTGACCCAGCCCGACCATGCCGCCCGCGCGTGCCGGGCGGCGCGCGACCTGCTCGAGGCCGTTGCGCGCCTGAGCAACCGCTGGTCGGCGCGCGGGCTGCCGCCCATCTCGATGCGGGTGGGCCTCGCGACGGGCCCGGGCCTGGTCGGCAACGTGGGGTCGCAGACGAAGTTCAACTACACGGTGATGGGAGATACCGTCAACCTGGCCTCGCGGCTCGAGGGCGCGGCCAAGGTCTACGACGTGCTGAGCCTCGTGGCGGGCGACACGGTGGCGGCCGCCGCGGGCGCCGTCGAGGCGCGTGAGCTGGACCGGCTCCAGGTCACGGGTCGTTCGGAGGCGGTTCCCGTGTTCGAGATCCTGCCGGCCCGGCCCGGTGCCGACCTCACGGAAGCGTGCGAGCATTACACCCAGGGGTTGGGGGCCTACCGCCTGAGGGCCTTCGGCGAGGCGGCGAAGCGCTTCGAGGCGGCGCTGGCTGCCAACCCCGACGACGGCCCGGCCCGGGAGATGCGGGACCGGTGCCTCGCGTTCCTGGCGAGTCCGCCGCCGAACGAGTGGCGGGGCGAGCATGTGCTGACCGAGAAATGAAGGGACGGAGGGAGCCATGAGAGCAAGAGTCCTCGTGATCGGTGTGCTCCTGGTCGGCGGGGCCGCCGCCATGGCGGTGGCGCAGGGATCCCCGCGGTGGGTGGAGCGAACCAAGGCCGATGTCCGGACCGGGCGCGGCTCTTTCTATGAGATCGTCGACACGGTGCTCAAGGGGGAGAAGGTCGACGTCCTGGGCAGCGAGGCGCGCTGGCAACAGGTTCAGACGCCCCGGGGCCGGAAGGGCTGGGTCTTCGAGGCCGCGCTGTCGGCCAAGGCCGTGGAGCCGGGGGCGTCCGACTTCCTCAAGCTGGCGCCGAGCGATGCCTCGACCTCCGCGACGGCGGCCTCGGCGGGGGCCAAGGGTGTCTATGCCCAGGTCTACGCCCGTGAGCGCGGCTATGACTACGGCGTGGTGACCTTCATCGAGTCCAGCCAGCCCCCGGCGTCCGAGATCGAGGAGTTCGTCCGCGACGGCGGTCTTGTCCTCCCCGGAGGCGGGCGATGAGGGCCGGGGCGCGCATCGCGGCGCTCGCGCTGGCCGCCGGCCTCGCCACCGGTTGCGAGACCGTGGCCGGCATCGCCGAGAACGTGCAGATCGGGCTCCCGGGCGGCGCCGGGAGAGCCTTCGAGGCAGCGCGCCTGACCGCGGTCGCGGCGCCCAAGATCGCGGGAGCCCTCGCCGATATCGAGGAGGGGCAGGAGATCGAGCTGGGCCGGGCGGTCACCGCCGCCGTGGGCAAGCGTTACCCGGTGCGGCGGGATGCGGCGCTCATGCGCTACGTCGCCCTCGTGGGGCAGGCCGTGGCGCTCCACTCCGAGCGGCCGGACATCCAGTACTACTTCGCGGTGCTCGACACCGAGGAGGTCAACGCCTTCGCCACCCCCGGGGGCTTCGTGTTCATCACGCGCGGCGCACTCCGCCTCATCCGCGACGAGGCCGTGCTGGCCGGCGTCCTCGGCCACGAGATCGCCCACATCGCGCTCTACCACGGCGTCAAGGCCATCAAGGCGGAGAAGCAGAAGGACCTGGCCATGTTCGCCGTGCGCGAGGGCGTCGCCCACACCAGGGCTGCCGCCTTCCGGGGCGCCATCTCCTCCACCGCCGATTTCTTCACTGAGACCGTCATCCTCAAGGGCTATAGCCGCGAGCAGGAGGCCGAGGCCGACCGCGCCGGCGCCCGGTACGCGGCGCGCGCGGGCTACGACCCCGCCGGCCTGCGCGACTTCCTCACCGGCCTCATCGATCGCGGCGGCAGCGAGTCGGGCCTCCAGACCTTCTTCTCCACCCACCCGGGCGCCCGGGAGCGGCGGGACGAGCAGGACACGCTGCTCCAGAAGGAGGCCGGTGGGGGCCGGCGCAATCCTGAGCGCTTCGAGGCCGCGATGCGCCCCCGCACGGGGGAAGCGCGACCGGCGCGCGAGGTCTCGACGCCCCCTCCGGCCTCCGACCCCTACGCTCCGCGGGGGGCCCCGATTCCCCCGCCCCCGAACCCACAGCCTCAGGCTGCGCTCCTCGTGGCCGCGGACGTCCCGCGCGCGATCGAGTCCGCTGGGCGCTACGTCAGCCGCCGCATCCACTTCGACGCCGGCAGTGACCGCCTCCGTCCGGAATCGCTCGGCGAGCTGCGCCTGATCGCCGAGGGGCTGTCCGCGAACCCCACCCTGCGCCTCCGGATCGAGGGTCACACCGACTCGACGGGCGACGCGGAGTGAGATATCAGGCTCTCGGTGCGCCGCGCCCGAGGACAACGACCACTGTGCCATCGGCTCCTGATCCCTGCGCCCTCGGGGCGGGGGAGCCCCAGGAGGGCCGTGTCCGCACGCGGCGCCCCGTCCGAATGCGGGTCTACCGGTCCCTCGGCTGGGTCCCGGCCGGCGCGATCCCGGGCTACGCGCGGAGCGCGGACGGGTCGCTGGACGCGTCGGCCTTCTACTACCGCCTCCTCGACTAGCCGGCCGCTGAAAACGGCCTGCGAGCTGTTTCCGCGTCCTCCCGGCCGCCGTTGCGCCGGCGTTAGCGGACGGGGCGGCTGGCGGCAACCTCCGGCGGCACCTGGAAGAGGTAGTGGCGCAGGTACTCGAGCTCCTCGCCCTTGTCGGCCAGGTCCACCCGCATGAGGTCGCGGATGGAGAGCATGGACAGGAGCCTGCCCTCGCTGACCACGGGGAGGTGGCGGATGTTGGCCTGGTCCATCTTGCGCATGGCCGACTGGTAGTCCTCGTCCGCGTCGCCCACCACGAGCTCGGTGGTCATGACCTCCCCGACGGGGGTGCGCGCCGGGTCGAGGCCGCGCTCCACCACGCGGCGGACCACGTCGCGCTCAGAGAACACGCCGGTCAGCCTGTCGCCGTCGAGGACGACGACGATGCCCACGTTGTGCTCGGTCATGGCGCGCACGGCCTCCGAAACCGTGGCGCTCTTCTGGACGATGAAGAGGAACGAAGGGCGCATGATGTCGCGCAGCGTCTTCATGGCGGCACCTCCCTCGAAGGCAATTCGCCCCGGGCCCGGGAACCGACTGGGTTCCCTGACGCTACTCCTTGGGACAGCGGAGCGCAACCGTGGTGCGGCCGCCGGCGGCGTGGGGGAGACTGCCCCGCATGCGCGCGTGGGTGCTGTCGCGTCTCGGCCAAACGTAGCGCCGTCCATCATCATCGTGGCGAGCCTGCAGTTCTCCCAGTTCATCGTGGCCGAGGCGGCCATCTCCTTCCTGGGCTTCGGGGTGCAGCCGCCCACGCCCGCGTGGGGCAGCATGCTCTCGGAGAGCCGCGACTTCCTCTACGTGGCGTGGTGGCTCGCGGCCTTTCCCGGGGCGGCGCTGGCGCTGACGGCGCCCGGGATCAATCTCGTGGGCGACTGGCTGCGCGACATCCTGGACCCCAAGTTCCGGGTCTGACCGCCGTGCGTCAGCCGGCCGGCCGCCACAGGGAGAATCCGGCCACGACGAAGTCGCCGTCGAAGCCGATGGCCGTGGGGCAGGCCGTCGCCTCCATCACGGCGAAGCTCACCGCGTCGGTGTAGCTGATCCGCTGATCGGGCAGACGGTCCAGCCACGCGAGCGCGGCCCGGTGATGGGCGGCCGTGGCGAACTCGATGGTGAGGAGCGTACTGGCCTCCAGCCGATCGAGGACGCGGCGGGCGGCCTGCGGGCCTGCCCGGAAGAGGAGGAGGCGATGAGTCTCGGCCAGGACGAGGTTGGTCGTGATGAGCCGCCGGCGCTGGGCCGCGGCCGCTTCGAATCGCTCGTGGGCCTCGGCATGGTGCTGGTCTCGCGCGCTGACCAGCGCGATCCAGCCGCTGCTATCGACGAACAGGCGGCCGGCGGCGGCGGACCCGGTACGGCGATGCCTTCTCGGCAACGAAGGTCTCCTCGAGGTAACGATCCACCTGCTCGCTCACGTCCGGAGGCAGGCCGTCGATCATCCCGCTGGCGTGGAGGAGAGGTTCGTCCTGCCGCGGGCGGGTGAGCGCGCGCACCGCGACGCGGACGGCCTGCGACTTGGTCCAACCGCGAGCCCGGGCCCACCGCTCGAGCCGCTCGAGGTCGGCCTCGTCCAGATAGACCTGTAGTGGCCGTGCCATGATCTCGGAGGCTACCGACTCATGACGTCTTTGTCAATCGACTCATGATTGGCTCGTGGGCGATCGCCCCGGTGTAAGATCCCCCCCGTGACCTCGGGAACCGACATCGCCATCAGACCGCGCCGCCCCGAGGATGATCCGCTACGTGACGCAGGCTGCCGGGGCGAGACGCTTGGGCCTTGAACACGCACACACCCTGACGGTGCGCTTCATCACCGAGAAGCCCTGCCCGGGCCTCATCGACCGGATGGCGGCCACGGACTTCCTGCCGATGCCCCCCAAGATGCTGAAGGAGCAGGGCGTCCAGGCGCTGATCGCCAGGCCCACCGGCACCGGGCCCTTCAAGTTCGTCCAGTGGGTGCGCGACGAGCGGCTGGTCCTCGAGCGGAACCCCGACTACTGGCAAGGCGCGCCCGACCTGAACCGCGTCACCTTCCGCTTCATCCCCGAGTTCAGCGCGCGGCTGGCGGCACTCCTGGCGGGCGAGATCGACATCATGAAGGACGTGCCGCCCCACGCCGTGGACCTCGTGGACAGGAGCGGCAAGGCCCGGGTGCGCGCCACCGTGTCCTCGCGCATCAACTACCTGGCCCTCGTGAACCTCAAGCCCGGCCCCATGCAGGACCTCCGGGTACGCAGGGCGATCCACCACGCCGTCAACGTGGACGAGCTGATCCAGCAGGTGCTCAAGGGCCGGGCCACCAGGATGTGCGGGTCGCTCTCGCCGCTGAACGTGGACTACTCCCCCACGGGGGAATGCCTCAAGCACGACCCGGCCCGAGCCCAGGGGCTCCTGAAGGAGGCGGGGATCGACCCCACCAAGCTCCAGCTCACGCTGGACACGCCCTCGGGCCGCTACCCGCTCGACAAGGACATCTCGCTGGCCATCGCCTCCCAGCTCGGCCGCATCGGCATCAAGGTCAACGTCGTGGTGAACGAGTGGGGCACCCATCTCGACAAGATCAAGAACCGGACGACGGGCGACATGTTCTTCCTCGGCTGGGGACCCGCGCTGGACGCCCAGGGCACCATCGAGCAGCTCTTCCAGGGCACCCCGACCTACTCCTCCTATGGCGGGAACAAGGCGCTGGAGGCCAAGATCACCCAGGCCGTGACGGTCGTGGATCCGAAGAAGCGGCTCGAGGCGTGGGCGGAGATCCAGCAGATGGTGCACGATGAGGTCCCGTGGGTCTTTCTCTGGCAGCAGCACGACATCTACGGCGTCGCCGGCTGGATCGAGTGGAGCCCGCGCGCCGACGAGAAGGTCTGGATGTTCGAGGCGAAGGTGGTGCCCCGCTAGCCGGCGCTGGTGAGACTGACACATGGAGGCCCGCATGGGTGCCATCACCGTACTGACCGACGCGTTCCTGATCGACTGCACCGGCAAGGAACCCGTGGACGGCGCCGCCGTCGTCATCGAGGGCGAGCGGATCAAGGACGTGATTCGCTCCGGCAAGGTCGGCCCCCTCAAGGGGCGCGTCGAGACACTCTCCCTCAAGGGCCGCACCCTCATGCCCGGGCTCACCGACGCCCACGTCCACGTCTGCGCGGTGGAGGGCAACATCTCCGAGCAGCACCGCAACAACCCGCCGAGCCTCATCGCCGCCAAGACCCTCCGCCGCATCGAGCAGGCGCTCATGCAGGGGTTCACCACGGTGCGGGATGCCGGCGGCGCTGACTACGGATTTCGCGAGGCCGTGGCCAGCGGCCTCTTCCCGGGCCCGCGCATGCTCGTGTCCGGGAACACGCTCTCCCAGACCGGCGGCCACGGCGACCGGCGGCGCCGCTCGGAGTGGATCGAGCCCGTGGAGTGCTGCCTGGGCATGGTCCACGCCATCGCCGACGGGCCGGACGAGGTGCGCAAGGCCGCGCGCGAGCAGCTGCGGCACGACGTGGACCAGATCAAGATCATGGCCTCGGGCGGCGCCATGTCCCCCTCCGACGAGCTGGACACCACGCAGTACACCGTGGAAGAGATGCGCGCCGCCGTCGAGGAGGCGCGCGCGGTGGGCAAGTACGTCCTCGCCCACGCCTACTCGGGCGCGGCCATCCGCAACGCGCTGGCCGCCGGCGTCCGCTCGATCGAGCACGGCAACCTGCTCGACGAGGCCGGCGCCCGCGAGATCCAGAAGGCGGGCGCCTATCTCGTCCCGACGATGGTCACCTACGAGGCCATCTGGCGCGAAGGCAAGGGCTATGGGATCGGCGAGCACCAGCTCACCAAGATCAACATGGCCCGCGAGAAGAGCGTCGAGGGACTCACCCACGCCTACCGCGCCGGCTGCAAGATCGGCTCGGGCTCCGATCTCCTCGGCGACATGCAGGCCCACCGGGCGACGGAGCTCGAGCTCAAGGGCCAGGTCATGACACCCATGGAGGTGCTGCTCTCCGCCACGCGCGTGAACGCCGAGATCTTCCGGATGGAGCGCGAGATCGGCAGCGTCGAGCCCGGCAAGTACGCCGACCTCATCGCCGTCAAGGGCAACCCGCTCACGAACCTGCGCGTCTTCCAGAACGCGGAGAACCTCCACCTGATCATGAAGGGCGGGCACCTCTACAAGCGCGCGCTGTAGCCCCCTGGCATGTCCGTCAGGGCCGGGCCAGTGGTGTATCGATGAGGTGCACGGAGGTATGGGTCAGCAGGCCGCGGAAGGTCAGGGGACGCCCCACGCGCGCGGTCGCGAACGCGGGGTGTCCTGGCATTCGGCGTGGTCATGGGATAGATGAGACAGGCCGCGTCGCGTGTCACTGGCCGCGGGCGCCCGGTCTCCAGACACCCCAGGGGTCTCGACGGAGGCCGCCTGCCCCGGACGGGCGACCAGGGTCAGGGCACCGGCGAGCTTGCCGGTGTCGATGCACCGCTCTAGATGGGCGCCGATGCGCTCCAGGCGCGGCGCATTTCGTCGAAGAGGGTCGCTGGGTCCTGAAACGCCAGTGGCCTAGGCCGGGGATCCCGCCCGGAATCTCACCACCGACAGGCCGGCGATGGCGCGGTAGTGCCGAACGTTGGCGGTGGCCAACCCGACGCTGGCTTCGAGGGCCGTGGCCGCGATCAGCGCGTCGACCACGCGCAGGCCAGCTCCCAGGGCATGGAGCTCGAGGAGTCGGATGGCACGCCGCGAGATAGCCTCGTCGGGATGGATGACGGCTGCCAGGTTCTCGGACACGAAAACCGCCATGTCACGCGCTTCGCGCTGGTCACGGCAGCCCTGCAGCAACTCCATCACGGTGAGAGCCGATACCGCACGTTCGGGGAAGGGTATCCTGGCCAGGAAACGGCGGGCGGCGTCATCACCGCGGAAGTACCAGACGAGGATGTCGGTGTCGACGATCACCTCGCGAACCGCGGCATGCGTCGGCTGTCCAGCCACCGCGTCACGTCACGCATGTCCCTGCGCCGTCGCCACATGCCGAAGGCGATGGGCTTCAGCTCCTTGTGGGCGATCCGATCCAGGGGCGAAAGGACGGCGATCCGCTTCCCGCGGTACGTGATGATGACCTCCTGGCCCCGGCTGACTGTGTCGAGCAGCGCCGACGTCTTCTGCCTGAGATCCTTTGCCGTAGCGATGCGCATTCTGCGCCTCCAGGCGGAATGTCTACTTGGGAGTATACACCTGGCCGTGGGCTCGCCCACGCCTACCGCGCCGGCTGCAAGATCGGCTCGGGCTCCGATCTCCTCGGCGACATGCAGGCCCACCGGGCGACGGAGCTCGAGCTCAAGGATGGCACGCCGCGAGATAGCCTCGTCGGGATGGATGACGGCTGCCAGGTTCTCGGACACGAAAACCGCCATGTCACGCGCTTCGCGCTGGTCACGGCAGCCCTGCAGCAACTCCATCACGGTGAGAGCCGATACCGCACGTTCGGGGAAGGGTATCCTGGCCAGGAAACGGCGGGCGGCGTCATCACCGCGGAAGTACCAGACGAGGATGTCGGTGTCGACGATCACCTCGCGAACCGCGGCATGCGTCGGCTGTCCAGCCACCGCGTCACGTCACGCATGTCCCTGCGCCGTCGCCACATGCCGAAGGCGATGGGCTTCAGCTCCTTGTGGGCGATCCGATCCAGGGGCGAAAGGACGGCGATCCGCTTCCCGCGGTACGTGATGATGACCTCCTGGCCCCGGCTGACTGTGTCGAGCAGCGCCGACGTCTTCTGCCTGAGATCCTTTGCCGTAGCGATGCGCATTCTGCGCCTCCAGGCGGAATGTCTACTTGGGAGTATACACCTGGCCGTGGGCTCGCCCACGCCTACCGCGCCGGCTGCAAGATCGGCTCGGGCTCCGATCTCCTCGGCGACATGCAGGCCCACCGGGCGACGGAGCTCGAGCTCAAGGGCCAGGTCATGACACCCATGGAGGTGCTGCTCTGCGCCACGCGCGTGAACGCCGAGATCTTCCGGATGGAGAAGGACATCGGCAGCGTCGAGCCCGGCAAGCTCGCCGACCTCATCGCCGTCAAGGGCAACCCCCTCAAGGACCTCCGCGTCTTCCAGAACGCCGATGCCCTGCACCTCATCATGAAGGGCGGGCAACTCTACAAGCGCGCGCTGTAGCCCGCAGCAGCAACGGCGCGCAGCGCGTCCAGCACCCGCGCCGGGCGCGCCGGCAGGTCACAGATGCGCGCGCCGGTGGCGGCAGCGACGGCGTTGAGGATGGCCGGCGCCACCGGCACCATGGTCGACTCCCCCGCGCCCTTGGCCCCGAACGGCCCCGTGGGCTCCGGTACCTCCACCATCACGATCTCGACCTCGGGCACATCGAGGCTCGTCGGCAGCTGGCAGTCCCGCAGCCGCCGCATCCTGCCGCTCACGAACTCCTCGGTGAGCGCGTAGCCGACGCCCATCGCGATGCTGCCCTCCATCTGGCCCGCCACGCTCAGGGGGTTCACGACGGTGCCGAAGTCGTGGGCCGCCGCAACCTTGAGAACGCGCACCTCGCCGGTGCCGGTATGGACCTTGACCAGCGCCACCTGCGTGCCATAGGAGAAGAACGGGTAGGCCTGGCCCTCGCCCGTCTCGATGCTGATGGCCGCGGTGACGATGTCGTACTCGCCCTTGTGGCGGAGCGGCATCCCCTCCTGGCGGCAGTACTCGGCCGCCTCGGCCAGGCTCAGGCTCCGCCCGGTGGCGGGGTCCACCAGCCCGCCGTCGCGCTGCTGGAGCGCCCGCGGCGGCACATCCAGCAGCTGCGCGGCGCCCCGGCGCAGCACCTCGCGGAGGTCGCGGGCGGCGAAGCGCACGGCGTTGCCGGAGATGTGCGTCTGCCGGCTCGCGCAGGTGAAGTCGGCGTTCGGGGTCAGCAGTGTGTCGCCCAGCGTGGTCTCGATCTCGTCATAGGGCAGGCCCAGCTCCTGGGCGGCGATCTGGGCCAGCACCGTGGCGGCGCCCTGGCCCACCTCCGCGACGCCCGAGTAGACGTGGACGCGGTTGTCCTTGCCCATCTCGACGAAGGCCTCGGAAAGGTTGGTGCGCCCCGTCTTGCCGAGCCCGAACCACATGGAGGCGATGCCGACGCCGTGGCGCCATGGCCCCGCGCCCTCAACGCGGTTGGCGCGCTCGGCCTCCCCGCTCAGCCGCCCGTAGGCCGCCTCCACCCCGCGCAGCGTGTCCTGCATCTCGACGGTCGGGCCGAGCACCTGCTGCGTGGGCATTCTGTCCCCGCCCCCGTAGGCGTTCCGCACGCGGAGGTCCAGGGGGTCCATCCCCAGCCGCTCGGCCAGCCTGTCCAGCTGCGTCTCGCACGCGAATGTCACCTGCGGTGCGCCGAAGCCGCGCATGGCCCCGGCCGCCGGGTGGTTGGTGTAGACGGCCGCGCCCTCGATGAGGACATTCGGGCAGCGATAGGGGCCGGCCGCCTGGACGGAGGAGCGCGTCAGCACACCCGGCGACCAGGTCGCGTAGGCGCCGGCCTCGATGAGGAGCTGCGCCTGCATGGCCGTCAGCGTGCCGTCGCGCCGGGCGCCCGTCCGGTACCACATGCGGAAGGCGTGGCGCTTGGGCGTCCCCTCCATCACGTCGCGCCCCGCAGCTCGAACGGCCGCCCCACCACGCTGAGCCCGGCCCGGGAGGTGGCGTGCCGCACCTCCGCGCTCTCGCCGCGCATGCGGGCCGCCGCGAGCAGGACGGCGTCGGCGATCCGCAGGTACCCCGTGCAGCGGCAGAGCACGGACGAGAGGCCCTGGAGCACCTCCTCACGCGTGGGGGCCGGGTTGCCATCCAGGAGCGCCTTGGCGGCGAGGATCTGACCGGGTGTGCAGTACCCGCACTGCACCCCGCCGGCCTCGACGAAGGCCTGCTGGAGCGGATGCGGCTGGCCGTCGGCCAGGCCCTCGATCGTCGTCACCCTCTTCCCGGCGGCCTTCCGGGCCGGCGTCATGCAGGCCTTCGCCGGCCGGCCCTCGAGGAGCACCGTGCAGCAGCCGCAGTCGCCCTGCGCGCAGCCGTTCTTCACCCCGGTGAGCCCGAGCCGGTCTCGCAGGAGGTCGAGCAGCGTGTCAGAGCGCCCCGCAGCCACGACCGCCGGCCGTCCGTTCACCACCAGCTCGATGCGAGCCTCGTCCCCCATCGCGGGTCCCCCCTCCCTGGCAGTCGCCGCAAGCCGCCATGCGTGCTGAACCCGGAACCGCCTGCGGCCTTCCCGGACAACGACGTCATAGCATCATTTCCCCCGTGCATCCACCGAGACGGCGCCCTCCAGGAAACGCGCGCTGCGGCCCGCGACGGATTCGCTCGGGGCCGAGCCGGGGTGTATCTATAATGAGACACCATGGCCCGGGGGCTCCCGATCCGCTTCCGCGCGCTGGCGCTGGCCGTCCTCGGCATCCTGCTGCTGGCGGGCGCGCTGTGGCCGGTGGTCGGCACGCCGGAGCCGGCACGCACGCTCGCGGGCCCCGTGGTCCGCCTCGTGGACGGCGACACCATCCACGTGCAGGTCAACGGTCACGTGGAGAAGGTCCGCTACATCGGCGTCAATACTCCGGAGATCCACCATCCCAGGAAGGGCGAGGAGCCCGGCGGTCGGGAAGCGCGGGAGGTGAACCGGAGGCTCGTCGAGGGCCGGTCGGTCAGGCTCGAGCCCGACGTGCAGCAGCGCGACCGCTACGGGCGGCTGCTCGCCTACGTCTGGGTCCGTCAGGACGACGGCGGCGAGGTCATGGTCAATGCCGAGCTGGTCCGTCTCGGCTACGCCCAGGTAATGACGATCCCGCCCAACGTCCGCTACACGAGTACCTTCCTCGCGTTCCAGCGCCAGGCCCGCGACGGGCACCGCGGGCTGTGGCGGCAGCCGTGACCGCCGCCGGGCCGAGCCTCGATCGGCGCCGGGGCGGACCGGAGACGCGCGCGGGAGTATACTGACACCCCTGTGAAGATCGGCTCCGTCGAGATTCCCTCGGTCACCCGTCTCGCCCCCATGGCGGGCATCACCAACGCCCCCTTCCGCCTGATCGCCCGGGAATGCGGCAGCGGGCTCACCACCACGGAGGAGATGGACGCCGCCGCGCTGTCCATGCACACGCCGCACGCCGACGCGATCGCCGCCTACTACCCCGAGGAGCGCCCGCTGGCCATGCAGCTCCTGGGCAAGGATCCGGACATCCTTGCGCGCGCGGCCGCGCGCCTCCAGCAGCTCGGGGCGGACATCGTGGACCTCAACATGGGCTGCCCCATGCGGCAGATCACCGGCAAGGGCAAGGGAGCCGCCCTCATGCGGGATGTGCCGGCCGCGGCACGCATCCTGCGCGCCCTCCGCCGGGCGCTCACCGTGCCGCTCACGATCAAGATCCGCAGCGGCTGGGACGACGGGCACCTGAACGCCGTGGAGGTGGCGCGCATGGCCGAGAGCGAGGGCGTGGACGCGATCACCGTGCATCCGCGCACGCGCGCCCAGCGGCACGCGGGCCGGGCGCCCTGGGCGATCATCGGCGAGGTCGTGGACGCGGTCCGCATCCCGGTGACGGGCAACGGCGACGTGCGCTCCATGGCCGACGCGCGCCGGATGATGGCCGAGACGGGCTGCCAGTCGGTCATGATCGGGCGCGGGGCGCTGGGGCGGCCGTGGGTGTTCAGCGAGAGCTTCGAGGCGCTCCCGCCCGAGGCGCAGCGCGATGACAAGGCGCGCGTCATCGCCCGTCACTGCCGGCTCATCCGGGAGCATTTCCGCGAGACGTACGCGCTGGTGCAGATGCAGAAGCATCTGGCGTGGTACACGGAGGGGCTCGGTCACGCCAGCGACTGCCGGCGCCTGATCTTCCAGACCCGCGCCGCCGACGAGGTGTGGGAGGTCTTCGAGCGCTACTGGGACGCCGTCCGTCCCGATCCGGTCGGTCAGCCGGCAGTCCCCGAGGATGCGCCCCTCGCCGCTGGCTGACCCCACGCCACGGACTGCCCAGAATGCTCGAGTAGCCATGCGCATCGGCGTCCGCCAGAAGCTCGTCCTCGTCAGCCTCGTCGTGCTGGTCGGCGTGTCCTTCGGGTTCACCGCGCTCAACTTCTGGCTGTCCCGCGGGTGGATCGAGGAGGACCTGAAGGAGCGCGCCATCACGTTCGCCCGGGAAGTCGCCGCGACCATCGGCGATCGCCGGGAATTCGAGAGCTCGGATCTGCTGCAGGGGCAGATCCACGAGATCCTGACGATCCGGCGGAGCGTCACCCAGCTCGACGTTCTCGCCTTCGGTGCCGACGGGACGCGCGTGGCCGCCGCAAGCCAGCCAGACAGGCGGCTGCCGTTCACCCGGAAGGATGTCGAGCAGGCCCGGCAGGGCCAGGTGATCTCCCGGCTCGTCGAGGGCGAAGGGGACCGGTACTGGGAAGTAATGGCTCCGATCACCCTCGGCGGGGCGGTCGCCGGCGCGGTGGCTGCCAAGTTCTCCCTGGAGCGCGCCGACCACCTCGGGGCGCGAACGCGCAGGTGGACGCTCCTCCTCACCGCGGCCTCGGTGGTCGTCATGGGGTTGCTCATGAGCCTCGCCGTGTATCAGGTCGTGGACCGGCCGATCCGGACCTTCCTGGAGGCCATCAGCGCGCTCCGCGGCGGGGCCGCCGACACCCGCGTCCCACTGGACACGACGGACGAGTTCGGAACGCTCGCCCGGCAGTTCAACGAGATGATCGCCCGGATCGGCCAGTTCAGCGAGGAGCTGCAGTCCCGGGTGAAGGAGGCCACGGCCGAGGTGGACCAGCGGTACCAGGAGGTCCAGCGGCTCAACCGGCTCCTGTTCGAGATGCAGCGCCGTCTCGGTCATGCCGAGCGGCTCGCCGTGTCCGGCCGGATCATGGCAGAGGTGGCTCACGAGGTGGGCACGCCGCTGCATTCCGTGGCCGGGCACCTGGAGCTGCTGCGGCAGGAGCTCCCGTCCGATCTGCTCACGCTCGACACCCGCCGGCGGCTGGCGGTCATCGAAACCCAGGTCGCCCGCGTGGCGGAGATCATCACCCAGCTCCTGGACCTCACGCGACGCTCCCCCGGGGAGCCGACCCGCGTCGATCTGGGTCGGCTCGTCAGGGAGACCATCGAGCTGGTAGGCCCGAGCATGGCCGCCGCGGACGTGACGCTGCACGTGACAATGGAGCCGGATCTGCCCCCGGTTCGCGGGTACGCTACCCAGCTGGAACAGGTGATCCTCAACCTCCTCACGAATGCCATGGACGCGACGCCCCACGGAGGGCGCGTGGAGATCGCGACGCGCGCTCCCGGAGATCGAGACCAGGTCGCGATGGAAGTCCGTGACACCGGGCGGGGGATTCCAGCGGCGCTCCGGACGCGCATCTTCGAGCCGTTCTTCTCCACCAAGGAAGCCGGGCGCGGCACCGGGCTCGGGTTGTTCATCTCGGCGCAGATCGTCCGCGAGCACGGCGGGACCATCGACGTCGCCAGCGACGAGGAGGGCGGCAGTGTGTTCCGGGTCGTCTTCCCGATTGCGGAGCCAGCCACGTGACGGCCCCGGCCACGCTCCTCATCGCCGACGACGATTCGGTGGCCCTGGATCTCCTCGCCGAGGTGCTGACGCGCGAGGGCTATCGGGTTCGCGCAGCCGCCAACGGAGAGGAGTGCCTTCACGTGGCCGAGGCGGAGCCCGTGGACCTCGCCATCGTGGACCTCCGCATGCCGGGGCTGGACGGTTTGCAGGTGATCCAGCGGCTCGCGGCCATCCAGCCGGGAGTACCGGTGCTCGTGCTCACGGCCTTTGTGACCATCGACACGGCCATCGAGGCCATTCGGGCCGGCGCCTACGATTATCTGTCCAAGCCCTTCCGGATGGAGGAGATCAAGGTCGTCGTCCGGCGCGCTCTCGAGGCCCGCCGGCTGGCCAGTGAGAACCGGCAGTATCGCCGGGAGCTCGAGGGCCTGTACAACGTGCGGAACCTCCTGGGGCAATCGCCTCAGATGGTGGAGGTCTACAAGCTCGTGGCCCGCGTTTCCGGCCTCGACACCACGGTGCTCATCCAGGGCGAAACCGGGACCGGCAAGGAGCTGGCGGCCCGGGCCATCCACTACGCCAGCCCCAGGGCCGGGCGACCCCTCGTGGTCGTGGACTGCACGGCGCTCCCGGAGGGGCTCTTCGAGTCTGAGCTGTTCGGCCACGAGCGCGGGGCGTTCACGGGAGCGGTCTCGACCCGGCGCGGCCTCCTTGAGACATCCGATGGCGGCACCTGTTTCCTCGATGAGATCGGGGACCTCTCCCCCACCCTGCAGGCGAAGCTCCTGCGGGTACTCCAGGAGCGCGCCATACGGCGGGTGGGCGGCAACGAGGTCTTGCCGGTGAACGTGCGGATCATTGCCGCGACCAACCGGGATCTCGGCACGCGCGTCGCCGAGGGAGCCTTCCGCGAGGATCTCTACTACCGTCTGAACGTGGTGACCATTGTCCTCCCTCCGCTGCGGGAGCGGTCCCAGGATATCCCGCTGCTCGCCCAGCACTTCCTCGAGGAGTACGCGCGCGCCGCCGACAAGCCCACCCGGGGGTTTGCGCAAGAGACCCTCGCGGTGCTGTCCGGGTACCACTGGCCGGGCAACGTGCGCGAGCTGGAGCATGCCGTCGAGCGAGCCGTGGCGCTGTCGTCGTCGGAAGTGCTCGTGCCCGAGGATCTCCCGGACCTGCTGCGTCGAGGGCCAGAAGGCAACCTCCGCCTTCCCACGGCCACAATGACGCTCGACCAGGTCAAGCAGTGGTACGTTGCGAGGGTGCTCGAGGAGGCGGGGGGGAACAAGGTCCGCGCCGCTGAGATCCTCGGCATCGACCGGGGAACGCTCTACAGGCTCCTCAGGCGGCAGACAAGCGAGGGGGACCCGGACGAATGAGCTGGGCCGTGCTCTGTCTCGCGCTGGGTCTGCTGATCTCCGGCTGCGCGTCCGCGCCGTCAGATGGGGAGCGCGGAGAAATCATCCGGCGCATCCTCCCGTCCACGGTGCAGCTTCGCGCGGAGCGCCAGGGCGGCGCGCGCCGGGCCGCCTCCGGGGTCGTGCTGGCTTCGGACCCCGCGTCAGGCCGTTCCTGGATCATCACGACACGCCACTTCCTGGATCCGCCCGGGGCTCAGGAGGTGTACGTCAGCAGCCCCGGGCGAAAGGGGCGTACGAAGGCCGTGGTGGCCGCCGTGAGCCCGGACCTGGATCTGGCGGTGATCGAGGTGGACGGACTCAGCCTCCCACCCGTGAGATTCAAGGAGGTTGCCCGCCTTGGGGACGAGGTGTGGGTCGTCGCCTTTCCCTGGGGACGCCGGCTCACCGTGGTCTCCGGCGTGGTCAGTCAGCTCGTATCCCGTGAGGACGAGGTCCCCGTCGAGGGGACGGTGAGGATGGTCGACGCCTCTGTGAGCTACGGGGCGAGCGGGGGCGGGGTATTCGACGCCGAGAGCGGCGCGCTGATCGGCATCGTGGAGGGCTACCGCACGGCCAACGTCTCTCTCCCCGAGGCTCCCTCGCGGGTCGTGCCGGTGCCGGTCCCGGGGGAGACCACCGTCATCGCGGCCCGGACCATTCTTCGCTTCCTGACCGCTTCGGGGCTCGAGGCGATCGTGCCCAGATGAATCCCGGCGGGCAGACCGAACATGGCCTGCCCGCCGGCCCCGGCCGTCTGCGTGGTTACTCGGAGATCTGGATTTCCGTCACGACCTTCTGCCCGTCGCGCTCCTCGTAGGAGGCTTTCACCGAGGCGCCTTCCTTCAGCCCCTCGGTGGGGAGCCCCTCGGCCAGCCGGAGCTGGGTGCCGTCCTCGAGGACGAACATGCGCTCCGAGGCGTCAACCTTCTGGATCTTCCCGGAGATCTCCTCGGCCGCGGCGATGCCGACACCGAGCCCCAGCAGCACAGCCAGCGTCAACCCCATCACCTTCTTCATGCTCTTCATGCGAACGTCCTCCTTGCTCTGCGGTGTGTGTGTGAACTGCCATCGACGTCACAGTCGACCGCTATCCAGAGCAAGCGAGGTGCCACTCGCGCGGTGCGCCCGGCCACCAGCGAATTCAGGCGGTTGGTGTCCTCGGCCTCGCCTTCGGACGGCCAGGCGTGTGGCAGGCCGGATCACCGTGTGGCGCATCGCCACATCGCGGGCGCAGCGACCCGGGGGGCGGCGGCAACGGCGACTACTGCGAGCGGCCGCGGCCGGAGATCTCCCACACCGCCTCGACCCTGTCCCCCCGCATGGCGTAGAGACGATCGTAGAGGTTGATGGTCGGATCGCAGTGGGGCGGGAAGAACTCCACGAGATCGCCGAGCCGCGGCGCGCGATCCTGGTCGACGATGGTGAGCCGCCCGTGCTCGTCCCCGGCCCACGAGTACTCGAGGCCCGGCCACTCGACCGCCTCGGGGACGAAGGGCTTGTCCGTGGAGAAGGCCTTGAAGCCCGCGTCCACCATGGCCAGCTCGGCGCTCGGCCGGCTCACCACCGTGGTGAGCACGGTGAGCGCCATCTCGAAGCTGTCGTAGACCTTCCCGCCCCGGCCGCCGATTCGCCGGTAGTCGAGATCCATCACGCAGTAGGAACCCGACTGCAGCTCCGTCAGCCCCGGAAGCTCCACGTCGATGTCGAAGGTGCCGCTGGAGCCCCCGCTGACGATCTCCACGGGCAGCCCGTGCTTGTCGAAGAGGGCGCGCGTCTTCATCAGCTTGCGCATCCACTTGAGCGAGGCGCGCCGCCGCGTCTGCCAGCCCATCACGTGGGCGCAGTGCCCGGCATACCCCTGGAGCCCGCGGAGGTTGAGCGCGGGCTCGTTCATGACCTGTCGTCCCAGGAAGAGCGCCGCCTCGCCGGGCTCGATGCCCGTGCGCCGGCCGCCGACCTCCACGTCCACCAGCACGTTGAGCACGCGTCCGGCGCGCGCCATGGCCTGCCCCAGCTCGCGCACGTTGTCCGCGTGATCCACGACGACCATGGTCTCGGCCTGGCGTTCGAGGACGTGCAGGAGCCGGCCGATCTTCTCCGCCCCCACCACTTCCGTGGTGATGAGGAGATTGCGGACGCCGGCGGCGGCCATCACCTCGGCCTCGCTGACCTTGGCCACGCAGACGCCGGCGGCGCCTGCGGCCACCTGCCGCCGGGCGATCTCCGGGCACTTGTGCGTCTTGGCGTGGGGGCGCAGCTTCTTGCCGGCAGCCTTCACGTGGGCCGCCATCGTCTGGATATTGCGCTCGAAGCGGTCGAGGTCGAGGAGCAGCGCAGGCGTCGGGATCTCGGCTCGTGTCATGGCGCGGCGAGGATATCACATGGGCGGGCACCCGGGCTGTCGCACACGAGCGTCGCCCGTGTATGATGGGCGCCATGACGATGCGCACGCCCATCCATCCAGGCACGGTCGACTGGTCCGGCGAGAACCCGGGCATGTATCTCAAGGAGGCGGCCGACGGCCCCTTCGTGACCCTCGTGAGTTTCTTCCGCGTCGTGCTCTCGCCCCACGGCCGCGGTCATGCCCTCGTGCTCCTCGAAGCGCCGCTCCTCGACCGGAGCCTGCCGGAGGCGCTCAACGTCTGCGTGACCGACAACGAGCCCCTGGCCCGCTGGCTCGTTCAGGAGTTCGTCGCCCACTTCGGCGCCTTCCGCGGCGTCACGGCGCTCGAGACCATGGCGTACCGGCCGCTCCAGGGCGTGGCGACCTCGGGCGATCAGCGCGCGAGCCACGTGGAGTGGGTGAAGGGAAACGGCGTCGAGGCCACGCTCGCCTGGGAGGGGCTGGGCCAGCCCTTCATGGTGGAGATGCCCGTGGACAGGTCGGCCACGGGACGGCACGAGATGTTCAGCCTCTTCGTCGAGTCGGAGCGCGTGAACGCCCGGGTGAACGGCCGGCCGCTCAGGGGCCGTCCCTTCCCGCGCGACTTCGCCGGCAGGCGCAGCAGCACCGCCTTCTTGGCATTCTCGGAAACATGGGTGCGCCCGTGATCAGGGTGACAGCGGCTGACGAAGAGCGAAGAGTGATTGGGGCGCGGGAATCCGACGGGCGTGGGCGTGGCGAAGCCCGGGTGCCCACGTCAGGTGAACGATCGCGGGCGTGGCGACAGCCTGGGTGCCCGCGCCTGGTGGTACGCCCGTGAGCCGCTCGGGGCGGCCGTTCCTGCAGATCCCCGGCCCCACGCTGGTGCCCGAACGCATCGTGCGGGCCATGTCCGAGTCCATCATCGATCATCGGGGCCCGCGCTTCGCGGCCCTCGTTCGCGAGTGCCTGGATGGGCTCAAGGGGGTCTTCCAGACGGAGCGCGGCCACATCGTCCTCTACCCCGGCTCGGGGACGGGCGCGTGGGAAGCGGCGCTGGTCAACACGCTCTCGCCGGGGGACCGCGTGCTCGCCTGCGTCAACGGCCACTTCTCCACGGGCTTCGCCCGGGTGGCGCAGGCCTACGGCATCGAGGTGGATCGGGTCGAGGTGCCCTACGGCGCCGGCATCCCCGCGGCCGAGGTCGAGGCGCGGCTCAGGGCCGACGGCGGGCACCAGATCCGCGCCCTGCTCGCGGTGCACAACGAGACCTCCACGGGCGTCACCTCCGACATCCGCGCCGTGCACCGGGCCATGGACGCCGCACGGCATCCGGCGCTCCTGCTCGTGGACACGGTGTCGTCGCTGGCCTCCATCGACTTCCGCATGGACGAGTGGGGCGTGGACGTGACCCTCACCGGTCCGCAGAAGGGGCTCATGCTCCCGCCGGGCATGGCCATCCTCGCCGTGAGCGACAAGGCGCTCGCCGCCAGCGAGAAGGCCACGTGCCCCCGCTCCTACTGGGACTGGGCGCCGATCCTCGAGCGCAACCGGCGCGGCGAGTTCCCCTATACCCCGGCCACCCCCCTCCTCTTCGGGCTCCGCGAGGCTCTCCTGATGCTGAACGAAGAGGGCCTCGCCAACGTCTTCCAGCGCCACGCGCGGCTGGCCGAAGCCTGCCGCCGGGCCGTGCGGGGCATGGGGCTCGAGATCCTCTGCCGCGACCCCGCCGAGTACTCGAGCACGCTCACCGCCGTCGTCATGCCGGCGGGATCGGACTCGGACGCCTACATCGCCCACGCCAACACGACGCTCGGGATGTCCCTCGGCGTGGGCCTCGGCGAGGCCAAGGGGAAGGTCTTCCGCATTGGCCACCTCGGCAGCCTCAACGAGCTGGAGCTTCTCGGCGGACTCGCCGGGGTGGAGATGACGCTCCGGTCCTTCGGCGTCGCCGTGCCCCTCGGCGCGGGCCTCGCCGCCGCGGAGGCGTACCTCCTCCAGACCGGCTGACCCCGCTGGACGAGACGCTGTCGCCGGATCCATCGGGTGAGGGTCACGGCAGCGGCAATCGCAACACGACCAGCCGTGCGAGGGACAGTCCGCGGTGATCTCCGGCAGGCTGACATGCCAGAGCAGGTCCTCGTAGCCGGCTCCCGGCGGGCGGGAGGCGATGACACGCGAGAGCCCCTTGCCGATCTTCCAGGGAACGACGCGGTAGTCGGAGGCAACCAGGATCTGCATGCCACGATTCTACCCGGCTGGCGACGTGAGCTTAGCCACGGAGCCTTGGTGGGTCTGCCGCGACGAGAACGCTTGACGGCCGCGCCCGCCACGTGGCACGATGGGACAAACATTTCCCATCGACGATAGGGGGGCAACCATGGCAACGGAGGAGCGACTGATGCTGATCGTCCCTCGCTTCGACTACGCGCTGCACTCCTGGCTCGAGAAGAAGTTCGACGGGGACCCCGAGCTCCTCGTGGTGCGGGACCGGCGCTCGGCGCCGCGGCGCCGGCGCCCCGAGATGCGCCACAGCGACCGGCGCCAGAACGATCGCCGCGGACTCAATCCCAATCGCACGGGCGTCATCGTTCCGATCAAGACGGCCGCGTCGCTCGAGACCCCCTCGCCCGCGGCGCTCGGCTCGTCCTGACCTCGGCGCTGGGCTCCCCTTCCTAGCCGACGCTCACCTGATCGCTCAGCTCGTTGGTGTCGTCCCTGCGCCGGGGGAAGTGCCGGCACAGCACCTCGCCCACTTCACGCACCGCCTGGATGAGCCCGTCGCGGGAGCGCTGCTCGCGGAAGTGTGACGTGATCGCGTCCACGAGGCGCTGCCAGTATTCCACTCCGACCCGCCCATGGATCCCCGCATCCCCGATGACTGCGAGCCTCCGGTCCCCGACGGCGACGTAGATCAGGACGCCGTGGCGCTCGGCCGTCCGGTGCATGCCGAGCCGCTCGAAGACCTTCACGGCCTGCGCCATCGGATCGCCGGGGCACCGGGCGTCGAGGTGCACGCGGATCTCGGCCGAGGTGCGGGCCTCCGCCTGGGCGACAGCGCGCGCCACCCTATCGAGGTCGGCCTCGCTCATGAACCGGCGGACCCAGCGCGGATGGCGCGCCATCACCAGCTCCCGCTCGCGCCGCCGCCGCCGAAGCCGCCGCCGCCCCCGCTGAAGCCGCCGCCGCCGGAATCGCCCCCGCCAAAGCCACCACCCCCGAAGCCTCCACCAAACCAGGGCCACATGCCTCCACCGGCACGACGCCCGGGGCCCGTTACGGGCGACCCCCAACCGCGGCGCCCGCCCGTCCAGCCCATCCTGCGGTGGGCCCGGGCATTCATGGCCATGGCGGCGCCGGAGAGCCCCGCCACCGCCGCGCCGACCAGAAGGGCCAGGAGCGGGAGCGACATCCCGCCGCCCGAGGGAGCCCGAGCCACGGCGCCCCTGTAGGTGCCGGCGATCGCCTGGTCGATCGCATCGAGCCCGGCGACGATGCCGTCGGCCATCCGCCCTTCGCGGAAGCGCGGGGCGACCACGTCACGGATGATCGAGGCGCTGATCGCGTCGGTGAGGGTGGCCTCGAGCCCGTAGCCGACCTCGACGCGCATCTTCCGGTCCTCGAGGAAGACGAGGAAGATGACGCCGTTGTCGAGGCCCTTCTGGCCGATCCGCCAGGCCTGGGCGAGGCGGATCGAGTAGTCCTCCAGGCTTTCGCCCGCGAGCGCCGGGAAGATGGCCACCACGACCTGGTTGCGGCTCTCCCGCTCGCGCGCCGCGAGCTTCTGCTCCAGACGCTCGCGCGCCGCGGGCGACAGGGCGCCGGCATAGTCGTTGACGCGCCGGAGGGGGGGCGGGGGGACGCTGAGCGCGGCCTGGGCCGCGGACGCAGAGAGGACGAGCAGAAGGACGGCGGTCACGAGGCGCAGGAGCACGGCACGCCCTCGGCTGCGGCCGCCCGGACGGCGGCTAGAATTTGACCCTGGGGACGGCCTCGCTGCCCGGCGCCGCCTCGAAGAAGGCCTTGTCCCTGAAGCCGGCGAACGAGGCCACGAGGCTGCCCGGGAAGAGCCTGAGGCGCGTGTTGTACTCGCGGACCGATTCGTTGAAGCGGCGGCGCTCCACGGCGATGCGGTTCTCCGTGCCCTCGAGCTGGCTCTGGAGCGCCAGGAAGTTCTGGTTGCTCTTGAGATCAGGGTAGCGCTCCACCACGACCAGCAGCCGGCTGAGGGCTCCGCCCAGCTCGCTCTGGGCCTGCTGGAACTTCTGGAGCGCCTGCGGATCGTTGAGCAATTCGGGCGTCGCCTTGATCCCCGCCACGCTGGCCCGCGCCCGCGTGACTTCGTCGAGCACGGTGCGCTCCTGGGCGGCGAAGCCCTTAACGGTCTCCACCAGGTTCGGCACCAGGTCAGCCCGGCGCTGATAGACGTTCTGCACCTGCGCCCACTTCTCCTTGACGTCCTGATCGCGGGCCACCAGGTCGTTGTTCACGCCGACGGCCCACCCGATGCCGCCGAGCACCACGAGCACGATCACGCCGAGCACGATGAGGACTGTCCTGTTCATGGCCCGATTATACCTTCCGGCGTCACAGGTCGTTGCCTGAGTAGGACTGGTTGAACGACTTGTTGCAGAGGGGAAAGTCCGGGACGATGTTCTTGAGCAGCGCATAGGACAGGGGCCGCCAGTTGAGGAAGGACGGGTCGAGGATCTTGACGCGCTCCAGCCTCCCGTCCGCTCCCGCCATGACCCAGTGGATGATGGCGCCCCGCCACCCCTCGACCATGGAGAAGGCCGGCGCGAAGGCTGGCAGCTCGCCCAGGGGGGCTGCCAGCGGCCCCCGCGGCAGTCGCTCCACCGCCTGCCGGATCAGCCCTGCCGACTCGCGCGCTTCCTCGACCCGCACGAGCGTCCGCGCCTTCACGTCGCCCGCCTCGAAGACGGGCACGCGGAACGACAGCTCGGCGTAGGCGGCGAAGGGGTGGTCGCGGCGGACATCGGTGTCGATCCCGGAGGCGCGGGCGACGTAGCCGAGGACGCCGTGGTCGCGAGCGGTCCGGGTGGTCAGCCGGCCGGTGCCCTCGAGCCGGTCCATGACCAGCGTGTTCTCGAGGGTCAGCCCGACGATCTCCTCGAAGTCGCGAAGGGCGGAGTCCACCTCCGCCGGCAGGTCGAGCCCCGCCGGCAGGTCTCCCCCGACGCCTCCAGAGACGATCCCGCCGCGGAGGAGCCGATTCCCGGTGAGCTGCTTGTTCAGGCGCAAGAGCCGCTCGCGGATCCGGAAGCAGTGGGAGTGCGCGACCGCGTACCCCGTGTCGTTGGCGATCATGCCGACGTCGGCCACGTGGTTGTAGAGCCGCTCCATCTCCAGCAGAACGACGCGCAGGTACCTGGCGCGCTCCGGCACGGTCATCCCCGCCGCGGCCTCCAGGGCCTGGCAGAAGGCGAGCGAGTGGCCGATGGTGGTGTCGCCGGAGATGCGCTCGGCCAGCTCCACGCCGGCCGCGGGCTCCCGACCCTCGAAGAGCTTCTCGGTGCCCTTGTGGGTGAAGTACAGGCGCGACTTCACGTCGATGATCGTCTCTCCCACGACGCTGAAGCGGAAATGGCCCGGCTCGATGATGCCGGCGTGGACCGGCCCCACCGGGATCTCGTACACGCCCTCGCCTCCCACCTCGGTGAAGGGGAAGGACTGCCCGTCGTCGCTGAACTCGCGCGCGCCGGCGTCCTTCCGGAGCGGGAAGTACTCCGCCGGCCAGAAGCCGTGGCGCACGAGGGGCCGGGGGTCGGGGTGGCCCTCGGCGGTGATGCCGAAGAGGTCGTAGATCTCGCGCTCGAAGCGCGAGGCCGGATAGTGGAACGTGGCCAGCGAGCCGAGCGCGGGGGCGTCGGCGGGCACGGCGGCGGTGGCGTGGAGGAACCAGGGCTCCCGTTCGGGCGCGAAGAGGTAGTGGACCTCGAAGACCCCGCGGTCCGCGCGCCGGTCGGCGGCGGCCATGAAGACCAGCTCGGCGCCGAACCCCCTGCGGAGTAGCGCGGCCAGCGCGGGGACGTCGAGTGGGCGGACCGAGCAGTGCAGCTCGTTGCCCCGCACCAGGCGCAACTCGACCACGCGATCGGCGAGCGTCTCGGTCAGGGCCTCCGTGAGCTCGGACAGACGGATCATCGCCCGGCAATCTCCACGATCCGCTCCAGCAACACCTGCAGCGGGGCAGGCAGCGTGAGCCCGAGGACGACGAGTGCCGTCGCACACACGCCGAGCGGGACCAGCGGCCAGCCGTTTCCCTCTCCCACCGTCACGCCCGGCGCCGGCGGGCCGTAGAGCATCCGGTTGAGGTGGCCGATCATCGAAACGAAGGCCACGGCGAGCAGCGCCAGGACAAGCCCCATCAGCCACGGCCGGCCCGCCGCGAAGCCCGCGCGGAAGAGCGCGAACTCGGAGATGAAGAGGCCGAAGGGGGGCAGCCCGACGACGGCCAGCACCCCGGCCGCGAACAGGCCGCCCGTCCACGGCATGACCGTGAGGAGGCCGGACACCCGGCCGATCTCGGTGGTGCGGTACCGGTGGAGCACCCGCCCCGCGAGGAAGAACAGCATCGACTTCGCCAGCGTGTGGTTGACCAGGTGCAGCATCGCGGCGAAACTCCCGAGGGGCCCCAGCGCCAGCCCCACGCACATGAGCCCGGTGTGCTCGATGCTGGAGTACGCGAGCATGCGCTTGTAGTTCTGCTGGACCACGAGGCTGAACGCCGCGATGACGAGCGAGAGGACGCCGAGGGCGATGAAGAGACCGTCCGTGAACCCCGTCCCCACCGCCGCGGTCACCACCGCCTCCCATCGGATCACCGCGTACAGCGCCACCGCGAGCAGCACGCCCGACATCATGGCGGACAGGGGCGCGGGCGCCTCCGAGTGGGCATCCGGGAGCCACGTGTGCATGGGCGCCAGCCCCGCCTTCGTGCCGTAGCCGATGAGGATGAAGACGAACGCGAGCTGGATCACCTGCGGGTGGAGACGCGACGCCGAGGCCATCAGCACCGTCCAGTTCAGCGCCCCCTCGCGGTGGCCGGCCAGGTTGACGAAGTCGAAGTAGCCCAGCACCGTCCCCCCGAACGCCAGGGCGATGCCGACGGATCCGATCAGGATGTACTTCCACGAGGCCTCGACCGAGGCCTTCGTCACGTGGAGCGGGATGAGCATGGCCGAGGTGATCGTGGTCGCCTCGATGGCGATCCACATGAAACCGAGATTGTTCGACGTCACCGCGAACAGCATGGTGAAGGTGAACAGGTTGCCGAAGATGCGGAACTTCCGGGCCTGCGCGCCGTCGTAGCCGTCGTCGCCGCCCATCCCCGGGCCGAGCCAGGCCGCCAGCGCGCCCACCACGCTGACGCACAGCGCGAGCAAGGTCGAGAGCGCGTCGGCCCGCAGGAACTCCCCGGGGCCCGAGGTCAGCACGTCGCCCGCCAGGACGTGGCCCCACAGGGCGACCGCCGCTCCGATGGAGAAAGGGGAGAGCAGGGCATTCGCCCACCCGACGAACTGCCGGTAGGGCTTCACCGCCACGGCCAGGAGCGCGCTCGCTAGCGGTGGGCCGAGGAGCAGGATGAACACGCTCATGATCGCCCCGTGCGGGGGCCCGTCAGCATGGCCCGTGGGACGGGGCCGAGTTGCGAGCCAGACGAGGCCCGAGGGAGCCAGCGACGCGAGGCGTACTCCCTGTACGTTGAGCGTCGCTGGCGACCGAGTAACGAAGTATGGCGAAGCAAATCGACCCCGTCCCCTCAGTGTCGCAGGCGGTTGAGCTGTTCCACGTCGATGCTCTCGAAGGTCTCGTGGATCTGATAGATGAAGATCTGCATGACGAGGAATCCCATGAGCACATCCAGGAACACGCCGAGCTCGACGATCAACGGGATCCCGTACGTCCCCAGGACCGCCAGCAAGGCGAGCCCGTTCTCGAGCATCAGGAACCCGATGACCTGGGTCAGCGCTTTCTTCCGGCTGATCACGACGAACAGGCTCACGAGCACCAGCCCCATGGCGAGCGGCATGCCCGCCCGTGTCGGCAGCTGACTCAGCGCGACGAGCGGCCGCGTGATGGCGTAGCCGAACAGCACGAGCAGCCCGGAGACGACCAGCGACGTCGCCGTGTTGACGTACGGCTCCAGCTCGCGCTCGGCCGCGAAGCGCCGCTCCATCCGCCGGAGGAGCCGGGGGATCGCGACCCCCTTGAGCAGGAAGAGGCCTCCTGCGACCCAGTAGAGCTCGCGGTCGTTGCCGAAGTAGCCCACGGTCGCCGTCACTGCCGACAGCACGGTGGACTGCCACACGAAGGCGTTGATGTAGGCGGTGACGCCCCGCCGCCAGAGCAGGATGAGCCCGAAGATCAGCACCAGGCTCGAGCCCAGAACGCAGAGCTGGGAGAACGCGCTGTCCATGCGCTACCTCAGGAGGAACGACGAGGTGACCGCGAGCAGCGCCAGCACGAACGACGCGCTCAGCAGCTCGGGCACCCGAAAGAGGCGGAGCTTCGCGATGCGTGTCTCGAGCACGGCCACCGCCCCCGCCAGGACCACGAACTTGGCCAGCAGGCTGGCCACTGCGACGACGAGCGTCCCCGGCGTCAGGGCCATGGACACCCCCCACGGGACGAAGAGGTTGCCGAGCAACGAGAAGAAGATCAGCAGCTTGACCGCCGCCGCCCACTCGATGAGGGCGAGGTAGCGCCCGGAGTACTCGAGGATCATCGCCTCGTGGATCATCGTCAGCTCGAGGTGCGTCGCCGGGTTGTCGATGGGGAGGCGTCCGGTCTCGGCGAGGGTCACGATGAACAGCGCGGCGAACGCCAGGAGATGGCCGGGGCTCAGGGCCGCCCCCGGAGCGGTCATGGTGCGCGCCACGATCTGGCCGAGATTGGTGGAGCCCGCGCTGAGGGCGAGGGCGAAGATGGCCAGCGCGACGGTGGGCTCGGCGAGGGCGGCGACGGTCATCTCGCGGCTGGCGCCCATCCCCCCGAACGGCGAGCCCGGGTCAAGTCCGGCGAGCGAGAGGAAAAAGGTGCCGAGCAGGAGGAGGTAGACGACGACCAGCAGGTCGCCGACCCCGTCGAACGGGAGCGGCACCGCGAGGATCGGCACGAGGAACGTGACCGCCACGGTGCTCGCAAAGACGACGAACGGCGCCGCCCGGAAGAGCCAGGACGCGTTGCTCGAGACGACGACCTCCTTCCGGAACAGCTTGCCCAGCTCCCGGTACGGCTGCCAGGCGGGCGCGCCGCGCCGGTTCTGCAACCGCGCCTTCATCCACCGGACCAGCCCGACCAGACCCGGCGCCAGCACGAGCGCCAGCGCGGCCTGTGCGACCTCGAGCACGTACCCGATCATGTCCTCCACCTCGCCACCGTGAGCAGGACCAGCAGCGCGAGCGTCATGTACACGAGGTAGAGGTGCACCGACCCCCCCTGGAGCCGGCGGACGCGCGTGGCCGCCCCGCGGAGCCCGTGCAGCAGCGGATCGTAGAGGACCCGCTCGAACCACGGGTGGATCTCGCTCCGGTACTCGATCGACTGCACGAAGTACTTCGACGCCGGGTGGAAGTCGATGGACAGATCCCGGGACGGGCGATACAGCTCGGCGAAGACGCGCCTCAGCGGCTCGGCGAAGGCGGTCGCGGTGTACTCCATGCGAGCCGTCTGGCCGATGCGGCCGCAGCCCCACGTGTCGGCCACGCGCAGCCGCCGGTCGGCGCCCAGGACCCGCAGCACCAGGGGGACCAGGGCCAGCAGCAGGGCGAGCCCGAGCGCCAGGAGGGGCGCCGACATTTGCCCGAAGGTTCCCGGCACGTGGAGGGGCAGGGCCAGGGTGAACGCCACCGCGGTGGGGGCGAGGCCGCCGAGCCCCGCGAGGCTCGACCCGAGGAGGGGGACGACCGCGAACGGCGCCAGCCCGAGCCCCACGCACAGCAGCACCAGCGAGACCATGCCGACCTGCATGGACCGCGGGGCCTCGTGCGCGTGCTCGGCTTCCGGAGATCGCGGGATGGCAAGGAACGTGATCCCGAAGGCCTTGACGAAACAGGCCGCGGCCAGGCCGCTGGTGAGCGCCAGCATGGCCACCGCGATCGGCATGATCACCGCGACCTCGGGCTGAGGGATCGCGGACCCGCCGAGCAGGGTCTGGAACACCAGCCATTCGGAGGCGAACCCGTTGAGCGGGGGCAGGGCCGAGATCGCGCACGCTCCGACGAGGAAGAAGAACGCGGTCCGCGGCATCCGCTTGATCAGCCCGCCCATCTCCTCCATGTTGCGCGTGCCCGTCGCGTGGAGCACCGACCCGGCCCCCAGGAACAGCAGCCCCTTGAAGCAGGCGTGATTGATCGTGTGATACAGGCCGCCGACGATGCCCAGGGTGGCGAGCGTGGTCAGCCCGTAGCTCTGGAACATGAGGCCCGCCCCGATCCCGATGAAGATGATGCCGATGTTCTCGACGGAGTGATAGGCGAGCAGCCGCTTGAGATCGTGCTCCATCAGGGCATAGAGCACCCCGAGGAGCGCCGAGACGGTACCCAGGCCGAGGACGAGGCCGCCCCACCATGCGGGCCCGCCCCCGAGCAGGTCGATCGTCACGCGGAGGAGGCCATAGACGCCCATCTTGATCACGACGCCCGACATCAGCGCCGACACGTGGCTCGGGGCGACGGGATGCGCCATGGGCAGCCACACGTGCAGCGGGACGACGCCCGCCTTGGCGCCGAAGCCGAAGAGCGCCAGCACGAAGGCCGCGTCGCGGACCTGGGGCGCCAGGGACGCCGCCCGCATCGCCGCGAAGGAGGTCGTCAGCTCGCCCGCGGACAGGAGGAGGAACATCGCCACGAGGGCGGCGAAGCCGGCGTGCGTGATGGCGATGTACCAGTTGGCGGCCCGGACCGTCCCCGGCTGATCGTGCTCCGTGAGCACCAGCAGGTAGGCCGACAGCGACATGGCCTCCCAGGCCATGAGAAAGGTCAGGGCGTTGTCGGCCATCACCTGCACGCTCAGGGACAGCAGCAGGACGTTCAGCAGCGCGCCGAGCCACCGGAGGGAGTAGCGCCCCTCGTACGCTTCGGTATAGCCGAAGCCGTACACCGCGACCGCAGCGCCGACCACGCCGATGAGGATCAGGAAGAACGCGCTCAGGCCGTCGAGGCGAAGGGCGAGGCCGGTCAGCGGCAGGAACGACGCGGTGAAGGTCGGCGCGAGCCCGGCGCCGAGACAGACGGCGCCCAGCAGAAGCCCGGCCAGGGCGCCCACGAGCGCGCACCCGGCGACGAGCCCGCGCCCGAGTGCGCCGCGGGCAGCGAGCGCCGCGAGGGCCCCGGCGGCGTAACCCGCGAGCATCACCGCGAGCAGGAGGGGCGCGGGGGCCATCTCACATCCCCTGGCGGTACTCGATGGACTGGACGAAGTACCTGGACTCGGGATGGAAGGTGAGGAAGAACAGAAGAATCATCGGCGGCCGATCGCGGCGAGGATGCCCCGGAGGATGTCGGTCGGCTCCGGGGGGCATCCGTCGACGAAGACGTCGACCGGGATGATCTGGTCCACGCTGCCGGCCACGGCGTAGCTGCCCTGGAAGACCCCGCAGGTCCGCGCGCAGTCCCCCACCGCCACCACCAGCTTGGGCGCCGGCGTCGCCTCGTAGGTCTTCAGCAGCGGCACCGCCATGTTCCGCGTCACCGGACCCGTCACCAGGAGCATGTCGGCGTGACGGGGCGAGGCGACGAAGTGGATGCCGAAGCGCTCGCTGTCATACACCGGGCTCGTGAGCCCGGTGATCTCGAGCTCGCACCCGTTGCACGAGCCTGCGTCCACCTGCCGGACGGCGACCGCGCGGCCGAACAGCCGCCGGACGCGCGCATCGACCTCGTGGAGGAGGCGGACGACGTCGGCCCCGCCCGGCGGCAGGGGCTCGGTGGCGAGGCCGACCTGGAAGATCTTGGAGAAGAGGCGCATCTACCGGCGGCGCGCCTCCCGGCGCAGCTCGCGAAGCATCGTCTGCGTGCCGATGAGCTGGTTGTCGAAGATGCGGCGGGCGGCGTCGAGGAATTCTCGGAGGGAGGCGTCACGCACCGCGTACCGAACCCCCGTGCCCTCCTTGCGGGCCTCGACGATGTTCTTGGCCCTGAGCACCGCGAGCTGCTGGGAGACGGTGGGCTGGTCGAGGCCGAGGGCCTCCTGGAGCTCGTGCACACTGCGCCCGCCGCCGACGAGGATCTCGAGGATGCGGATGCGGATTGGGTGCGCGAGGGCCTTGAAGAACTCCGCCTTGAAGGCCTGGAGCTGCTCGCCGGGCGCCGGCTGCTTCATATACTCTCTACTATAATGATATATACAAACTGTCAAGCCGGGATGCTGCGAAGGCAGAGGGCCGGCGGGCCCGAGGCGGGGCATGCCGCGGCTGAGCCGCGCCTGCCCCCCCGGAGCGCCCGGGGATCTACAGCGCCGTCATCAGCTGCTCGGTTTCCTCGTCGTGGGCCTGAAGCGGATCTCGCCAGCGCATGGTTCGCGCGTCCCCCCCGACGAGCTTGAGACAGCTCCAGTCCGCTCGATGGTACCCGCTGTCGAGGTAGAAACGGCCGCCGTTCTCGAGAAACACGCCTCCGTTGCGCACGCCGGGCACCGTCTGCTCGAAGACATAGCGGATGACGTTCTCCCGTGCCGGGAGACGGGCCCCGTTGACGTGGCAGAAGAAGCCGTACTCGGTCTCGAGCCCGAAGACGCGCCGCATGAGTGCTCCCTTCTAGAAAGCCATGCGATGCTCGCTGGGGACAAGGGCGCGGGGCTGGCGAAGGGCAGGGATCACTGACGGCCAGCCCCGGTTGGCGACGGCCCCGGCGCTCCTCCGAGGTCGCCCCCATCATACCGTGCCCGCGGCGCTCCGCCGGGTCGCGGAAGAGAGACCCGCTGCAGCCGGCGCCGCGCCCGGGCTCCTGTGAACCGCGGGGACAGATCTCTAGCCCGATCTATTCACGAACGCGTCTTCCGCGTCCGTGCCGCCCCCTCACCCTGCCCCTCTCCCCCTCCGGGGGCGAGGGGACCGAAGCGGCCCCCTCTCCCTCTGGAGGGAGAGGGCTGGGGTGAGGGTGGGGCGTCCGTTCGCGCATTATCCAGGCTAGCCCGGCTTCACGAGAAAGTGGGCGCGGCGATTCGAGCTCCAGCACGCCTCGTTCTTCTCGGAGCACCGCGGATGCTCCTCCCCATAGCTCACCGTGGTAATGCGGGTGGCCGGGATGCCCTGTCCGACGAGGAAGTTCATGGTCGCTCGCGCGCGCCGCTCGCCCAAGGCCAGGTTGTACTCGTTGGTTCCTCGCTCGTCGCAGTGGCCCTCGATGAGCACCAGGACCGCCGGATCTGCCTTGAGCCACCGAGCACTCGCCTCGAGGATGGTTGCGTCCCCAGGGCGGATCTCGTATCGGTCGAAGTCGAAGTGGATGTCCTTGAGCTGCGACACGGCCGTGAACTCCGAGGGATGTGCGGGCTTCGCGCGGGCGCTCGCCGCGGGCGCGGCGGTCGGGCCGGCGGCTGGCCCTGCCCCGCCGGAAGCGCGCGCTTCCGCCCTGCCGGCCTGGGGCGTCCCGGCTGCGGGGGCCGGGCTCGCCGCGGCGGGCGGCGGGGGCGATACCGCCAGCTGGGCGGGCTGCTTCGCGCATCCCTGGCTCGTGAGGAGGACAGCAAGGGCTCCCAGCGCGACTAGCTCCAGCATGTGCGACCGCCGCTCCCCCAACATGGCTCCTCCTCGTTCGCGTTCGCGCGTCCTGTGACCGCCCTCCGTGGCCGGGCAACAGGCATCCCGCCATGGAGCGTGGCAAGCCGTGTGCCACTGCATCGGGCGCTTTCGTCTTGGTGAGTTACGCGGTGCCCGAGTCCGCGCGGTCCCCCGCCCGGCGTCACTCGCTGCAAATCCTGCGGCCATCTGCCGAACAGTTCCGGAACGCTTGCGGCCCTCCACTTCGTAACCGAATGATCACCCTGCGCTTTCCGCTGCTCGCCCAAGATGGCACGCCCCTTGCCGAACTGACGGATGGAGGTATGCCGTCATGCTCTTGAGAGTCTTTGGCGCGCGGCCGGGGCGGGAGCGTGAACTTCTCGACTGCCTGCGAGATCTTGCTGCCCGGATGATCCAGCAGCGCACCCTGGATGCCGTGCAGATCTGCCAGTACGCCGACAGGGTCGATCGCGTCGTCTGGATCGAGGATCGCCGCACCGCTCCGGGATCCGAACGCTTCCTCGAAGCGGAGGGGGCCGCACCCTGGGCAACGACCCTCGTGGACGGGCTTGTCTCGCAGGCTTTCGAGATCGTCGATGGCTATTACCATTACCCTCTGCCGCGCTGTCGCGTGTGGAGCCTCGAGGTGGCGCCGGCAGCGGGCCGGGAACAGGACACGCTCACGGGCTTCCTGAACCTGTCGCGTGCGGTATCGGCGGACCCCTCGGTGGCCGGGCTGTCAATCTACCGCATGCTGGGCGAGCCGTGCCGCTTCCTGGTCTTCGTGGCCCTGAAGGACGGCGTGGTCCCTTCCGGCCCGTTCGTCACAGCGGCTTCCCCGGACAGCTGGCGGCCCCTGCTGGTCGTCTGGACGATGGGGCGCCTCTCGAGCGGCCGCGATCCTCGCGCGCCCGCTGCGGCGGGCCGCCATCCCAGGGCGACGTTCTGGGCGCGTACGATGCCGGTTGTCGCTGTGGGACCGGCAGAGGAGGGCGAATGATCATGACCGAACTGTCTCGCACCACCTCACCGGGCGGGGAGGCCCGCGACCAGATGATCTATGTCATCACGTGCGGGATGTGTGGGCAGAGCTGGCAGCGAGTGACCGCTCAGGATGGCCAGGTCATCGGCTGCATTTTTTGCGGATGCCAGGGGCCCCTCCGCCTCGGCGTCGCGCCCTCGGATGGCGGTGTCCATGGGCACGGGCGGATCGAGGCGTGGCTTCACGCGGCCGGGGAGGTCGCCGAGTGAACTGTCCCACGAGTCCAGGTCCCGGCGACGCGGCTGCAGCGCTCCAGGCTCAGGCGGATCGGTGATGGGGTACTTCTTCGGGCGCTTGCCGATCTCGCTCGACCCGGTCGTGACCCGGAAGGAGTATCTCGACGCGAGTGACCGCGCGGTTGACGCGCTCGCGCACGAAGCGGATCGTCGGGACACCGCGTACCGGCATGCGCTTGAGTGCCTCGCGGCGGGCCGCCCGGCACGGGCCGCCCGCGCCTTCTCATCGTTGCTCGAGCAGCGGCCACGCGATCCGGCCCTTCACCGCATGCTCGGGATCAGCCACTTCCGCGCAGGGAATGCCCGGCTCGCTGCGCGCCACCTCGAGACGGCTCTCATATTGCTGACCCGCGCCGAGAGCCCGGGCATCCCCCTCGTTCGCACGCTCCGGATCGAGGTCGAAGCCTCCGTCGTGCGGCTGGCCCTCGTGGCTGCGTACGAACGGCTCGGTCATCGGGCGGGTGTGATCCGCTGCCTCTCGCAGAACCGGCCGCTGACCTGGCCCATCCCCTCCCGCCGAGGCCTGTGAGCGCACCATCGATCGCTGGACGGCTGCAAGAGTTGCAGCGGCGGTGTCCGACTCCCTCGGACAGGAGGTTGGGCTACTCGATGTGATACTGGCGCAGCTTGTAGTGCAGGGCCCGTGCGCTGATCCCGAGGATCTTGGCGGCCCGCTCGCGGTGCGAGGTAACCTCCTGGAGCGTCTTCCTGATCACCTGCTCCTCCATCGCGTGGAGCGGGAGCCCGAGAGGGATCGTGATGCTGCGCTCCGGTGGCGACCCGGTCATGACGGTGGACGGCACGTGAACGGGGCGGATGACGCGGGCTCCGACGGTGACGACCAGCCGCTCCACGAGATTCCGGAGCTCCCGGACATTGCCCGGCCAGGCATACTCGCGCAGCATCTGGAGGGCCGAAGCCGAGAGGGACTTCTCAGGGCGGCCGTACTGGGCACAGAACTCTCGAACAAATACGGTGGCGAGCAGGGGGATGTCCTCCGGCCGCTCGCGAAGAGCGGGCAGAGTGATGGGCACCACGGCCAGCCGGTAGTAGAGGTCCTCGCGGAAGGTGCCACCCTTCGCGGCCTCTGCGAGGTCTGTGTTCGTGGCAGCGATGAAGCGGACGTCGACCGTGAGCGGCCGGTCCCCGCCCAGCCGGCGGACCTCCCGCTCCTGCAGCGCTCGGAGGAGATCGACCTGCGTCTTGGGGCTCATCTCGCCGACCTCGTCCAGGAACAGGGTCCCGCCGTTCGCCTGCTCGATCCGCCCGGCCCTGGCGCCGGTGGCACCCGTGAAGGCGCCCCGCTCGTAGCCGAACAGTTCCGACTCGACCAGCGTCTCCGGCAACGCGCCACAGTTCAGCGTCACGAACGGGCCCGCGTGCCGCGGGCTCCGACTGTGGATCGCCCGTGCCACAAGCTCCTTCCCAGTCCCCGACTCGCCCATGATGAGCACCGTGGCCAGGGTGGGCGCCACCTGCCGCACCGCCTCGTACACTTGCCGCATCCGAACGCTGCGTCCCACGATCAGGCCGAAGGCGGCCTTGATCGCGACCCGCTCTCGAAGCTGCTGCACCTCCTGCCTCAGCGCCCTGTGCTCCAGGGCCTTCGCCACGAGGTGCAGGAGCCGCTCCGGATCGACGGGCTTCGCGAGATAGTCGTAGGCGCCCAGCTTCATCGCCTCGACGGCGCTCTCGACGCTCCCGTAGGCCGTGAGGAGGACCACCTCCGCCTCCGGGAAGTGTCGCTTGGCGGCTTTCAGGACCTCCAGTCCCCCGGTCCCGACCATACGCAGGTCGGTGATCACCAGGTCGAACCGCCCGTCCTGGAGCCCAGCGAGCGCCTCCTCACCGCTGGCCGCCGCCACGACCTCGTGGCCCGCCTTCTCGAGGATCTTGGCGAGCGCCTCGCGGATGTTGCGCTCGTCGTCGACGACGAGGACGCGACCGGCCATCACCTCTCCTCGCGCCGTCTCCCGGACCCGCCGGATGGGAGCCGGATGATCATCGTGGTCCCGCTCCCGAGCTGGCTCTCGACGTCGATGCTGCCGTCGTGCCCCTGGACGATCCGGTGAGCAATCGGCAAGCCGAGACCGACCCCGGTGGGCCGCGTCGTGAAGTACGGGTCGAACACGTGGGGAAGGACGTCCTCGGCAATCCCGGGCCCTGTGTCCCTCACGGTCACCTCGGCCCAGTCGCCGTCCCTTCGCGTCGCCACCCCGAGAGAGCCCCCGGTCGGCATGGCCTGGAGCGCGTTGATCATCACGTTGAGGAAGAGCTGGGAGAGCTGTCCCTCGTCGCCGGGGATCCTCGTGAGATCGGGATCAAGGCGGGTCTCGATGGCGATGCCGTGGCCCGCAGCCTCGAAGGCGACCAGGCCGAGGACGCGCTCGACGAGGGCAGCGATGTCGACCGGCTTGATCTCGGGCACCGAGGGCTTCGAGAAGCGGAGGAAGTTCTCCACAATTCGATCGAGGCGCTGCAGCTCGGATCGGAGCACGTCGAGGTATCCGCCTACCGCGTTCCCGGAGGGCGGCCCGGGCGCGAGCTCGGCCTGGAGCAGATGGAGGTTGAGGCCCAAGGCATGGAGCGGGTTCTTCACCTCGTGGGCGACTCCGGCCGCGAGCGTGCCCAGCGCGGCCAGCGTGTCGGATCGCCGAAGCTGCGCCTCGAGCCGGCTCACCTCCGTGATGTCGCGGAGCAGCACGACCAGGCCGTCCGTCTGGCCGGACTCGTCCCGCAGATCCGACGCCGAGGCGCGCACGGTCACCCGCCGGCTTCCCTCCTCCGTCAGCGCGAAGTCGTGTTCCTGGAGGAGGCGATCTCCCGCGAGGGCGCCGAGGACCCACGCGGTGAGGTCAGGAGCGCTCTGGAGCGCCTCGCTCACGGGCCGCCCCCTGATCGCTGACGCTCGGAGACCCAGAAGGCGCTCGCCCGGGCCGTTCAGCGAGGTGACGGCACCGCCCGCGTCGAGGGTCAGGACGCCCGTCGGGATGCTCTCCAGGATGTTCCGCATCAGGCTCTTGACGCGCTCGAACGTCTCGGTGACGGCCCGGTAGTTCTGGTACGCGCCGAACAGGACGATGCCGATGGCCGCGAGCACGAGGAGCGCCGCGAAGGCCGCGACCAGTTCCGGCCAGCCCAGCCCCCGGACGAGGCCGGAGGAACCCGGGGTGGGAACGGGAAGTCCCGAGGTCAGGAGCCGGTGCCGCCCGTACTGGACGCCGACGGCGACCCCGGCAGTGAGGAGGAGGGCGCCGAGGGCGAACGCGGAGAGCGGCAACCAGATGGGGACATATCCGAGGCGCGGCTGGCCAGGGCGAAACATTCAGCTCGCGATGACGGACCGTTCACTCGCGGCCCGCTCACGGCACGTCATCGCCCCAATCGTCGCGAGAGCGCAGCAGCTGGCTCCTTCCCATCCCGTCTGGTCATCTGGAGGGGCACTCGCGGTCACTGTAACACTCGCCTCGGCGTCGGGGAAGCGGGTCGCCAACGCGATGCTCACGATGTTGACCGGCTTCCCGCCGCCATGCTAGAAACGGGTGATCGCGTCCCCCGACACCCAGGAGGCCTCCCATGGATCTGAACTACACGCCCGAGGACGTCGCCTTCCGCAAGTCAGTGCGCGCCTGGCTTGAGCAGAACCTGCCGCGCAACCCGATCCGGACGCTCGAGGAGCGCCGGGTCTGGCACCGCAGGCTCTACGAGGGGGGCTACCTCGGCATGGGCTGGCCCAAGGCCTATGGCGGTGGGGATGCGCGGCCCATGGAGCAGGCCATCGTGGCGGACGAGCTGGCGCGAGCGAGCGCGCCCGCGCCCACCAACGGCCTCGGCCTCGGCATCGTGGGCCCCACCATCGTGGTCCACGGCACGGACGCCCAGAAGACGCGCTACCTGAGGAAGATCCTCGCGGCCGAGGAATTGTGGTGCCAGCTCTACTCCGAGCCCAACGCGGGCAGCGACCTGGCCGCCCTCCGCACGCGCGCCGAGGACAAGGGGGACCACTTCATCGTCAACGGGCAGAAGACCTGGACCAGCGCCGGCTCCATCGCCGACTGGGGGCTGCTTCTCGCCCGCACCGACCCCGCCGTGGCCAAGCACAAGGGCATCACCTGCTTCCTCATCAACATGCGCCAGCCCGGCATCGAGGTGCGGCCGCTCAAGCAGATCACGGGCTCCTCGGAGTTCTCCGAGGTGTTCATGACCAGCGCCCGGGTCGAGAAGACCGACCAGATCGGCCGCCTCGGCGAGGGGTGGGCCATCGCCCAGACGACGCTCGGCTACGAGCGCGGCGGCCGGGCCCTGGCGCGGATCACGAGCTACGCCTCCCAGTACGGCCGGCTCGTGGAGGTGGCGCGCCGGCTCAAGCGGCACGGGCGCCCGCTCATCGATGACCCCGTCATCCGCCAGAAGCTCGGGCGGATCTGGGCCGAGCTCGAGGTGGAGCGCTACGGCGCGCTCCGCACGCTGACGCTGCTCGAGCGCGGCGAGCATCCCGGCGCCGGCGGGTCCCTGACCAAGCTCTCCTACTCCGAGTTCGAGAAACGCTTCATGGAGATGGCCATGGAGATCCTCGGCCCCTACGGCCAGCTCACGGAAGGGGCGCCCGAGGAGCTGCGGCTCGAGATCGACACCGCCGTCGGCGAGCAGGGCACCTGGGCCTACGCCTTCCTCTGGTCGCGCGCCGGCACCATCTACGCCGGCTCGTCCGAGATCCAGAAGAACGTCATCGGCGAGCGCATCCTGGGGCTGCCCAAGGAGACGCGCGCCGACCGCGTGGGAGGCGCCCGATGAACTTCTCCTTCAGCGAAGACCAGGTCCTGCTCCGCAACTCCGTGCGCTCCTTCCTCGACGAGCACTGCAGGCCGGCGCATCCGCGCGCCATGATGGACGATGCCCGCGGATACGACCCCGCCCTCTGGAACGAGATGGCCAAGCTCGGCTGGCTGGGCCTCCCCGTCCCTGAGCAGCACGGCGGCGCCGGCCTCGGGCTGGTCGAACTCTGCATCGCAATCGAGGAGCTGGGGCGCGCCGCCTACCCGGGCCCCTATCTCGCCACCGTGGTCCTCGGGGGCCTGGGGCTCCTGCTGGGCGGCTCGGCCGCTCAGAAGGACAGGTGGCTCCCTGCCATCGCCTCCGGAGAGAAGCGGGCCAGCGCCGCCCTCATGGAGGACGCGCTGGACTGGGACCCTGCTTCCACTGCCGCCACCGCCGTCACGGCCGGTGATGGCTGGACGATCTCGGGCGTGAAGCGCTTCGTGCCATGGGCGCACGTGGCGGACATCGTCCTGGTTCCCGCCCGCAGCCCCGAGGGGCTCTCGCTCTTCCTCGTGGACCCGAAGCAGGCGGGGGTCGCGCTGAGGCGGATGGTCGGCATCGACCTCTGCAGCCGCTGGTCGGAGATGCGGATCGAGAGCGTGCGCGTGGGCGCGGATGCCGTCGTCGGCCAGCCGGGGACGGCGGGGCCCGTGCTCGAGTCCCTGCTGCGGCGGGCGGCCGTCTGCGCGTCGGCCGAGATGCTGGGGGCGGCGCGCCGCTGTCTCGACATGAGCGTGGAGTACGCCAAGGTGCGCGAGCAGTTCGGCCAGCCCATCGGCTCCTTCCAGGCCATCCGGCACCGCTGCGCGGAGATGCTGCTCGAAGTCGAGAACTCCCACTCGGCGGTCTACTACGCCGCCTGGGCACTCGAGGCGGGCGCCGAGGACGCTGCCGTCGCGGCCTCCATCTGCAAGTCCTACGTGAGCGAGTCGGCGCGGCGGGTGTGCGGCGACTCGATCCAGGTCCACGGCGGCATCGGCTTCACCTGGGAGTACGATCTCCACCTCTACATGAAGCGCGCCAAGGCGCTGGAGCCCCTCTTCGGCGACGCCGAATTCCACCGGGAGCTCATCACCCGCCATGTCGTGGGCGCGCGCTGAGCCGACCCGCTCGGGAGCCCGAGCCTGGGGGGAGCGGCGGCGCTCCGGCGCGCGCCCGGGCACCGCGGCTCGACCCGTCCGTCCGCGCCCTGGGCCTGGTCTCGCTGCTCAACGACCTGAGCAGCGAGGTCACCATCCGCACGCTGCCGCTCTTCCTCTCGAACGTCCTCGGGGTCAAGACGGGCATCATCGGCCTCATCGAGGGGATCGCCGAGAGCACGGCGACTCTGCTCAAGCTCGTCTCGGGCTACCTTGCGGACCGGGTCGGCAGGAAGAAGGCGCTCGCGCTCTGGGGCTACGGGCTCTCCGGCCTCACCAAGCCGCTCCTCTACTTCGCCACGAGCTGGAGCTGGGTCCTGGCCGTGCGCTTCCTGGACCGGGTAGGCAAGGGAGTGCGCACCGCGCCGCGCGATGCCCTCATCGCCGACCTCACGCCGCCCGAGCGCCGCGGCCGCGCCTTCGGCTTCAACAAGGCCATGGACAAGGCGGGCGCCGTCGCAGGGCTGCTCCTGGCGGCAGCGCTCCTCCACTTCGGCCAGCACGGTCAGGTGACGCTCACGCTCGAGGGCTACCGCTCCCTCGTGCTCCTGGCCGTCATCCCCGGTCTCGGGGCGGTCCTCGTGCTCGCCTGGGCCGTCCACGAGCGGCCGGGCGCACCGCCCCTCACGGGCCGCTCCGTGCGTCTGGCGTGGCAGGGGCTGGACGCCCCGTTCCGCCGGTACCTGGCCATCCTCGTCTGCTTCACCCTGGGGAACTCCAGCGACGCCTTCCTCATGCTCCGGGCGCAGAGCCTCGGCCTCGGGACCGTCGAGATCTTCCTGCTCGTGGCCGCGTTCAACCTCGTCATCTCGCTGAGCTCCACCCCCGGCGGTGCGCTCTCGGACCTCCTCGGGCGGCGCCGGCTCATCGTGGCCGGCTGGCTCATCTACGCGGCTGTCTACGCGGGCTTCGCCTTTGCCTCGGCGGCGTCGCACGTCTGGACGCTCTACATCCTCTACGGCTTCTACTACGGGGCGTTCCAGGGCGCCGCGAGCGCCCTCGTGGCGGATCTCGTCCCGCCCGAACTCCGCGGAACGGCCTACGGGCTCTTCGATGCCGCGGTCGGTGTGGCCGCCTTCCCCGCGAGCGTGCTCGCCGGACTCCTCTGGCAGTGGTACGGGTCCCCCGCGCCGTTCGTCGTGGGAAGCGCGCTGGCGCTCCTCTCGGCGGTCCTCCTGGGCGCTCTTCCCGCGCACCGGTCTTTGCGCGGTGTATGATGCGTTCCGGGCAGGAATGAGCGAGGGTCGGAAGAAGAAGCAGAGGGTGACACCCGGCGGGCCGCTCACCGGCGTGAGGGTCATCGACCTCACGTCCTACATCGCCGGCTCCTACGCGGCCATGATGCTGGCCGACCTCGGGGCCGACGTCATCAAGGTCGAGGCGCTCGAGGGCGACTCCTTCCGCGAGCTGCCCGGCTTCTTCGGCTGGAACCGCGGCAAGCGCTCCATCGCCGTCAACCTGAAAGATCCGGACGGCCGCGCCATCGTCCATCGCCTCGCCCGCACGGCCGACGTGGCCATGGAGAACATGCGCCCGGGCGTGGCCGAGCGCCTCGGCGTGGGCTACACGGACCTGCGCCGGCGGAACCCGCGGATCATCTACTCCTCGGTCACCGCCTTCGGATCGGA
>MGBT01000116.1:48390-50149 GCA_001788395.1 Candidatus Rokubacteria bacterium GWA2_70_23
GCGAGCGCACCGGCCGCGGCCAGCGTGTGGAGACCTCGCTGCTCCAGGGCGTGCTGGCGCTGCAGTCGGGAAACGCCATCGACTACGCGGGCAAGCAGCACGTGTTCCGGGACAACCCGACGTACCGCCTGTACCGCGCGGGCGACGGCGAGTGGTTCTTCCTCGCCTGCGGCAACCAGTCGTTCTGGGGAAAGCTCTGCCGGGTCATCGGCCGGACCGACCTCGTCGACGACCCGCGCTTCGGCTCCTGGCTCCTGCGCCTGGACAACCGCGAGGCGCTGATGCCGCTGCTGGAGGCGACCTTCGCCTCCAGGCCGCGCGCGGAGTGGCTCAAGATCCTCGCCGACCACGACATCCCGGCGGCGGGCACCCAGACGCTGCTCGAGTTCATGGACGATCCCGCCGTCCAGCACCTCGGGATGATCGTCAGCTACGACCACCCGGAGGTCGGCCGGCTGCGCATGATGGGCCAGCCGCTCCGGTTTTCCGAGAGCCAGGCCCCCGATGCCGGGCCGCCCCCGGTGCTCGGCCAGCACACCGACCAGGTGCTGCGAGAGATCGGCTTCCGCGACCGCGCGATCGCGGACCTGCGGCGCCGCGGCATCGTGCGCGGCGGCACCGCGGGGAGGGCCGGATGACCCAGGCGAGGCTGACGCGCCGCCCGCCCCGCTGACCTGGCCGCCTGCCCGGACCCGCCGCCGAGTCCAGACGTTGCCCGGTTTGGCTCATCGTTGTACACTCGTCATACGTTTTCGGCATCGATAGCAGAGGAGGGCGTCATGGACACGGTGACCATCTCGCCGAAGTTCCAGGTCGTGATCCCCCGGGGCATCCGCAAGTCCCTGGGGCTCGTGCCCGGGCAGAAGGTGCAGGCGCTCGTCTACGAGGACCGGATCGAACTGATCCCGCTCCGGCCCATCCGGAAGATGAGGGGATTCCTCCGGGGCATCGACACGACCGTGCCGCGCGAGAGAGACCGGGTGTGAACGTCGTGGATTCGTCGGCCTGGCTCGAGTACTTCGCCAACGGCCCTGGCGCCGGCTTCTTCGCGACCGCCATCGAGGATTCGAGCCGGCTCGTCGTCCCGACGATCTGTCTCCTGGAAGTGTTCAAACGGGTCCTGCAGCAGAAGGGGGAGGGGGCCGCGCTCCAGGCCGTCGCCATCATGCAGCAGGGGCAGGTCCACCTGATGGATAGCAGCATCGCGATCAGCGCGGCCCGGCTCGGCGTCGCCCACAAGCTGCCACTGGCCGACAGCGTGGTGCTGGCCGTCGCGCGGCACTGGGCCGCGCTGCTCTGGACACAGGACGCCGATTTCGAGGGCCTCGACAACGTGCGCTACCGGCCCAAGGGGCGCGCCCGCTGACGGCCGATGCCGTTCGGCTACTTCAAGAGGCTCGGCCGGCGCCAGCAGGCGATCTATCTCAGGAGCGACGGGATCACGGCCGTCCCGCTGCCCCGGGCCGCAGCGCTCCAGCCGCTGGTGGCGGAGCTGGCCGAGGCACTCCGCGGCGAGGAGCGGCCGCCGACCGAGCAGGCCGCCCAGCGCCTCGCAGCGGGCCTCGCGTCGACCCTCGGGGTGCCCCCGGTGAGGGTGCAGGTGCTCGCGGCCCGACCCCATGCGAAGTGGGGCGAGCTGCACGGCCTGTATGAGACGTCCCGCCGGCCCGGCCAGCCGCCGCTCATCACGCTCTGGATGCGGACGGCGCGGCAGAAACGGGTGGTGGCGTTCCGGACATTTCTCCGGACGCTGCTGCAC
>MGBT01000117.1:0-435 GCA_001788395.1 Candidatus Rokubacteria bacterium GWA2_70_23
GCTCGAGTGGGTCCGGCTCGCGCTGGTGCTCCTGCGCGAGCACGTGCGGCTCCGCGAACCGGCGCCCGGGCTGCTGCCCGAGTACCTCGCGCGCGGGACGTTCCGGCCCATCCAATGGACGCCCGTCCGACGCCGGCCGCGCGTGCGCTACGCCTTCAACTGGAGCCCGCCGTGAGCACCCGGCTGGGCGTGCGTGTCGTGCGCCGGTTCGTGTCTCGCGTCGCCGGGGCGGAGGCCCTCACGGAAGTCGCCCGCGCGGCCGAGCTGGCGATCCCGCCCGTCCCGGGCATGGTGCTGGCCTTCGAGGACGGCTCGCCGGACTGCACGGTGTCGAAGGTGTGTCACCGCATCGGGGCCCTGGCCTCCTTCGGTGTCCTGCCCGTGGAGGTCGAGCTCGTCTGCTGCAAGGAGCCGATGGCCGGCCTGGAGGTGGCG
>MGBT01000117.1:470-2644 GCA_001788395.1 Candidatus Rokubacteria bacterium GWA2_70_23
CGACCCGGAGGGCACGCCGTGACCGCCGTCACCATCGAGACCGAGCTCTGGCTGCTCGACGCCGGCGACGGCCGGCTTGTGCTGACCCTCCCGTCCGTGATGCGAAGGAGTAGCGGCGAAGGTGTCCCCGCGCTCGTCACACCCCGCCCGCTCCGCGTCTTCAAGCCGGGCGAGGTGATTACGCTGGCGGTGCCGCCCCCCTGCGGCTGCACGGCGGTGATCCGGTACGACTCGGGCGCCGAGGTGCTTCAGCGCAAGTGCGGGCGCGGCTGGTGAATACCGCGGCGAAGGGGCGCCGACTCGAGCACCGGAGCCGCCAGCTCCTCGAGGCCGCGGGCTACACGGTGCTCCGGGCCGCCGCGTCGAAGGGGGACTTCGACCTCGTGGGCTACAGCGCCGCCGGCTGGGGCCTCGTGCAGGGGAAGGCGAGCCGGCCGCCCGGCCCGATGGAGCGGCGCGCCCTGGCCGAGGCGCCATGCCCGCCGGCCTGCGCCCGCTTGATCCACGTGTGGAAGCCTCGGGCTCGGCTGCCCGAGGTGGTGGAGCTGTAGAGGCGCCCATGAAACTGCCCCCTGACGACGCCCAGGCCACGCTAGGAGCCGTTCAAACGGCAAGGGACGTGTCTGTAGTAGGCTTCCGGCAGTGCCCCGTCTGTGGGGGCGCCCTGACGGGTCGGCAGAAGGTGGCCTGCTCGGAGAAGTGCCGGGCGATCCGGTGGCGGCAAGGTCGGGAGGTGACCCGGCAGGCACGAGACGAGCAGGTGGCGCAACACCTGCGGACGGCCCTGCGGCTACTGGACGGTGGACAGGGCGATGGATAAGGCGTCGGCCGGGTGAGCGGGAGGTGTCGTGATGGGAAGCGACAGCGCGAAGCGTCGTGAACAGCAGCGCCAGCGGAAGCAGAAGGGGAAAGAGAAGCGCGTGGCAGATATCACCATGAAGATCCTTGCAGGACGGTCGTATGAGCCGAGGACACCGCCACCGAGGACCAGGCCAGAAACCATCCGACGGAGGGCCTCCCGGCGGCTGAAGGAGGGCCCCCAATGATCGCGCGACTCTGCTGCAGTGTGCTGCTCTCACTCCTCGGCCTCTTGACCGTCGCTACACCCACCGCTGCCGAGTGGGTTCTGTGGGAAACGAGCGGGATGGAGAAGCCGGGTGAACCGGACCGGTGGTCCCCCACGGATGGGTTTCCCACCAGCGGTGACTGCCGAAGCCAGATGGATCGGCTGGTCGCGCTCGGGAAACAGGATCCAGCCGCCAAGCGCTTCAAAGACAATGTCGTCTCGAATGTTGTGTTCTTTAAGCTCGAGGACGGGAGGGTGTTGACGAAGATGTATCTCTGCTACCCCCTCCCCCTCGATCCGCGTGGGCCGACGGGGAGGTGATGACGCCCGCCCCCAGGGCGCCGGGAGGGTAAGCGTCCGGTGAACTCCACCTTCACGCCGCGTCCGTCGGGTCGCAAGATAGTCGCCATGATCACATCCCTGGTCATCAATCTGAAGCCCGCCAAGGCGCTCGGCCTCACGATCCCGTCGTCGGTGCTGCTGCGGGCCGATCAGGTGATCGAATAGGCCATGTTGGCTCGGTGGCGGGCGCGCTCGGGGCTGCTCCTGCTGCGCGCCCAGGTGGATGAGCTGCTCGCCAAGGCGGAGCAGGGGCGGAACGGGAAAGGCCGGGGGGGCATGATCCGCTGAGGCGAGGCCGACATCTTCGAGGCGGCCTTCGTCGCCCTGGTGGCCTTGACGCTCTGGCTCATGTGGAGCTGGCGGCGGAAGTGAGGTTCCTGGTGGTGACCGTTGAGACGTCCCGGCGCCCGGGTGCCGGGGAGGAGAGAAGGTAATCCCCCTGATCGGGGGGTAGACTGGCCCCCTTCTGGCGTTGCCCCGGAGGGAGCGGGTCTGGTGTAGGGTGGAACTGTGAGAACCCCGCAGGCAAGTAGGCACGCTGGAGGGGGGGGCATGACGGAGAAGCCGATGAGCTCGCCTTTCGATCCCATCCGGTTCAGGTTCGATGAGAGCAAGGCCGCAGCTGCGGCAGCCCTCCTGCTCAAGCTTGAGGGCGGCCGGATGAACTACATGCGCCTAATCAAGCTCCTGTACCTCGCGGACCGGGAGAGCCTGATCCGGCTCGGTCGCCCCATCTCAGGTGACCGGTTCTACGCGATGAAGCACG
>MGBT01000117.1:2670-3017 GCA_001788395.1 Candidatus Rokubacteria bacterium GWA2_70_23
AGGTGACCGGTTCTACGCGATGAAGCACGGGCCTGTCCTGAGTAGCGTATTGGACCTCATCAGGCGAGGTATGTTCCAGCCTGTGGGTGCGCAGGGGCCGTGGGGGAGCCACATCGAACGCGACGGGTACGCGGTCCGACTGAAGAAGGACCCCGGCGTTAGCTGCCTCTCAGAGGCCGAGGCGCAGATCCTCACCGAAGCGTCGAGGCTATGCCGAAGTTTCGACCAATGGCACCTTCGCGACATCACCCACTTCCTCCCCGAGTGGCATGATCCCGGCAACACGTCCACTGAGATCCTGCCCGAGGACATTCTCCGAGCGCTCGAGAAGCCGGAAGAGGAAATCG
>MGBT01000117.1:3123-3291 GCA_001788395.1 Candidatus Rokubacteria bacterium GWA2_70_23
GGTTCCCTCCCATCTCTGGATGGTTCTCTCCGATCCCGCTCGGGCCCCGCGGATCGTCATTGCTAACCTCACGAGCAAGCGGAGTGACGATCGTTCGGTCGGCGTCGTTAGAGCGGGAGAGCACAAGTACGTCTCCCATGACTCCGTGATCGCCATGAAGGCGGTGCG
>MGBT01000117.1:3589-8205 GCA_001788395.1 Candidatus Rokubacteria bacterium GWA2_70_23
TTCCCGTCGAGCCCGCCATGAAATCAGGCATTTCGGTGACGGTCAATCCTGACCGTCACCGAAATGCACCCCAAATTGTCACCGAGTGATCGTTTCCCAAGGTGTGCCGCGCGGCATGTCCCCGTTTCTCCTTCGCTTCGCCAGCACGTGACGCCGGGTGAGGCTGCGCATGACACGGCGTTGTGCGACGCGCGGGCTCCGATCGCAAGGACGAACGCGAATTCGGGGGTGCGCGATGCTGTCCAATAGGTATGCGGGGCGTACCGGTCACGTGAACCTCACGCCTGGTGTAGGATCGGGTGGATGCCTCCCTTCGCCGTCACCAGGTGCATGGTGTCGAGGCTGGCGCTCATCGCGGCGGCCCTGATCCCGCTCGGCTGCGGGCAGAGCCCGGATCCCGCGGCGGCGCCGCCCTCCGAAACCCAGCGCCAGCAGCCCCGGCAGGTCCGGCTCGTGCCGGCGGCGGAGGAAGTGGTCGACCGGAGAGTCAGTGCCACCGGCACCCTCGCGGCCGACGAGCAGGTCGTGCTCGGCACCAAGGTCGCCGGCCGGATCGGCGAGCTGCTCGTGGACCTCGGCAGCCGGGTCCGCCGCGACCAGACGGTCGCTCGCCTCGACCCCACCGACGCTCAGCTCCGCGTGGACCAGGCGGTGGCGGCGCTGCAGCAGGCGCGCGCCCGGCTCGGCCTCCCTCCGGAGGGCACGGACGACCGCGTGGATCCCGAGCACACCTCCCTCGTGCGCCAGGCGCGCGCGGTGCTGGACGAGGCGCGGCTGACACGCGCGCGGACGGAGCGGCTCTGGAAGCAGGAGCTGATCGCGCAGGCGCAGGTCGACACGGCGGTGTCTTCGCTGGCCGTGGCCGAGGCCCGCTACCAGGACGCCATCGAGGAGGTCCGGACCCGCCAGGCCGTGCTCCTTCAGCGGCGCTCCGAGCTGGAGCTGGCGCGGCAGCAGCGCGCGGACACCGTGGTCACCTCGCCGATCGAGGGCGCGGTGAGCGAGCGCCGGGCCTCGGTCGGAGAGTACCTCGCCGCCGGGGCTCCGGTGGTCACGCTCGTCAAGCTGCACCCGCTCCGGCTCCGGCTCGCCGTGCCCGAGCGCGACGCGACGGCGGTGCGTGTGGGGCAACCCGTCGTCGTGACCGTCGAGGGCGTGGCGGGCGAGCACCGCGGGCGCGTCGCTCGCATCTCCCCCGCCATCAGCGAGCAGAACCGCACCCTCATGGTGGAGGCCGAGGTGCCCAACGAGGGCGCGGCGCTCCGGCCTGGCGCCTTCGCCAAGGCCGATATCGTCCTGGCGGGCGACCTCCGCGTGGTCACCGTGCCTGCGGCCGCGATCGTCACCTTCGCGGGGGTGGAGAAGGTGCTCACGGTGGACAAAGGACGCGCCGTGGAAGTGCGGGTGACGACCGGGCGCCGCCTGGGCAACCGTGTGGAGATCGTGACCGGCATCGCGGCGGGCACCCCGGTGGTCGGGCAGCCTGGCAACCTGACCGGCGGGCAGCCGGCGGCGGTCCAGCCCTAGCCAATGCAGAAGCTCGCCGAGGTCTGCATCCGCCGGCCGGTGTTCGCGGCCATGCTCGTGCTCTCCCTCGTCGTGGTCGGCGCCGCCTCGTACGCCCGTCTCGGCGTGGACCGATTCCCGTCCGTGGACCTTCCCACCGTGAGCGTCCGCACCGAGCTCAGCGGCGCCTCGGCCGAGGAGGTGGAAAGCCAGGTCACGCGCGAGATCGAGCAGGTGGTGAACACCGTGCAAGGCATCCGCGAGCTGCGCTCGATCTCCGGCCCGGGCCAGTCCATCGTCATCGTGGAGTTCGAGCTGCGCCGGAACATCGACGTGGCGGCGCAGGACGTCCGCGAGAAGGTCGCCCTCGCGATCCGCAATCTCCCGCGCGACGCGAAGGCGCCCATCATCGCGAAGTTCGACAACGACCAGGCGCCCGCCCTCACGGTGGCGGTGGCCGGCGACCGGCCGCTGCGCGAGCTGACCGAGATCGCTGACAAGATCGTCAAGGTCCAGCTCGAGCGCTCGTTCGGGGTGGGCGAGGTGCGGCTCGTCGGCGGGCTCAACCGCGCGATCAACATCTGGGTGGAGGCGGATCGGCTCGCCGCCTACCAGCTGCCCATCACCGCGGTCCGCGACGCCCTTGTCCGCCAGAACGCGGACATGCCGGGCGGCAACGTCACCGCGGGGCTCCGTGAGTCCTCGCTCCGCACGATCGGGCGCGTCGCCGACCCGAAGGCCTTCGACGACGTGGTCATCGCCACCGTCACCGGCGCCCCCATCCGGGTGCGTGACGTGGGCCGGGCCGAGGACGGGACGGCCGAGCAGCGCTCGGTGGCCCGGCTCAACGGCGTGCCCAGCGTGATCCTCGAGGTGCGGCGGCAGTCGGGTGAGAACACGGTGGCGGTCATCGAATCTGCCAAGGCAAGCCTCGCTCGCCTCGCCGGGCAGATCCCCCCCGACGTGCGCCTCGAGGTGATCCGCGACCAGTCGCGCTACATCTACGCCGCGCTGCACGAGATCAGGATCCACCTGATCCTGGGCTCGATCCTCGCCTCGCTCGTGGTTCTTCTCTTCATGCGGAGCTGGCAGTCCACCATCATCGCCGCGGTCGCCATCCCCTGCTCGGTCATATCGGCGTTCGGCACGATGTGGGTGCTCGGCTTCACGCTCAACAGCGTGACCATGCTGGCCCTGGTGCTCATGGTCGGCATCGTCATCGACGACGCCATCGTCGTGCTCGAGAACGTCTTCCGCTTCGTCGAGGAGAAGCGGATGACGCCGTTCGAGGCGGCGAAGGCCGCCACCGCCGACATCGGCCTCGCGGTCATGGCCACCACCTTCAGCCTGGTGGTGATCTTCCTCCCCGTCTCCTTCATGTCGAGCATCTCCGGCCGCTTCCTCTACCAGTTCGGCGTGACGGCGGCGGTGTCGGTGCTGGTCAGCCTCCTGGTGTCCTTCACCCTCACTCCCATGATGAGCGCGCGGATGATCCGCGCCGGCGGCGCGGGCGGCGCCCACGGCCACGCGGAGGCCGCCTCCCGCCGCGGATTCTACGCCTGGCTCGACCGCGGCTACGCCTTCACCCTGCGCCAGTCCATGCGGTATCGCTGGGCGGTGGTGGCGATCGCGCTCGCGACCATCGCGGCGACATGGCCCATCTACGGCTGGGTCAAGCAGGAGTACACGCCCACCGACGTGGACGAGAGCGAGTTCGAGGCATCCATCAACGGCCCGGAGGGCATCTCGATGCCCGCGATGGACGAGGCCGTCCGGGCGATCACCGACGAGGTCCGCTCGGTGCCGGGGGTGCGACATGTCCTCATCACCGCGGGCGGCGGCTTCCTCGGGCGCATCAGCCAGGGCAACATGTACGTGCGCACCGCGCCCCACGACGACCGGACGTTCGGCCTCGCCCGGCTCTGGCGCGAGACGCTCACGGGCGACCCGCTCGGGGCCTTCCGCGGCAACTACAGCCAGCGCGAGGTCATGCAGCAGGTGCGCCTCAAGCTCCGGAAGTTCCGCGACTTCCGGATCCTCGTGCGCAATATCCCCGGCTTCAATATCGGGGGCGGCAGCTTCGACATCGACTTCGTCCTGCGCGGCCCCGACCTCGTATCCCTCTCGCGCTACGCGGAAGAGCTGCGCACGCGGGCCATCGCGCTGGGCGGCATCGCCGACCCCGACACCACGCTGAGGCTCGACCGGCCCGAGCTGCGCGTCCGCATCGACCGTGAGCGCGCGGGGGACCTCCGCGTGGACACCGAGCAGATCGCCACCGCGCTGCGCCTGATGGTGGGGGGCGACACGGAGGTGTCGCGCTTCCGCGACCCGACCAGCAACGAGGACTACTACGTGCAGCTCCGGCTCAGCGAGAAGGACCGGGGCGACCTCGGCACGATCTCGCGCCTCTTCGTGTCCCGTCAGGGCGGCGAGACCGGGCCGGGCAGCCTGGTGCGCCTGGACAACCTGGTGCAGATCGCCCCGGGGTTCACCGCCTCCCGCATCGACCGCTCCGATCGGCAGCGCGAGGTCCGCCTCCGCGCCGCGGTGCTCCCCGGCTTCGGCCAGGCCGACCGCATCGCCGCGCTGCGCGGCGCGGTGGCGGAGATGCGCCTGCCGCCGGGCTACACCACCGCCATCTCCGGGCGCGCGCGCGAGCTGGAGCGGACGTTCACCGAGTTCCTCTGGGTCTTCCTCCTCTCCGTCATCTTCATGTACATGATCCTCGCCGCCCAGTTCGAGAGCCTGATCCATCCCCTGACGATCCTGCTCTCCCTGCCGCTGTCGGTGCCCTTTGCCCTGCTCTCGCTCTGGTACACCGGCAATACGCTCAACCTCTACTCCGCGCTCGGCATCCTCGTCCTCTTCGGGGTGGTGAAGAAGAACGCCATCCTGCAGATCGACCACATGAACAACCTCCGCGCGGAGGGCCTGAGCCGCCCGGAGGCGATCATGCTGGGCAACCGCGACCGGCTGCGACCCATCCTCATGACCACCCTCGCCCTCGTGGCCGCCATGCTGCCGCTCTGGGCCGGGACGGGGCCGGGCGCCGAGGAGCGCCGGGCCATCGCCGTGGTCGTGGTGGGCGGCCAGACGCTCTCGCTCCT
>MGBT01000117.1:8338-15376 GCA_001788395.1 Candidatus Rokubacteria bacterium GWA2_70_23
CAGGCGCCTGCTATCACATGGGGCCTGCGGCGGGGTGGCGAGGCGACGGGTCGGGGGCGGACGGTGCAACCGCGGCCGGTGCCGCGGCCTGGAGGAGCTGGGCCAGTCCGGAGAAGAGGGCGGCGAGCGTCGAGGCGGTCTCGGGAGGCGCCTCGATCACGAGACCGCCGTGTGCCGCCCGCTGCACTGTGAGCCCGGCGAAGAGCCGCTGCACCTCGCCCGCCGAGGGCAGCGGCCCCGGACCGGGCGCGGCCGGGGCCGGCGCGTCGCCGGACTCGTCCCCCGCGGTGACGAGAGCATCGATCTCGCGCTCGGCGGCGGCGTCCTCCGACGCGAGCGCGTCCGACTCGGTCACGGCATCAGCGCGCTCCGGGAGCGCGAGGGCGGGGCCCACCAGCCGCTCGATCCGGGCGAGGAAGCTGCCCGAGCGCTCGAAGGTCACCTCGTCGGTCGTCCCATCGAAGAGCCCCGCGAACAGGGCCTGCTTGGTGCCCACGAGGTCGGCGATCCGCGACTCGATGCCCGGCTCGCTGATCAGGTGGTAGACGTCGATGGGGCGGCGCTGCCCCAGACGGTAGATCCGCCCGATCCGCTGCTCGAGCACGGCCGGGTTCCACGGCAGCTCGATGTTGATGCAGACGCTCGCGGCGTGCTGCAGGTTGAGGCCCACGCCGCCCGCATCGGTGGCGAAGAGGACGCGGCAGGCGGGATCATCGTGGAACTCCACGATGTTCTGGGTCCGGCGCTTCTGGCCCTCGCCGCCGGTGAAGAACGCCGCCCGGACCTGGCCCCGGGCGAGGACGTCGCGGGTGGCCCAGTCCGCCAGGCGGAGCATGCGGCGCCACTGGCTGAACACCACCACCTTGCGTTCCTGGTCGAGGACGATCTGCCCGATCAGCTCCCGCAGCTCGAGGAGCTTCGGGCTCGCCAGCCCCTTGAGCGTGGCCTCCGTGGGCTGCGGCAGCCGCGAGAGGTCGGGCCAGATTTCCTCGAAGCGCAGCTGCGCCAGACCGTTCGCGATGATGCGCTGGGTGGTGAGCAGCGACATGAGCCTGAGGAACTCCGCCTGGGTGAGCGGCCGGCGCTTCCCCCGCGCCAGGATCTGGGCGATCGGCTGGTTGAGGGCGTCGTGCTCCTCGACCTGCTCGGCCGTCATCTCCAGGGGGATCCGCGTATCCGTGCGCGCCGGGAGCTGGGACAGCACCTCGCGGCGGACGCGGCGGATCATGCAGCCGGCGAGCCGGAGGCGCAGGGTGTCGAGGTGCCGCGCGCCGCCGATCTCGGTCCTGCCGTCCACCGGCGTCGTGTGCCAGGGCACCAGCCGCCATTTCGGCTCCAGCGCGAGATCGTCCACCCACTCCACGATGGACGCGAGCTCGTCGAGCCGGTTCTCCATCGGCGTCCCGGTGAGCACGAGGCGATAGGGCGGATCGAGCTGCTTCACCGTCAGCGCGGTCTTGGTGGCCCAGTTCTTGATCCGCTGCGCCTCGTCGAGGACGATGAGATCCGGCCCCCAGGCGCGGACGAGATCCAGATCGCGGATGAGCTGCTCGTAGTTCGAGACGAGGAACCCGCGGCGGCACGCCTTGAACGCCGCCCGGCGCTGGGCGGGGTTGCCGTCGATGATGGCTGCGGGCGCGTCGGTGAAGAGCTGCCACTCGCGCAGCCACTGGGGCTTGAGCGCGGCCGGGACGACCACCAGCCCCCGGCGGACTCGGCCGGCGCGCCACAGGGCGTGGCAGCCGGCGATCGCCTGCGCGGTCTTGCCGAGGCCCATGTCGTCGGCGAGCAGGAGCCGCCCGTTCGAGAGGAACCGCTCCACGGCCTCGCGCTGGTAGGGGTAGAGTCGCTGCTTGAGAGAGCGGATCGCCTGCGTGAAACGGTGCAGGTCCCGGCCGCCCTGGACGGCGCGCGCGGTGCGCCGTCGATCCTCCAGGAGCAAGGCGTGAAGCGCGGGCTCGCCAAGATCGTTGCCGAGCACGCCGAGGAGGGTGTCCACGAGCTCGAGCCGCCGCGCCGGCGCCTCGGGGACCTCGGTCGTGAAACCGCCCCCCGCGGCCGGGCGCAGCCATCGCCGGAGCCGGGGCGCGGGGGACCCGTCCATCCAGTGGATCCGCGCCAGCCAGTCGCCCCCGCCTGTGAGGGGGCGAATCGGATCCCAGCGCAGCGGCGCTGCATCAGGAGCGGCCGCGCGCCGGGCCCGCTCGACGGCGCGCGGCTTCGAGGCGATGTCCTCCAGCACGGCGAGGAGGTGCTTGCACAGGCCGAGCGAGCTGCGGAGGAAGTCGGGGCAACTGCAGCTCCCCTGGATGGGCTCCACGCACCGCAGCAGGGTGCGGTAGGGGCGCGCGGGCGAGCCCTGCCGTCGGGTCGCATAGAGGCCCAGGGGCCCCCCGCCGCCCGGGCGGGCAACGATCTGCAGCCTGTCGGCCTGGCCGAAGGCGAACCGGCGGAGCAGCGCCTCGAGCGCCTCGCGCCGCACGGGCCAGTCCGCTCCCGCCGTGACGGTCAGGACGTGCCGGACGACCAGCTCCGGGGGAATGGCTCCCGTCTTCCGATGCGCCCGCGCGAGCAGCATCTGATACGCCTCGGACTCGGCGGCGGGGGTCGCGAGGGTCACGAGCGCAGTCGTCTCATCCATGTTCCTCTCTCCGGCGGTCCGCGGTGTGCGCTCCGCGATGGCCCGTTGACGGGTGCAGGGGCCCAGACGCGATACTGGGCCGGGACGGCGGCGGCGTCAAGGGGGCCTGACTCCGAGGCGGCTGCCTACCGCCTCGGGAGGGGGGGAAGCGCGGGGGAAGAGGCCGGCGGCGTCTGAGCGGGGCGATGCTCGCGTTCCTGGTCGCGGCCGGAGTTCTCGTCCCGACGGCGGCGCCCGGTCCCCGACTGAAGGGATCTCCGGCTCAGGGGAAGGGGGCTCGATCACCCGGGGAGGCCGGGGGCCGCGAACCAGGTGGAAACCACGGTGGAGTCCTTGCCGTGACCCTTGACCGTCCCTCCCAACATGGCGAACATGGCCATATGAAGAAGGCCAAGATCGCCGAGCTCAAGAACCACCTGTCCCGCTACCTCGATCACGTCCGGAGCGGAGAGTCCGTGCTGGTGCTGGACCGGGATCAGCCCGTCGCGCGGATCGTTCCCCTCGCGCCGCCGACAGCGGGCTCCCGCGGCGACGACGGGCGGCTGGCGCGGCTCGAGCGGCGAGGTCTGATCCGGCGCGGGTCTGGGGGCCTCCCCGAGTGGCTCGGGAAGCGCAAGCCTCCCCGCCTGCGGGGCAGCGTGCTCAAGGACCTGCTGGCCGAGCGCGAGGGAAAGGTCGGGTTGAACGTCTATCGGAAGAAGTGAGGGTTGCGCGGTCGGCTGCCGGCCCACCCGGATCGCGCTCGCCCTCGAGGCCGGCGGCGGTGTGCCGCTCGAGGTCACCCAGGAGTACGAGGCGTGAGCGCGTCTGCCGTCATTCCCCGAGTCCCCAGCTCCGCACCCGCGACGGGACGATGCGGAACATCACGCGGTCGGGTGGCATGGCCCGGCCCTTCCAGAGGCGGGCGAGATCGGGGGGGTACCGCGCGTGGAAGCGCTCGAGGAGCGCGCGGCGCTCGGCCCCGTCGGGCAGGAACTCGGCGCGGCCCTGCACGAGCACGCCGCGGATGTCACCGCGCGTGCCGGCCTCGGCCACGACGCACACGCGCGGATCGCGCCGGATGTTCTGCACCTTCGCGAGTCCGTCCACGCTGATCATCGTGAGCGCGGCCGGATCGTAAAGGAACCACATCGGCATCGCCAGCGGCCCGCCATCGGGCTTCACGGTCGCGAGCACCACGACCTCTTTCGTGGCGAGGAACGCCTGGATCGCCGGGGCGTCGAGCGTCGTCATGCCGCGCAGCATAGCGCAGTCACCGCTCGTCCGGAACCCTCGCGCCGCTGGGGGCGCGGACGGCCGCTCGGAGCGTCAACTGCCCGGCCGCGTGCCCATGCTCTCCGGGCTCATCCCATAGAAGGGCTGGGGCCCGGAGCGCGGCCCGGCCGGCCAGGGGTGGGCCCGGAGGACCTCCTCGTTGATCTCGGCGCCCCAGCCGGGGGCGTCGGACACCAGGATGTGGCCGTCCTTGATCGCGGGGGGGTGCGTGACCAGCTCGGCCTTCCACGGCACGTCGTCGATGTCGATCTCCATGATCCGCACGTTGGGCAGCACCGCGCAGAGGTGGAGCGAGTGGAGGTCGGCCAGGTGGCTGTAGTAGTGGGGGTGGGGGCGCGCGTGCCTTGACTGGACGTCTGCGGCCGGGGCAGGATGGGGCCGGCGCACAGACCGCAAGCGAGGAGCCCGAGACATGGTCAACGTGATCGCGATCATCAAGCGGAAGCCGGGGACGACGGTCGAGGCGTTTCAGGACTACTGGCGCACCGCGCACGCCGACATCGTGCGCAGGCTGCCGGGGCTGTGTCGCTACGTGCAGTCCCACACGCTCGCGTCGGGCTACCGCAAGGGCGAACCCGCGTGGGACGGCATCGCCGAGATCTGGTTCGACTCGATGGACGCGCTGCGCGCGCTCCGCGGCACGCCGGAGCAGGCCGCGGTGGACGCCGACGAGCCGCGGTTCATCGACAAGGCGACGAGGACGACGCTGCTCACTGACGAGCACGTTATCAAGGACGCCCCGGTGCCGGCGGGCGCCGCGAAATGGGTCGAGTTCCTCACCCGCCGGCCGGATCTCACGGTCGAGGCGTTCCAGCGCCACTGGCGCGAGGTGCACGGGCCGATCGCCGCGCGGATCCCGCAGATCCGCCGCTACGTGCAGAGCCACGTGCGGCCGGGGGCCTACGCGAGCGGCCGGACGCCGCGCTACGACGGCGTCGCGATCACGTGGTTTGACGACACCCAGGCCATGCGCGCCTCCGCGGCGACAGCCGAGTACGCGACGACGCGCGCCGACGAGACGAACTTCCTCGCGTCCGGGGAGGCGCCCGTCATCATCACGCGGGAGCACGTCATCGTGAAATGATGCGGGACGCCACACGCTTCCAGATCTTTGACGGCACGAGCCTGATCCAGCGGGTGATCATCATGATCGAGAGAGAGGTGCGCCATGGCTGAGACGACGAGAACGCGATCCGCCCGAGAAACCGAGCTCCTGGAGCGCGCCAAGAGGCGCCTGCCCGGCGGCGTGCTGGGGACGGCCCGATACGCTGCCGACGCCGCTTTCATCGTCAAGCGCGGCACGGGGTCGAAGATCTACGACGTGAGCGGGCGGGAGTACATCGACTACGTCCTTGCCTCGGGTCCGCTCATCCTCGGCCACGCGCATCCGGCGGTGGTCGCTGCGGTGCGCGAGCAGATCGAGGGCGGCAGCACGTACTACATGGTCAACGAGCCCATCATCCAGCTCGCCGAGGAGATCTGCCGGGCGATGCCGTGCGCCGAGCAGGTGCGCTTCACCTCCACGGGCTCGGAGGCCACCTTCTTCGCCCTGCGCGTGGCCCGCACCTTTCGCAAGCGTGACAAGATCCTGAAGTTCGAGGGCGGCTACCACGGCGCCCACGACTACGGGATGATGAGCTCGGCACCGCGCTCGCCCAAGGCCTTCCCCGCGCCGGTGCCTGACTCGTCGGGCATCCCCCACTCCATCGAGGCCGAGGTGCTGATCGCGCCGTACAACGATCTCGGCACGGTGGAGGGCATCATCGCCGCGCACGCCGACGAGCTGGCCGCGGTCATCGTGGAGCCGTTTCAGCGGCTGGTCCCGCCCCAGCCCGGCTTCCTGCAGGGGCTGCGGGAGATCACGCGCCGCCACGGTGTGCTCCTCGTCTTCGACGAGGTGGTCACGGGATTCCGCCTGGCCTATGGCGGCGCCCAGGAATACTACGGCGTCGTGCCCGACCTCGCCGCGATCGGCAAGATCGTGGGCGGCGGCTTTCCGCTGGCCGCGGTGTGTGGCGCCGAGGAGCTGATGCGGCCCTTCGATCCGCAGTACGACGGGACAGGCGATTTCATTTCCCAGTCCGGCACCCTGAACGGCAACCCGATTGCCGCGGTGGCCGGCCTCGCCACCCTGGCCGAGCTGCGCAAGCCCGGCGCCTACGACACCATCCACGGCACCGGCAAGCGCCTCATGGCCGGCCTGACCGAGCTCGCCCAGAAGGCGGGATTGCCCGCCCAGGTGGTGGGCGAGCCCGTCGTCTTCGACCTCCTCTTCACCGATGAGCCGGTGGTTGATTACCGCTCACTCCAGAAGGCGGACGGCGCGCGGGGCAAGGCCTTCACCACCGAGCTGATCAAGCGCGGCGTGGTGAAGAACTCGCAGAAGATGTACGTATCGCTCGTGCATTCCGCAGAGGACGTGGCCACCACGCTGCAAGCCTGCGAGGACGCGCTGAAGGCGCTCCCGAAGATGAAGGCCTCGGCGTAATCCGGACGATGAGCCGCGCCTGAGCTGGTGAGCGAACGGCTCTCTGTGGAGCGTGGGGGAGCGATTCACGCATGATCCGAGCTGGACACACGGGAGGGAGACATGGGGTCAGTGACGGGACGGACGGTGCTGATCACGGGAGCGGCGCGGGGCATCGGCGCGGCCTGCGCGCGCCGGCTGGCGGCAGAGGGCGCGAGGCTGGTGCTGGCCGACGTCGACGGCGCGGGCGCGGAGAAGCTGGCCGGCGAGCTCGGCCAGGTCGCGATCAAGGCGGACGTGACGCGTGATGAGGACGTCCAGGGCATGGTGGAGGAGCCCTACCGGCTTTGGGGCCGGCTCGACGTGCTCTTCAATAATGCCGGGGTCATCCGCCTCCAGCCGATGCTCGAGGTGACGCGCGCGGAGTGGGACCGGGTGATGGACGTGAACCTCCGCGCCGTGTTCTTCGTGCTGCAGGCCGCCGCCCGCCGGATGCAGGGCCAGGACCTGATCCCGGGCGCGGAGCTGCGCGGCAAGCTGATCCAGACCGCCTCCATCGCGTCATACCGGGGCGGCAATCACCTGATGACGCCCTACTCGGCCTCCAAGGCAGGCGTGGTGAGCCTCACGCGCTCGGCGGCCCAGGCGCTGGCCC
>MGBT01000118.1:0-39339 GCA_001788395.1 Candidatus Rokubacteria bacterium GWA2_70_23
GGTCGCTCATGCCTACCTCTTCACGGGCCCGCGTGGCGTGGGCAAGACCACCACGGCCCGGCTCCTGGCCAAGGCGCTCGCCTGCACGGCGCGGACGGGCCCCGAGGCCTGCGGGGCATGCCCCTGCTGCCAGGACTTCGTCTCGGGGGCCCCCATGGACATCCTCGAGATCGACGCCGCCTCCAACACCGGGATCGACGACATCCGCACGCTGCGCGACAACGTCAAGTTCGCCCCCGCCCGCGGCCGCTTCAAGATCTACATCATCGACGAGATCCACATGCTCTCCGTCAGCGCTTTCAACGCCTTCCTCAAGACGCTGGAGGAGCCGCCGGCGCACGTGGTGTTCATCCTCGCCACCACGGATCCGAAGCGGATTCCCGCCACGGTGCTCTCGCGCTGCCAGCGCTTCGACTTCAAGCCGATCCCGCCGGAGCTCTTGACCCAACACCTGACCGAGATCCTCGGCAAGGAGGGCGTGGCCTTCGAATCTCCGGCGCTCCCCCTCCTGGTGCGCGCGGCCGAGGGCAGTTTGCGGGATGCGCTGTCGCTCCTGGACGCCGCCATCGCGTACGGCGAAGGGCGCCTGGAGGCGGCCAGCGTCGCGCGCCTGCTCGGCTCCTCCTCGCCGGTCCATGTGCGGGCCTTCCTGGGAGCCCTCCTGGCTCGCGACGGGCAGGCGGCGCTCGAGGCTGTCGATCGGGTCGCGCGCCAGGGGGAAGACCTCGAGGCATTCTGCCGGGACGTGACCGAGGCCGCGCGCCGACTCCTGGTCCTCAAGGTCGCCCCTCAGGCCTCGCTCGCCGAGCTCACCCCGGGCGAAGCCGAGGAGCTGGCCGCGGCAGTCCAGGCCGTGTCCGTGGACGAATTGCTCTATCTCCTGCGGGCGCTGCTCGAGGGCCAGACCGAGATGCGCCGCTCGCCGCTGCCGCGGGTCGAGCTCGAGATCGCGGCCGTGCGCGCCACGCGGCGCCCCGAGCCGCAGGCCATCGAGGCGCTCATCGCCAGGGTGGAGGAGGCGGAGCGGAGGCTCCGCGCGGGCGGGGGCGGGGCGGTCCGTCCGGCCGCGATCCAGGAGAGCCTTCTCGATGCGCGGGCCGCGAGTCCCGCGCCTCCCTCGCGCGCGCCAGCGCCGGGCGCGGTCGTGCCGGCGGCGCCGCCGGTTGCCGGTGGCAGCGGCCGCGTCATGCCGGCGGCGCCGCGCACCGGCCCCCCGGCAGCAGGCGCTGCGGCCGCACCCCCCGGACCAGCCCTGGCCAGGACGCCGGCCCGCGCCGGGAACGAAGACTTGGCCGAGGGATGGCAGCGGGTGGTGGGCGCGATCATCGGGCGCAAGGCGCTGCTCGGCGCTGTCCTCCAGCACTGCAACCCCGTGGCCGTGCGCGACGGGGCGCTCCTCGTGACCATGGCGGCCAACCCGTTTCACGACCAGCAGATCGCCGACCGCGGCAACCGCGATCTCATCAATCAGGCCGTCGAGACACACGTGCCCGGGGCGCGCCGCCTCGAGGTGGCCCAGGACGAGGTGCCTGGATCGGGCGCCCTCACGCAACCGGCCGTGCAGGCCGTGCTGGCGGCCTTCGGTGGCGAGGTCGTCGCCGTGCGGCCCCGCGCCCCCGAGGCTCGGATCCCCGAGGAAGGAGAGAATCAGTGAAAGGCTTCGGCAACCTCATGAAGGAAGCGCAGAAGCTTCAGGCGCAGATGGAGGCCATCCAGGCCGAGGCGGCCACGAAGAGGGTGGAGGCCACGGCCGGCGGCGGCATGGTCACCGTGCAAGCCAATGGCAAGCAGGAGATCGTCTCCATCAAGATCGACCGCGAGGTCATCACCCCGGATGACGCCCAGATGCTCGAGGACCTGGTCATGGCGGCCTGCAACGAGGCGCTGCGCAAGTCCAAGGAGATGATGCAGGCCGAGCTCGGCAAGCTCTCCGCCGGGCTCAAGATCCCCGGCCTCGGGATGTGATGGCGTACTACCCCGACCCGGTCGCCCGCCTCATCGAGGCCTTCCAGAAGCTGCCGGGCGTGGGGCCGAAGACGGCCCAGCGCCAGGCCTTCTTCCTCCTCAAGCGGCCGGCGGACGAGGTGAACGAGCTGGCCGAGGCCCTGCGGGAGCTGAAGACGCGCATCCGCTACTGCCGGGAGTGCTTCAACGTCACCGAGGAGGACCCGTGCCGCATCTGCCGCGATCCGGCGCGCGACGCCCGGGTCCTCTGCGTCGTGGAGGAACCCAATGACCTCCTGGCGCTCGAGCGGACGGGCGAGTTCCGCGGCCGGTACCACGTGCTCCTCGGGGCGCTCTCGCCGCTGGACGGGATCGGCCCCGAGGACATCAAGGTGCGAGAGCTGCTGACGCGGCTCGACGCGCCGGGCATCGAGGAAGTGATCCTGGCCACCAACGCGAGCGTCGAGGGCGAGGCCACCGCGATCTATCTCGCCAAGCTCCTGCGGCCGCTCGGCCTGCGCGTCACCCGGATCGCCCGAGGGCTCCCCGTCGGGGGCGATCTCGAGTACGCCGACGAGGTCACGCTGTCCAAGGCCCTCGAGGGCCGGAGGGAAATGCGATAGATCCGACCCAGGCCGTTGCCCTGACGATTGTGATCTGGTCCGGGGTGATCGGCTTCGGCTGCTGGTTCCTGGTCGAGCTGATGGAGGCGGCGACCCAGTGGGCGCGGGACCGGCAGACGCGGTGGCGGCTGGGCGCCACGGCCCGTCCCGGCGAGTCCGCCTACGAGGAGCGCCTGCGGCTGCGCGCCGCCCAGGTCGAGGAGCGCGAGCCCTCGGGCGCCCGTCGCTGAAGGGCCGCCGGCTTGGAGATTGACGAGGCCTGTGTTACAAAAAAGAGGCTCCGGCGCCCCGCGGTTCGGCATTCCCCGATAGCTCAATGGTAGAGCATCCGGCTGTTAACCGGAGGGTTGTAGGTTCGAGTCCTACTCGGGGAGCCACCCTCTCGCTCATCGCGGCTCGGCGGCGCGCGCGCAGGACAGGAGCCGTCGATCTCGCTCGATGAGTCCCGCCGGCAGACGCGCCACCATGGCGCGGAGCCTGCCGGTGTCGCCGCTGCTCCACCAGCGCCCCCAGCCCGCCGCCTGATCTCGGAAACGAAGACGATCGTCACCGCATCGTGCCAGACGGAGGGACTATGCCCACCACGCCACGAGCAGAGATCTTGAAGATCGCCGAGCTGGTGGAGTATCAGGACGGCTCGGTGGTCAGCCGCATCGTCGTCAAAGCGGAGACCGGCACCGTGACCCTGTTCGCGTTCGATGAAGGCCAGGAACTGAGCGAGCACACCGCGCCGTTCGACGCGCTTGTCCACGTGCTTGACGGCGAAGTCGCGATCAACATTTCGGGGAACCCCTTTCACTTGAAAACAGGCGAGGCCATCGTCATGCCCGCGGATGAACCGCATGCGGTGAAGGCGGTGAAGAAATTCAAGATGCTGCTCACGATGATCAGGAGGGGATGAGGGTCAAGGGATTGACCGCTCGTCCCGGCGTGGCGCATACTCCGGGACTCCACCCCCAACCGCCGGCCGGCCGTCGCCCTTGCGACGGGCGCCGAGAAGGAGGAGAGCATGGCGAAGAGGAAGAGGTCTCGCGGCGCGCCGCTCCGCCGATCGTGCGGGGCGATGGCCGCCCACATGATGCTGCTGGAACGATTCCCGTCCTTCCGGGCGAGCCAGATGCGGCTCGAAGGGGCCACGTCGCGACGCCGGGACACCGGGCTCGACCTGAAGAAAGCCAGGGTCCGGGTCCTCAAGACGGTCGTGAACGTGGTGTACAAGGCCGACGCGCACAACATCTCGGACGCGCAGATCAAGAGCCAGATCAAGGCACTGAACAAGGACTTTCGCGCGACGAACCCCGACCGGACCCGGACGCCGGCGCCGTGGAAGGGTCTCGTCACCGATTCGCGCATCCAGTTCAAGCTGGTGAAGGTGACGCGGACCAAGACGACCAGGAACGCCTTCTCCTTCGACGACGGCGTCAAGAAGGCCGCGACGGGCGGGATCGCGCCGTTCAATCCGAAGACCCACGTCAACATCTGGGTCTGCGCCCTGACCGGCGGCCTGCTCGGCTACGCGCAGTTTCCCGGCGGTCCCGCGTCCACCGATGGGGTCGTGATCAACTCCCAGGCGTTCGGGTCGAACGGGACGGCGCAAGCGCCGTTCAACAAGGGCCGCACGGCCACCCATGAGGTCGGCCACTACTTGAACCTGCGGCACATCTGGGGCGATACGCCCGACTGCAGCGGCTCCGACGTGGTCGCGGACACCCCCAACTGCGCGGGCCCGAACTTCGGCACGCCCACCTGGCCGGTTGTGACCTGCAACAATGGCCCGAGCGGCGACATGTTCATGAACTACATGGACTACACCGATGATGCCGCCATGTTCATGTTCTCGACACAGCAGGTGCTCCGTATGCGCACCGCGCTCGAGACGACGCGCAGCGGCTTGATGTAGCGCCAGCCGAGCCAGCCAGTGTCAGCCAAGCGGGCGGCCCGCGATCGGCTGTTCGGGACGAGGTGGGTGCACGTCTTCGAGGAGGACACGGCCGAGGGGGCCGTCTACCGCGCCGAGGACGACGCCATTCCCCTGGCGCGCCGGCCGCGGGAGCGGCTCGAGCTCGGTCGGGACGGCTCCGCCCATCTCTTCGTGCCGGGGCCGGACGATCGCCTGGTCGAGCAGCCGGGAACCTGGCACGAGGAGGGCGGCGCGCTCGTGGTCCACGCCCGTGAGGGCGGCGTCGTGCTCCGCATCGTCGATCGGTCGCCGGCGCGCCTCGTCGTACAGGCCCACCGCCGGGGACCGCCGCGCTGAGCCCCCGCGGAACGAGCATGGCCAAGACGACGCCACCTGCCGCGCGCGCCTATGAGGTGAGCGACCGCGTTCCGCTGCAGGCGGCGGTCCGCCCCTACCAGCGGGACCGTCGCGCGCCGCTTGTCCGGCCGCTCCGCATCTACACGCTTGACCCGTCGGTCTCGGACCGTCTGGGCGGAGTGGCGACGGTGCTCGTCCCGTACGAGAAGCTCGAGCCAGGCCCGATCGGATCGCTCTTCACGGTGTCCTGGGACGGGGCCCCGGCCCCGCTCGAGGCGGGGGCCCTGGATCTGGACGATCCCCACGTGCTGCTCTCGAGCGGCCTGTCGCCGACGCCGGCCGACGGGCGCTTCCACCTGCAAATGGTGTACGCCGTCTGCAGCGTGACGTACGCCGCGTTCAGGCGAGCGCTCGGGCGGGACATCGGCTGGGCGACGGCGGCGCCCGCCGAGGGACCGCTCCGACTCGTCGTGCGGCCCTTCGGCTTCCGCGGCCGCAACGCCGGCTACAGCCGCGAGGCCGGCGAGCTCTCGTTTGGCTACTTCCGCGCGGGCCGCGAGCCCGCGGGGTTCACCGTGCAGGAGGGCCTCATCTGCACCGCCCTCAGCCACGACATCATCGCGCACGAGACGACGCACGCGCTGCTCGACGGGCTGCGCTCGTCGTTTCTGTCCCCCACCAACGTCGACGTCCCGGCGTTCCACGAGGGGTTTGCCGATCTCGTCGCGCTGTTTCTCCACTTCACCTACGCGGACGTCGTCGAGCAGGCGATCCGGGAATCGCGCGGCAGCTTCACGCGTGGCTCGCTCCTCACCGACCTCGCCCGCGAGTTCGGCTACGGCCGTTCCAGGGCCAGCCGAGCCGCCGCGCTCAGGTCCGGCGTGGACGTGGAGGGCGTGGCGGCGTTCGACTCGGACGTGCCGCCCTCGAAGGACAACGGGCCGAAGCGCTACGACGCCACCATGGAGCCACATGCCCTGGGGTCGGTGCTGGTGTCGGCCGTCTTCGAGGCGTTCACGACCGTCGTCAAGCGGAAGACGGAGCGCTTCTTCCGCATCGCGGGCCTGGATCCGCACGCGGTCGGCCGCGCGCCCCTGAGCGACGCGCTCGTCAAGGCGATCGCCCAGGAGGCCAGTGACGTCGCCGGTCAGTTCCTCAACATCTGCATTCGAGCCCTCGACTACTGCCCGCCAGCCGACATGGAGCTGGGCGAGTACCTGCGGGCGGTCATCACCGCCGACGGTGACCTGGAGAAGAGCGACAAGTGGGGCTTCCGCGAAGCGCTCATGCGGTCGTTCCGGCGCCGCCGCATCTTCCCGGCTCACGTGCAGTTCATGACCGAGGACGCGGTGCGGTGGCACTCACCCGAGGTGACCCTGCGCGTTCCGGGCCTCGCCTTCCGCGAGCTCAGGTTCGACGGCGAGCCCGGCCGAGCGGCCGACGTGGAGGAGCTGGTGCGCCAGGCCCACGCGCTCGGCCGGTTCGTGACCGACCCCAGGCACGCGCGGGTGTTTCATCTCGTCGCGCCGGGCGCGGCCCTGCCGAAGGGCGTCATCCAGGCCCCGCCGGCGCTCGTGCAGTCGGTGCGCGTGACCCGGCGCGCGGCGCCCGATGGGCGCATTCTGTTCGACCTCGTCGCCGAGGTGACGCAGTCGTGCACGATCCAGCGGGAGGGGGAGCTGTTCGAGATGAACGGCGGGTGCACCGTGGTGATCGACCCCCAGGGCGAAGTCCGCTACGCGATCTACAAGCGGTTCGACAGCGAGCGCCGGCGGGCCCGCCAGCACGCCGCGATGCGCGGGCCGCTCAAAGCGTTCTGGAGGAAGTCGGGCCGCCGGTTCCTGCTGCAGCCGAACGTGCTGCGCCGGCTCCACGCCCTGACGTAGGTCCGGGACTCGGCGCCGGCAGCCGCTTGCCCTCGCGCACCTGGCGGCTGATCTCGGGCTCGTGACGTGTCGCTCGGATCGAGCGAAGGATGCTTGGCTTCCGATGGCGGCGCCAGATAGTTTGGGACGTGTCAACGACGGAGAGCCACCCTCTGCATCATGCCGGCTCGGCGGCCCGCGCGTAGGACAGGAGCCGCCGGTCGCGCTCGATGAGTCCCGCCGGGAGGCGCCCCGCCATGGTCCGCAGCGCGTCGATCTCCCCCTCGCGCCACCACCGCCGCCAGCCTGCTGCGATCGCCTCGACATCGTCCACGGTGGCCGCGTGCGGGGAGGCGGCGAGCGCGTCGAATCGTCCCAGGCAAGCGACTTCACCCGGGGTCGGCACGTGAGGCAGCCTCAGGCACAGCGCCCGGAGCGCCGAAACGGCGCGGAGCGCCCGGGCGACGTCGGGTTGCGGTGTCACGGCTCAGGCCCCAGCGCTTCGAGGTCCGCGCGGTCTTGAGCGGATCCGCGAAGCCGCTTCAGGGCGCGGAGACCGGCGCGGCCCAGGAGCCAGAGGCGGTGTCCCTCCCACGCAACGGCCTGCCGATCCTCCAGGAGCGCCACGAGGGCCGGATCGTTGGGGAGGAGAAGGTCGAGGGGAAGGAGATCGGAGCCATCGATCTTGATGAGCCGCTGGATCTCGAGCCGTCCCGAGGCGACCCGCATGGGCTCGCCGGCGCGCCGGAAGCCGAGAGGCTCCAGCCCGGCGACGGCCCGATCCAGGTGCTCGCGTGCCAGCAGGAGGTCCACGTCCTCGGTGGCACGCGGAGCCGTATAGATCGAGACGGCCAGTCCACCCGCGAGCGCGTACGGGATCTCGGCGGAATCGAGGTGCTGGACGATGCGGCGCAACTCGGTGTAGAGATCGAGCATGCGGGAAGACTATCACACGGGCGGTGAGTGGGTGGTCGAGGCGCTCCGCGCCGAGGGCGTCCGCCACGTCTTCGGCATCCCCGGCGTCCACAACCTCGCCATCTACGACGCCCTCCTCCGCCAGCAGGACATCGCCCATATCCTCGCGCGCCATGAGCAGGGCGCGGCCTTCATGGCCGACGGCTATGCGCGGGCCTCGGGGCGGCCCGGCGTGGTCGTGGTCACCACCGGCCCCGGCGCCACCAACACGCTGACGCCGCTCGTGGAGGCCTCCGCGGGCTCCCAGCCCGTGCTCGTCCTCATGTCCGATATCCCGCTCGGGCTGATCGGCCGCGGCCTGGGGGCGCTTCACGAGGTGCCCAACCAGATCGACTGCTTCAGGCCCGTCGCGCGGCTGGCCGAGACGATCCGCGAGGGGCGCGCGATCCCCGAAGCGGTACAGCGCGCGTTCGCGCTGTTCAGGACCGAGCGGCCGGGACCCGTGGCGCTGTCGCTGCCCGTCGATCTCCTGACGGCGAAGACCGAGGGGAGGATCGTCGCGCCGTCGGGCTCCCGCCCCGGCTGCACCCGCGCGCGGCTCGAGCGGGCGGCCGATCTGCTGGGTCGCGCGCGGCGTCCGGCCATCATCGCCGGGGGCGGGGTCGTCTCGGCCGAGGCCGGCGCCGAGCTGGCGGCCCTCGCGCGGCGGCTTCACGCGCCCGTCATCACGACCGTGATGGGACGCGGCGCGCTGCCGGAGAGCGATCCCCTCTGGCTCGGCGTCCTGCCCAACAAGCTCGCGACCGAGCCCGCACTGGCCGCCGCCGACGTCGTGCTGGCCGTGGGCTGCCGCTTCGCCCACCGCTCGACCCAGGGGCTGCTCCTGAACCTGGCCTTCACGCCGGAGCAAACGCTGATCCATCTGGACCTCGACCCGACTGTCCCCGGGAAGCTCTTCGCGCCCGGCCTCGCCATCATCGGCGATGCGCGCGACGGGCTCGCCGGGACCGTGGCGGCCCTCGGCGCGGGCCGTGCTGCTGCCGGCTGGGACTGGGCCTGGCTCGCCGGGCTCCGCGCCGCGCGCTCGCCGCGCTACACCGCGAGCGCGGATCGGCTGATCCGCATCCTCCGCGCGGGCCTCGCCGCGGACGCCATCGTCGTCAACGACCAGACGGGCATCAATTACTGGATGGAGTGGCATTTCCCGGTGCTCGCGCCCCGCACCTTCCTCTACCCGGTGGGCTCGGCCACCCTCGGCTACGGCGTGCCCGCCGCCATCGGCGCGAAGGTTGTCCATCCCGGCCGCCAGGTGATCGCGGTGGTGGGGGACGGCGGCTTCCTGTTCTCGGTGAACGAGCTGGCGACGGCGGTGAAGTACCGCCTCGGCATCGTCTTCCTCGTCCTGAACGACGAGCGCTACGGCGCCATCAAGTATCTCCAGGAGGCGATGTTCGGCCGCTGGGGCGAGGTGGATCTCGCCAACCCGGACTTTCCCGCGCTGGCACGGGCCTTCGGCGCCGAGGCCGGGCGCGTGGACACGCTGGACGACTTGCCGCGGGCCCTCGACCAGGCGCTGGCCGAGGCCGGGCCCACCGTGCTCGAGCTGCCGCTCACGATCGACCCGCCCTGGGAGCTGTAGCGGTATACTGCGAGGTGGGTCTCGCCCAGCGCTTCTAGCGCGGGCGGGCTCCCCGCGACAGGCGCTTGCACTCCCCTTCACTTCGAGCGAGGAGCTGCACACCCTCGGCGCCCTCTACGAGTCCCTCCTGCGCGAGATGCGGGACGCGGCGGGGGACTCCGGCGAGTTCTACACGCCGCGTCCCGTGGTGCGCTTCATGGTGGCGGTGACCGACCCGCGCCTCGGCGAGACCGTGCTGGACCCGGCCTCCGGCACCGGCGGATTCCTGGTCGAGGCATTCAACCATCATCTCGGCGCACAGGTAAAGACCGTGGCAGACCGCGCGGTGCTCCAAGAGCGTTCGCTCTCCGGCTGCGAGCCAAAGCCCCTGCCCTCCCTGTTCTGTCAGATGAATCTGCTCTTGCACGGCCTCGACGCCCCTCAGATCGACCCCGGCAACGCCCTACGCCACAGGCTTTCCGAGATCGGCGAGAAGGAGCGCGTGGACGTGATCCTCACCGGCCACGACGGGCCACCCCAAGGGCGTCGTCTACTCGCACCGGGCGATCTACCTGCACTCCTTCGCCTCGTCCATGGCGGATGTGATCGGCGTGTCGGAGCGGGACGTCATCCTGCACATCGTCTCGATGTTCCACGCCAATGCCTGGTGCGTGCCCTTCGCCGGCGTGCTCAACGGCTCGAGCCAGTTCTTCGGCGGTCCGAACCCCCCAGCCCCGCGACATCATCGAGATCGTTCACAACGAGCACGTCACCGTGGTGGGTGCGGTCCCCACGGTGTGGATCGCGATCCACGCGATCCTGGAGAAGGAGCCGCAGTGGGACATCTCCTCGATCCGTTGCATCCTCATCGGCGGGTGGGCGGCGCCCAAGAGCCTGCTGGAGATCTTCGACAAGAAGTACGGCGCCAACATGCTCCACGCCTGGGGCATGACGGAGATGACCCCGATCGGCACGGTGTGCCGGCTCAAGTCCTACATGGAGGCGCTCCCCGACGAGGAGCGCTACGCGATCCGCGCCAAGCAGGGCCGCGTGGTGGCGGGCGTGGATCTCCGAATCGTCGACGAGGCGGGACATGAGCAGCCGTGGGACGGCAAGAACGTGGGCGAGATCCAGGCGCGCGGCCCCTGGATTGCCAGCGCCTACTACAATAACCCCCTCGCCCCGCGCGTGGCCAAGTGGTGGCTCCCCGACGAGGTGACCTTCATCGACGCCGTCCCCGAGACCAGCGTCGGCAAGCTCGACAAGAAGGTCCTGCGCGAGCGCTTCAAGGCCTGGAAGCCGAAGGCATAGGGCGGGCTGAGCGCCCCGGACCGAGTCCGGCCGCCGCGCCACTTCACCTGTGCCCTGCGTCTACATCCTGCGCTGCCGGGACGGGTCGCTCTACACCGGGAGCGCGAAGGACGTGGCCCGGCGGCTCGCGCAGCATCAGATCGGGCGCGCCTCGCGCTACACGCGGTCGCGCCTGCCAGTGGCGCTGGTCTGGACTCGCCGGGTGGGCTCCTGGAGCCGGGCGCTCAGGGAAGAGCGCCGCATCAAGGTGCTGACGCGGGCTCGGAAGGAGGCCCTGCTGCGAGCCGGGCGCGCGCCCGCCCGGACGGCGGGCTCGTGCCGTCCACGCCCCGGGGGACACCCGGGATCGGCCATCGGCGAACACCTGAACACCGGCCGTGAGGTCGGGCGCCTGGACGCTGACCCGCCAGCGGGAATGCGGCCTCCCCCCAGGGATCACGGGGCCAGCAGACGCTGCAAGGCCTCCTCGATCCGGAGCATCCGGTTCAGCTCGCGGTCCATCCGCGGAAATACTTCAGCCGGATACCGGCCCCCCTCAAAAATCAGGAGCGCGGGCACGCGCCGGCCGAAGTCCTCCTCGAGCGCCCCCTTCATCCCGAACACGGCGCGCTTGGCCGCGCTTGGGCCGGTCACGGCCTTGTGGTAGATGGGAAAGACGTCCTTGGTCTCGGCGAGGTCATGCTCCTCCGCCTGGACGCCCTTGGCCCGGAGCTCGCCGATCGCCCGCCTCGCCGAGGCAATGTCGCACGGGAACTGCTCGCCGACCCGGTGACGGGACGAGTAGTAAAGCTGGACGCGCTTGCCGGCGGGCGCGGCAGCCGCGGTCCCCGCGAGGGGTTCCTGCCGCTCGACGACGGCCGCCGGCCTCGACGATTGGCGGTACACGTCGCATTCCGCCACTCCCTCGAGGGGCAGGATCAGGGTGAACGGATACTCCTTCTTCTTGCAGCCGCCCAGGAACGCGCGGGCGATGTTGGGATCGAGCGCGGGAGCGAAGTGCTGACAGGAGAGGCATAGGGCCTTGCTCATGGCTCCTTCCCTTCGACGATGAAGCGGACCCGCGAGCCGATCAACTCGTCCGGTTTGAGCGGCCGGCCCGAGACCAGGCGGCCCCTGAGGTTGCGGGTGACAGGCTTGGGCTTTCCGTAGACGTCAGGGCGCGCCCGTGGGGCGGGACGGGTCTTCCCCTCGCCCAGGATGGGCTCGAACTCGCTTGTGTCCGCGAAGCCAGGCAAGAGCACATCGGGGTCGGTCGGCTTGCCCGAGACCGCGCGCACCTTGCCGACCAGGTGCCCGCCATCCGTCTCAAGCGCATAGATCGTGTCGCACCCCGCGCACTTGGTCTTGCCCTTGAAGTCCCAGAACGGGTACGGGTCGAGATAGTTCTTCACGCCGCACTTGGAACACTTGAGCAACATCACTCAGATGACCTCCTCGGCCTCGAGCTTCTCCATCTCGGCCTTCGACAAACCGCACAGCTTGCTGTAGATGAACTCGTTGTCGGCGCCGACAGGCTTGAAGGCCCACTTGACCCGCGGCGGGGTGGCCGACATCTTGTAGGCAGGCCCCTGGGAGAGCACGTCGCCGTAGGTCGGATCGTCCAGCCAGAAGATGGAGCCCCGCTGCTGCCAGTGCGGATGGTTGGCGACCTCCTTGGCGTTCCACACCGGCTGTACGATGATTCCCGCCTGGTCGAGGATCCGCGCCACCTGCTCCTTGGTCTTGTCTTTCGCCCAGGCCTCCAGCGCCGCGTAGATCTCCTTCTGGCTCTCGGGCCGTACCCGGATGTCGTGGGTCTTGTAGAGGCGGGCCAGCTGCGCGTGCCCGACGGCACGGCACAGCATCCCGAAGTCGACGTCTTCGTACGCCGAGACGAGGATGTAGCCCTCCTCCTCCTCCTGGGGATTGTCCGACCGGGGATAGGACGGCCGGCCGCACTTGATGATGCCGTGGACGCAGAGCTCGGTGTCCCAGTTTCCCCACCGCTCCCGAATGACTCCCTCGCGGCCGTACAGGGGCAGCGAGTACTCGAGCTGGCGGGTGACGCCGTGAACCTGGCTGTACTCGAGGAACGTGCCCTCGCCAGAAACGTTGTCACGCCAGTAGAGCGCGGTGAGCACCTGGAGCGCCCCCATCATGCCGCCCCAGTAGTCGGCGAGCCAGATGGTGTGCTTGGACGGCGCGCCGCCCGCCTCCTCCGGCTGGCCGGTGATCGAGAACGCGCCCCCCTGGGCCTGACCCAGGATGTCGTACGACGCCCGCACGCGGCCCGGGCCCCAGCCGCCGAAGCCCCCGAGCCACATGTAGATGAGGCGCGGGTTGATCTCCCGGAGCTGACGGTAGCCGATGCCCCAGCGATCGAAGGTGCCGGGCCTGAAGTTCTCGACGACCACGTCCGCCTTGGCGGCGAGACGGCACATGAGTTCCCGAGCCTCCGGCCGGTGGAAATCCAGTGAGATGAAGTACTCGTTGAAGTTGGCCCCGAAGAACCCGAGCCCGGTGCCCGAGCCCGGCACCCACCGCGAGAGCGGATAGAGGAAGGCCTCGTTGCCGGGCGTCGAGTGGCGCATCGGCTCGCCGCGCCGCGGGGCCTCGATCTTGATCACTTCGGCCCCGAGTTCCCCCAGATAGGCGGCGCACGAGGGCCCCAGGATATACTGGCTGCAGGACAGCACCCGCATGCCCTTGAGCGCCTCCGGCTTGCCGAATGCCGCCCGGGGATCGAAGGTCGCCCGGCAGTAGCGCTCGAACTCCGGGTTCGACTCGGCGGCGGGGCGTCGTCGCCCGCTGTTGCTGCTCCTGTTCTTCGTCGCGGCCTGGGTCCTCACACTCTTGCGTCGCGTGGCCATCAGATCGCCCCCTGCGTCTTCAGCCGCTCAAAGTCCTCCCGGGTGAAGCCCAGCAGGCGCCGGTAGACGTCCTCGTTGTCATAGCCGAACGGACGGCCGATCCACTTGAGCCGTGCGGGGATCTTCTCGCTCAGCATTGGCGAGGTCGCGACCAGCACCGGCCCGTAGAGCCGGTCGTCGAACTCCGCCACCTGGCCCCGGTACTTGAAGTGCGGGTACTCGGCCACCTCGTGGACCGCCATGACGCCGCCCGAAGCCACCTCCTGCTTGATCAGCTTCCGCTCGGCGTCGGAGCGGCTGTTGCCCTTGAGCCACTCGCAGAGGAGGGTGTATGTCTTGACTTGGCGCGTGTGGGGAAGCCGCTCGGAGACGTTACGGAGGTTCGGGTCCGCCACGATCTCTTCCTCGACTGCTGGCACCTCGTCGCCCACCGTCTTCCAGATCCGATACCACAGGCGGTCGTGGCCGCCACCGACCATCATGTGGCCGTCCTTGCACGGATTCACCGCGTAGATGTTGATGGCGAGGTCCCAGTTGCCGTAGCGCGGGCGGATGCTGCCGTCCATCCCGTGCCACGCCCAATTGTAGTCGAGGATGCGGATGATGCCCTCTGCCGCAGTGGCCTCGATGAACTGCCCCTTGCCCGAGACGCGCTCACGGTGGACGAGCGCCGCCATGATCCCCATCGCCGCGGCCGTGCCGCCCACGTGGTCGGCCATCCACATGCCCGAGCGCGTGGGGCGGCCGCCGAACTCCTTGGGGTCGCCGGTGCCGTGGACGAAGCCTGACGCGCACTGGGCCACTGGATCGCGGACCCCCGGCTGGTCCTTCAACGGACCCCACTGTCCGCGCTGGCCTACCCAGCAGTAGACCAGGCGCGGGTTGATCCGGGACAGCTGCCGGTAGCCGATCTTCCACCCGTCGAAGCGCCCGGGTGGGGCGTTCTCGATGAGGACATCGGCGTGGACGGCCAGCTTCTTGAGCACCTCGCGTCCCGGCTTCGTCTCGAGGTTGATCGTGACCGACTGCTTGTTCCGCATCTCGTGGAGGAAGTGGAGCCCGACCGGCTCGTTCTGTTCGCTGTCCTGCGCCATGTACTCCCGGCGGCCGAAGGGCGTGAGCTGGCGAAGCGGATCGCCGCCCGGCGGCTCCACCTGGATCACCTCGGCGCCCAGCTCGGCGAGCTGCGAGGAGCACCAGTGCCCGATCATCATGCCGGTCGTGCAGTCGAGCACGCGGATGCGGGAGAGCGCCTCCGGCTTCTTGTGCGCGTGCTCCGGCCGCAGGATCGTCTCGAGAAAACGCGGGTAGTCCCGCGCCTGTTCGGGGACGGCCTGGTACACCTCGTCGGCGCCCGGCGTCGGCACAGCAGGCCACGCGGGACGCCCGCGGGTCCCGGGTCTCAAGGGCTCTGTCTTCGCCATACCGTGTGCCCCTCCTGGAGGTGCTCCTGCCGGGCCTCGCAACGCGTCAGGTTCCGCAGACGCGGTTCACGGGGCCGGTGCGAGAACAGGGAAGGGCGCCCGGCGCGCCCAGAAGTTGAGGAGCTCTTCCTCCGCCACCCGCCCCTCCGGACTGTCGGGGTCGAGCATGTACGCCTCCTCGAACTCCGCGCGCGCCTCGAACGCCGCGCCCGTGGCCTGCAGCGTCTGTGCGAGCAGCCAGTGACCCATCTGGCTGTCCGGGTCCAGGGCCAGACCTTTCTCGAGCCGGGCGCGCGCCTCCGTGTACATCCGCTTGCCCAGATACGCCGCACCCAGGTTAATGTCGAGCGCCGCCAGGGGAAAGGTCGCGGCGCCTACCGCCCGCTCGAACTCGGCGATCGCGAGATCGTAGGCCTGCCGCTTGTAGAAGTAGAGGCCTTTCTCGTTGTAGTCCCAGAAGCTCGGCTGCTCACGCATGCTCCACCCCCATCGCTGTCCGCGGTCCGCCCTGTTCTCGGCAGGGCCGACGACCCCCTTTTGTCGGACGCGGGAGGTCCAGAAACACAGCCGCCCCCGCCGGTCTGCTCGACCGTCAAGGGCGCGGGAGAACCAATAGGAGCTTCGACGCAGGGCATAACGACCTCGCAGACGGTCGGATGGGATGCCGAAATGTGAAAAAACTCTGCTCCGCCCCTTCGGGGTTGTCAAGGGCTCTCTTCGACCCCGCTTGGCCCCGCACGCGCCCGGGCGGGCCCGCCTGCTGCGGCTCATCCGCGAGTGCGGGCCCGACGAGCCGCGACGATGGGGAGCCCAGCGGCGCATGCCGTCTCGCGAGAATTCTGCTAAATGGGCGGGGCGGCCGGCCTGCCGAGGGTGGGCCAGCCTGTGTGGGGCCAGGCGAACGGCGCCCGCCGGGCGCCATCAAGTATCTCCAGGAGGCGATGTTCGGCCGCTGGGGCGAGGTGGATCTTGCCAACCCGGACTTTCCCGCGCTGGCCCGCGCCTTCGGCGCCGAGGCCGGGCCCGTGGACACGCTGGATGCGCTGCCGCGGGCGCTCGAAAGAGCCCTGGGCCAGCCTGGGCCCACCGTGCTCGAGCTGCGGCTCGTGATCGACCCTCCCTGGGAGGTGTAGCGCGCTGCGGCCGCTCACCGCGGGCGTTGGGCCGCGAGCCAGAAAGCGAATCGATTCGGTTCGTGGGCGCGACGAGAACGACAACAGCAATCGGGAGAGCGCCGAGGTTCTGCTCACAGCTGCAGCAGCTTGCTGTTCCGGAGCCCGCCCAGCCCATCGCGGCGACGGTGCGGACGTCGTGCTCGGGCAGCAACCGGGCGAGCGGCCGCGGCAAACACTCATCCAGCGGAATGCGCACCGGCAGCCAGCAGGTCTCGCGCGAGTTCGAGAGCCGCGACTGCTTGATCGCGTCTCACCGTGGGGAAGTTGTCGAGAAACTGGCCAGGGTGTCCCCGGCAACCAGGTAATCGAGGATGTTCTTCACGGGGACCCGGGTCCCGCGAAATACGGGTGTGCCCCCGAGGATCTCGGGGTCGCCATGCACGACGGAATCCAATGTCCCCATGGGTTTCATCACGGAGCATGGATACACGCCCGGCGGGGGCCGCAGGCGCATCGCACGCTTGCTCGTGGGTGAAATGTATGCCATTTTACCCACATGTACGAACGCGTCTTGACCGCGCGCCTGGCGGGCGGCGCCCGCAGCGTGCTGCTCCTTGGACCGAGACAGGTCGGCAAGTCGACCCTGCTCGCGGGGCTCCATCCCGATTGGACCATCAACGTGGCCGACCCCGCGACCTTCCGCGACTACTTGACCGAGCCGCAGCGCTTCGGTCGCGAGCTCGAGTCCGCCAAGCGCGCGACGCGCCTGATCCTGGTCGACGAGATCCAGCGCGCGCCGTCGATGCTCGACACCATCCAGGTCGCGATCGATCGCGACGCGCGGCGCTTTCGCTTCCTCGTGTCGGGCTCCAGCGCGCGCAAGCTGAGGCGCGGGCAAGCCAACCTGCTCCCCGGCCGCGTCGACGTTCACTACATGCACCCGCTGCTCGCCCACGAGCTGGGGAGCGAGTTCGACCTCGAGCGCGCGCTGGCCCACGGCATGCTCCCCGGAATCTGGGCGGAGCCGGACGTTGCGCAGCGCGCGCTGACCTTGCGGAGCTACTCCGACGCCTACCTGCGCGAGGAGGTCCAATCGGAAGCACTCGTGCGCAACCTCGGTGGCTACGCGCGACTGCTCGATCTCGTGGCGGCGTCATCGGGCCGCATCCTCAACCTGCGCAGCTTGTGCGGCGACGCCGGCATCGGCTACGAGACCGCGCGGCGCTACCTCGAGGTCCTGGAAGACACGCTCGTGGCCTTCCGCGTGCCGGCCTGGTCCGGCACCGCCAGGGGGAGCCTGATCGCGCATCCGAAGATCTACCTGTTCGACATCGGCGTCCGCAACGCGCTCTTGCGCCGGCCGCTCGATCGCCCTCTCGACGACGAGCGCGGGCTCTTGTTCGAGCACTTCGTCGCAGGTGAGCTGCACGGCCGCACGGGCACGCTGTGGCCGGAGATGAGCCTGCACCACTACCGCTCGCGTGGCGGCGCCGAAGTCGACTTCGTGCTCTCGTTCGCGCGCGAGCAATGGGGCATCGAGGTCAAGGCATCGCGCCGCGTCGATCGCGCCGACCTCTCGGGTCTGCGCTCGTTCGGCGAGACGCTGCCGCGCGTCAAGCGCAAGATCGTCGTCTTCCTCGGGCCGCGTGCGCAGCGAATCGACGACGTCGAGGCGCTGCCCCTGGAGGAGTTCCTCGCCGAGCTTCCGCATTGACGCTCTTCTTTCAGCGCTGGCATTGCGTCGGGCTGTTGGACCTACTCCGTCTGCAGGCCGAGGGGTAAGAGAACCAGGCCGATCGCCGCGGCGGGCTCGCGGGCAAGGCGCGGGCGCAGGGGGGAGAGTGAGGCGTCGAGGGTCTGATCGAGGGCGGAGAGTCTACCTGATCGCGGGCGGGGCGGGGCCGGGCGGCGCGGGGGGGCCCGCGCGGGCCAGGTGGGTGAGGAGGGCCTGGACGGCGAGGGGGTCCTGCACGGTGGCGATGACGCGCAGCCGGCCGCCGCAGCGGGGACAAGCGAGGACGTCGAGGAGGTGTAGCGGTATAATTCCGCCATGCCGGCTCTCACCGAGGCCCGGAAGAAGTCCCTCCGCCGGGAGATGGAAGCGCTCCTGGGCCCGGGCGCCGTCCTCTCCGATCCCGACGAGCTGATGGTCTATGAATCCGACGGGCTCACCCTCTTCCGGGCGCTGGCCGACTTCGTGGTCTTCCCGCTCACTGCCGAGCACGTCGCCGCGCTGGTCAGGCTCGCCCAGCGTGAGGGGCTGCCCTTCGTGGCGCGCGGGGCGGGCACCGGGCTGTCGGGCGGATGCCTGCCGGCCGAGGGCGGCCTCGTCATCTCGCTCATGCGGATGAACCGCGTCCTCGAGGTGGACTACGACAATCAGCTCGCCGTGGTGGAGCCGGGACTGGTGAACCTGCACCTCTCGTGGGCGGTGGGCGCGCGCGGCTTCTACTACGCGCCCGACCCCTCGAGCCAGCAGGCCTGCACCATCGGCGGCAATATCGCCAACAACTCGGGCGGTCCCCACACGCTCAAGTACGGCGTGACCACGAACCACGTGCTGGGCCTCGAGGTGGTGCTGCCGGACGGCGAGATCGTGTGGCTCGGCGGCAAGACCCGCGATCCCCAGGGCTACGACCTCACCGGCATCTTCGTGGGCTCCGAGGGCACGTTCGGCATCGCCACCAAGATCGTCCTGCGCATCCTCAGGCAGCCGCAGGCGGTGCGGACGGTGCTGGCCGTGTTCAACGAGATCGACCAGGCCTCGGAGGCGGTGTCGGCCATCATTGCCCGCGGCCTCATCCCGGCGGCCATGGAGATGATCGACCAGCTGACCATCCAGGCCGTGGAGGACGCCTTCGGCTGCGGCTACCCGCGCGATGCGGCCGCGGCGCTGCTGATCGAGATGGACGGGCTCGCCGCGGGGATGGACGAGCAGGCCGCGCGCGTCATCGCCGCCTGTCGCGAGACGGGCGCCCGCGAGGTGCGGCTGGCGCGCGACGAGGCCGAGCGCCAGCTCCTGTGGAAAGGGCGCAAGTCGGCCTTCGGGGCCTACGGGCGGATCTCGCCGGCCTATCTCGTCATGGACGGCGTGATCCCGCGCACCAGGCTGCCCTATGTGCTTCGTCGCGTGAACGAGATCGTGGCGGGCTACGGGCTGCGCGTCGGCAACGTCTTCCACGCGGGCGATGGCAACCTGCACCCGAACATCCTCTACGATCCGCGCAAGCCCGGGGAGGAGCAGCGGGTCGTGGCGGCCGGCGGCGAGATCCTCAAGGTCTGCGCCGAGGTGGGTGGCTCCATCTCCGGCGAGCATGGCATCGGGCTGGAGAAGAGGGACTACATGCCGCTGATCTTCTCCGAGGCGGATCTCGGCTGCATGGCCCGCGTCAAGCGCGCCTTCAATCCCACCGGGCTCTGCAACCCCGGCAAGATCTTCCCGAGCCGGAAGGGTTGCGCGGAGGCGGGCTTCGCCTCTCGCCCCCATCCGATCGAAGAGGCGGGTCTCGCCCAGCGCTTCTAGCGCGGGCGGGCTCCCCGCGACAGGCGCGTGCACTCCCCGCTCAGCCGCCGGCTCGCCGAGATCGTCGGCGGGGCGCATGTGCTCACCGGCGCCGAGTGCGCCCCCTATGTCGTCGAGGGGCGGACGCCCGAGTGCGCGGTGTTCCCCGGCTCCAGGGAGGACATCGCCGCGGTGCTTGGCGTCGCGGCCGACAGCGGCACCCCGGTGATGCCGTGGGGCGGCGGCACCGGCATGGCGCTCGGATCGCCACCGGCGCACCCGGGGCTCGTGCTGGGGCTCAGGCGCCTCGGGCGGCTTCTCGAGCACGAGCCGGGCGATCTCACCGCGACGGTGGAGGCCGGGATGACGCTCGAGGCCTTCCAGGCCGAGCTCTCCCGGCGCGGCCAGTGGCTCTCGCTGGACCCGCCACAGGCGGCGCGGGCCACGCTGGGCGGCATCCTCGCGAGCAATGCCTCGGGGCCGCGGCGCCACCTCTATGGGACGGCGCGCGACCTCCTCATCGGCATCACCATGGTCCTCGCCGACGGCGCCATCGTGCGCGGCGGGGGCAAGGTCGTGAAGAACGTGGCCGGCTACGATCTCCCCAAGCTCGCCGTCGGCTCCTTCGGCACGCTCGGCGTCATCGTCGAGGCGACGGTGAAGCTCCGCCCGCGCCCCGACTGCGACCGGCTCGTCGTGGCGCGGTTCTCCACGCTCGCCGAGGCGGGCCAGGCGGCGCGCGCCGTCATGGCCTCCGACCTGATCCCCTCGGCGCTGGACGTCGTGGACGGGGAGGGACTCCGCGCGCTCGACGGCGAGGGCGCCCCCGGGGGCGCCGCCCTCCTGGTCGGCGTGGACGGCATCGCCGAGCAGGTCGAGTGGCAATGCGAGGAGGTGGGACGGCTGTTGAAGGACTGCGGGCTCGCCGGCGTCCGCGTGCTCGACGGCACGGAGCGGGACGAGGCCTGGCGCGCGGTGGGCGAGATGCCGCAGCGCGCGTTCACGGACGCCACCGCCGGGATGAAGTGGGGCGTGCTGCCCACGCAGGTCGCCGAGCTGATCGCGCGGGCCGGCGCGGTCGCCAGTCAGCGCGGACTCCGGGCCGCCTTCGTGGCCCATGCCGGGTTGGGCATCATCTCGGCCGTGCTCGACGCCGCGGGCGCCGATGCCGAGCAGGTGGCCTGCACGCTGGGCGAGTGGCGCGCGCTCGTCAATGGGTCGGGCGGCCATGCCCTCGTCGAGTGGGCCCCGCTGGCCGTGAAGGAGCGCATCGCCGTGTGGGACACCCCGGGCCCGGACAGCCGCATCATGCGGCAGCTCAAGGCCGAGCTCGATCCCCGGGGCATCCTCAACCCCGGCCGCTTCCTCGGAGGCATCTGACCCCATGGCTCACGGCACAGCGCTGGAGCCCCCACAGGGGGCGGGCGGGCCCACGGCCCGAGTGCCCGCCCCATGGGAGATGGGCCCGCTCGCTCTCCACGGCCACGATGTCGACGGCGTGAACCGCTGCGTCCACTGCGGCCTCTGCCTGGCCTCCTGTCCCACCTTCTCCCTACTCGGCACCGAGATGGACTCCCCGCGCGGGCGCATCGTCCTGATCAAGTCGCTCGCCGAGGGACGCATCGAGCTCTCCGACTCGACCCGGGCGCATCTGGACCTGTGCCTCGGCTGCCGCGCCTGCGAGACCGTCTGCCCCTCGGGGGTGCCCTATGGCCAGCTCATCGAGGCGGCGCGGGCCGAGATCGAGCGGAGGCACCCCGGCGGCCCGGTGCGGCGGCTCTTCCGCTGGCTGAACTTCGCCGTGCTGCTGCCCCATCCCCGGCTGCTCGGCCTGGCCGCCACGGGCTTGCGGTGCTATCAGGTGAGCGGGCTCCAGCGGGTCCTGCGCGCCTCGGGGCTCCTGCGCCTGCTGCCCGGGCCGCTTGCGGCCTGGGAGCCGCTGCTGCCCAGGCTCCCTCCCGCGGCAGCCAGGGCGCCGCTCCCCGAGGTGACGCATGCCGAGGGTCAGCGGCGCGCCCGGGTGGGGCTCCTCACGGGGTGCATCCAGCAGGTGGCCTTCGGTACTCAGAACCGCGCGACGGCACGCGTGCTCGCGCGAAACGGCGCCGAGGTCCTGGCCCCGCGCGCTCAGTCCTGCTGCGGAGCGCTCCACGCGCATGCGGGAGAGGACGGGCTGGCGCGCGATCTGGCCCGGCGCACCATCGAGGCGTTCGAGGCGGCGGGGGTGGACCAGGTGATCGCCAATACCTCGGGCTGCGGCGCCCACATGAAGAGCTACGGGATGCTCCTGGCCTCGGACCCCGCGTGGCGCGCCCGCGCCGCCCGCTTCGCGGCGCGGGTGCGGGATGTCTCCGAGTTCCTCTGCCAGGAGCCGCTCCGCGGGCCGCTCCAGCCCGTGGCGCGCACGGTGACCTACCATGACCCGTGCCACGTGATCCACGGCCAGAAGATCCGGAAGGAGCCGCGCGCGCTCCTCGCCCAGATCCCGGGGCTGCGGGTCGTGGAGCTGAGCGAGGCTGACTGGTGCTGCGGCTCGGCGGGCACCTATAACCTGACCCAGCCCGAGATGGCGCAGCGGCTCCAGGAGCGGAAGATCGCCCATATCCGCGCCACCGGGGCCGAGGCCGTGGTGACGGCCAACCCCGGCTGCATCATCCAGATCGCCCAGGGGCTCCAGGCGACCGGGGCGCCCACGCGAGTGATGCACATCGTCGAGCTGCTCGACGAGGCCTACCGGTGAAGATCACGCCGCCCGACGCCGTCCCGCAGGAGCACAGGAGCCACGCCCCGCGCGCCGTCGGCTGCTTCGTGCTGACGATCTCCGACTCCAAGACCGCCGAGACGGACACGAGCGGGGCCCTGATCCGCGAGCTGCTGATGGCCGCCGGTCACACGGTGGTGGGCCAGGGCATGGTCAAGGACGAGCCCGCCCAGGTGCAGGCCGTGGTGCGGCACGAGTGCGCGGATCCGCGGATCCAGGCCTTCATCATGACGGGTGGCACCGGCATCACCTCGCGGGATGCCACCTTCGAGGCGGTGGAGGGCCTGCTCGACAAGCGCCTCACCGGCTTCGGCGAGCTCTTCCGCATGCTCTCCTATGCCGAGATCGGCGCGGCGGCCATGCTCTCCCGCGCCCAGGCAGGCGTGGTCACGGGGCGCGTCCTCTTCTCCCTTCCCGGCTCGCCCAATGCCTGCCGGCTCGCGCTCGAGAAGCTGATCCTGCCCGAGCTCGGCCATCTGATCCGCGAGGTGAGCCGGTAGGCCCACGACGGGCGGCGCGAAGTTGCACCGGGCAGTATACTGGCCCCGACTCGAGAGGAGGCCCGCTCATGCTCATGACGACCCGGCACAGGCTCCGTGTGGCACTCATCCCGCTCGCGCTCTGCGCGCTCCTGATTCCGGGCGGGGCGCTGCCCGCGGCGGCGGCCGACCCCCTCTGGACCGAGAGCCAGGGCGCCAGCGCGCCTTCGGAGATCGCCCGGCTCAACGAGCTGATGCACTCGCTCGCGGAGCGGCTCAAGCCCCCGCTGGTCCAGGTGCGCGTGCGCCGTCCCACGGGGGCGGCCTCCGAGGAAACGGCCCCGCATCCCCTGCCGGACGAGCCGCGGCGCACCTCCGGCTCGGGCTTCATCATTCGCCAGGACGGCTACATCGTGACCAACGCGCATGTCGTGGACGACGCCGAGCGCATCCAGATCAGGCTCGCCGACGGGCGCCGCTTCGATGCCCGCCTCATCGGCCTGGACAATCGCGTGGACCTCGCCCTCGTGAAGATCGAGGCCACGGGGCTGCCCGTGGCGGCGCTGGGCGACTCCAACCGGCTGCGCGTGGGCGAGTTCGTCCTGGCCCTCGGCCATCCCTTCGGTCTCGAGCAGACGGTGTCCTTCGGCATCGTGAGCCGCAAGGGCGCCCCGCTCCAGGTGGCCGCGCCCGGCTTCGACTTCATCCAGACCGACGCCGCGGTGAACCCGGGCAACTCCGGCGGCCCGCTGGTCAACATGGCCGGCGAGGTCGTCGGCGTGAACAGCATGGCGGCGCGCAACGGCTCCATCGGATTCGCGATCCCGGTCAACCTGGTCAAGGGCCTCCTGCCCCAGCTCGCGGAGAAGGGCAAGGTCGAGTGGGGCTGGCTCGGCGTCACCATCGGCGAGGTGGACGAGGACCAGGCGCCGAAGTACGGGCTTGCGGAGCCGCGCGGGGTGCTGATCCGCCAGGTCGTCGCCGGCCAGCCCGCCGATCAGGGCGGCGTCAAGGCCGACGACGTGGTGCTCGCGGTGGACGGCACGCAGATCGAGGGGCCGCGGGATCTCCAGCGCATCATCTCGAGCACGCCGGTAGGCCGCACCGTCACGCTCAAGGTCATGCGCGCCGGCAAGGAGCAGGATCTCGCGGTCACCGTGGGAGCCTATCAGGCCCCCAGGGCTCCGCGCGTCCCCCGCAGCTCGCCTTCGCCTCGCCCGCATCCGTGACGGCGCGGGCGCCCCGGCTGATCGCAGCGGCCTGGCTGCTCGCCGTCCTCCTCTGGGCGGCCGCGGCGGGCGCCACCCAGGTCACCGCGCTCTTCCCGAGCGACCGCCTCACCGTGGGCGATGCCAGCCAGGCGACGGGCCGCCGCGTCGCCCTGCCGCTGCCCGCTTGCGCCGCTGACCCGTCCGGCTGCGACGAGGTGCGGCTCCTGAACCAGCTCGACGGCTTCAGCGTCAACCCGCGGGTGGCGCTGCGCTTCTCGGCGCCCATCACGCTCGACAGCGTCACGCGGGACAGCGTCTTCATTCTCCCGCTCTGGACCGAGCCCTTTCCCTCCCCCGTGGGCCTTGGCCAGCTCGTCTGGGACGGCGAGACGCGCACGCTCTACGCGCGCCCCGAGCGCGCCCTGCTCCAGTTGCGGCGCTACGCTCTCGTCGTGACCTCGCGCGTCGTGGACGAGGACAATCGGCCGCTGCGCGCCGACCCCGCGCAGATCGCGCCGCGCGAGGCCGCCCCCGATGGCGCCTCGATCGAGCTCCAGCTCTGGCAGGCTCTCGAGGCCGCCGGAGTCAAGCGGCGAGAGGTCGTGGCGCTGACGCTCTTCACCACCCAGTCGGTGACGGCCGACCTCGAGCGGATCCTGACGCTCCTCGATGCGCGCCCCGCGTCCGAGATCCGCTTCACGCTCGAGCCCGGCGGCGGCCGCTCGGTGTACGCGCGCGCCGACATGGAGGCGCTGGAGCTGCGCCGCCAGGTCGCGACCGCGGGGCCGCTGGCCGCTCCCGCGCGGCTGCCGCTGTCTCTCGTGCCCGCCTCCGACATCCGGGCCATCGCCGTCGGGAGCTTCAGGAGTCTGTCGTTCCTGAGCCCCGAGCGCCACATGGCCACGACGCCTACCCGCCACGGCGGCCCGCGTCCCACCGGCGAGGAGGACGTCCACGTCACGCTGTTCGTGCCGCAGGGCCTGGCGCCTGCTCCAGGCTGGCCCGTGGCCATCTTCGGCCACGGCTTCACCAACGACCGGTATCTCGTGCCGATGGCGGTGGCGGCGACCATGGCCCGTCACGGCTTCGCCACCATCGCGATCAACGTGGTGGGACACGGCGGAGGCGCCGCCGGCACGCTCACCGTGCGCCGCACGGGGGCGCCTGACGTGACGCTCCCCGCGGGCGGCCGCGGCATGGACCTCGACGGCGACGGCACGATCGGACTCGCGGAGGGCGTCGGCACGAAGTCCCCCGGCCCGCTGGCCGCGCTCTCGAGCCGCGACGGGCTCAAGCAGACCGTGGCCGATCTCATGCAGCTCGTGCGCGCGATTCGTCGCGGCGTGGACGTGGACGGCGACGGCCGCCCCGATCTCGACCGCCAGCGCCTCTCCTACTTCGGCCACTCCTTCGGCGGCATCTACGGCACGCTCCTGATGGCGGTGGATCCGACGCTCAGGGTCGGCGTCCTCGGCGTGCCCGGCGGGCCCATCGTGGAAATCGCCCGCCAGGCGGCCCCGTTCCGGCCGCTGGTGGCGGCCGCCCTCAGGTCGCGCAACCCGCCGCTCATGAACGGCACCAAGGACTTCTACGAGTTCATCCCGCTCTCCGGCGAGCCGCCCGTCCGCTCGCCACTGCCGGGAGCGCTCGACATCCAGGCCTACTTCGATCGCGTCGAGTGGGTCATGCAGTCGGCCGATCCCATGGCCTTCGCCCCGTACGTGCACCAGGTGCCCTTGCCCGGGCGGGAGTCCAAGGCCGTCTTCTACCAGTGGGCCGTGGGCGATCTCACCGTGCCGAATCCCACCACGGAAAACATCCTCCGCGCGGGTGACCTGCACCTGCTGAGCAGCGTGTACCGCCACGACAAGGTCGTCGCGACCCTGACGGAGAAATTCAGGAACCCGCACGGCTTCCTCCTCTGGACCATGTTCCCCGAGGTGTCGGCCATCGGCCGCGCGGCCCAGGAGCAGGTGGCGCGCTTCTTCCTCTCGGGGGGCCGCCGGATCGAGCGTGTGGACAGCCGCTTCGAGGTGCAGCTGACGCAGCCCCTCGCGCGCTGATGCGCGCCGTCCTCCTCGGCACCGGCTCGCCGCCGCCCAACCCGCGGCGCCGCGGCCCGGCCACGCTGCTCTCTCTCGGGCAAGCCCGCTTCCTGGTGGATGCGGGCTCGGGCGTCGGCAGTCAGCTCGTCCAGGCCGGGGTGCGCGCCTACGACTGGCCGCGCCTCCTGATCACCCATCACCACTCGGATCACACGATCGACATGGGCCATCTCCTCGTCACCCGATGGATCGTCGGCCAGAACGCCCCCCTGGAGATCTGGGGGCCGGCCGGCACGCGGCGGCAGGTGGAGCTGCTCCTCGACTATCTCGCCTGGGATATCGACGTGCGCCGCGAGCACATGCACGACCGCCGCCCGCCCGAGGTGCGCGTCACCGAGATCGAGGAGGGCAAGATCCTCGAGGCGGGCGGCGTCACGGTGTCGGCCTTCCTCGTGGACCACGGTCCGGTCACGCCCGCCTTCGGCTTCCGCTTCGACGGCGGCGGCAGGCGCGTCGTGGTCTCGGGCGACACGCGCCCGTCCGAGAACCTGGTGCGCTGGAGCCAGGACGTGGACTGCCTGATCCACGAGTGCTGCGACATGGCCACGACCGGCTGGTTCCCCGGCTGCGGCTGGCCGACCCTCGAGGAGAAGATCCGCGACCTGCAGTCCTACCACACGCCGCCCGGCGAGGTGGGCCGCGTCGCGACGGATGCGCGCGCGAAGACGCTCGTCCTGAGCCACCTGATGCCGGCCTCGGAGCCGGCGGAATTGCTGGCCGCGGCCCGGACGCAGTATGCGGGCCCGGTCGTCGTGGGCGCCGACCTCCTGGAGGTCTAGCGGCCTGCTAGCTCGTGAGGAGCCTGAGCGAGCCCACGATGGCGATGGCGATGAGCAGGAGGGCGAAGAGCCGGCGCGGCAGCACCGCGTTGAGCCGGTAGCCGAGCCAGGCGCCAAGGTAGAGGAGCGGCGTCGTCACGAGGGCCAGCAGCACGAGCCGGCCGGTCACGAAGCCGATCTGCCAGTAGGTGCCGAGCTTCAGCATGTTGGAGACGGCCACCACCGCCGAGCCCGTCCCCACCACCGCCGCGTTCGACAGCCCGAGCCCCACCAGATAGGGCCCGATCACGCTCCCGCCCGAGTGGGCGACGGCCGAGGCCACGCCACCCAGGAGGCCCACGCCTGTCCCCACCGGCCACGGGGCACCGGCCGCCGAGGGGCCGCGGCGCGCCAGCACGAGCGCGAGCTGGAGGAGCGCGAGGACGAGAGCGCTGGCGCCGACGACGCGCCTGAGGGAGGATTCGGACTGACCGGCGAGGAGCCAGCCGCCCACCAGGATCCCCACGAGCACCCCCGGCAGGAGCAGCCGCAGCTGCCGCCCATCCCACCTGCGCCAGTAGTAGTAGAGCGAGAGCGGGTCCGACAGGCTCAACATGATCGCGAGGAGACCGAGGACGGCCGAAGCCGGCAGCACGAGGGTCAGGAGCGGGGTGAGCGCCAGCCCGATGCCGCCGCCCACGCTCGTCTTGAGAACCCCCACCGCAAGCGCCGCCCCCGCCGCGACCGCGGCGAGGAGCGGGAGCGAGGGATCGGTCACGCAGCAGGCTCGGCCCGGAGCGCGGCCAGAGTCTCCCGGACCCAGGGGGCATCGAGCGCGGGCGCCGGCGCGTAGGTGATCCCGCCCGTGATCCGCAAGTCCTCCTCCCAGGCGGCGGCCGCGTCCTCCAGGACCTCGGTCACGGTGAGCTCGAAGCGCATGAGCCCGCCGCGAGCGAGCGGCGCGCCGGTGGCCATGGCCTTGACGTAGAAGGTGTGCGCGGGCTCGATCAGGAGCAGCGTGACGTGGCCGCGCGCGGCGAGATTGGCGGCGCTCCGGCTGCCGGCGCCCACCACGACGCGGATCGTGTTCGGGTCCACCGCAAGGATCTCGAGGTGGGACAGCAGCATCGGGTGCGGGCGCCCCTCGTCGTCCACGGTCACGAGGGGAATGGCGAGCCCGAGCCGCGAGCCGAGATCACCCTGCGAGAGCTCGCTGAGTACAGCCGGGGGGAGCGTGAAGCCGAGCCGCCGCGTCATCCTATCGCGCTCCCGGGCGCGGGGGTCGCGGATCGGTCACGGCTTGCCTCCGCGATAGTCCTCGAGGAAGGTGGCGAGCAGCTCGTCCACGAGCGCCATGATCTCGGCCGCCGAGCGGTACCACGGCCCCCCGGCGTGGCGCTCCGTCTGCCAGACGACGGCGGGCAGGGGTGAGGCGAGCCCCGGGATCGTCACCAGGCGCTCCACGGAGAGGCGCACGCTGCCGATCCCGTACGTCCCCGAGAAGGGGAGATAGAAGCCGCGGAGCTCGGAGCCCGTGTAGGCGCGCACCGACACCGCGAGGCGGAGCCGATCGGGGCTCTGCAGGTCGAGCTTCGGCGCGGCCGGGCTCGTCACGAGGAGCTCCTCCAGCCGCTGCTCGAGGGCCCCGGGATCGAGCCGCGGGTGATCGGGCGCCATCGTGACCTCGATCGCCACGCGGCGGAGCCCCTGGAGCCCCGCCCTCGACTGCGCCTCGGCAGGCCCCGCCCACGCCGGGACGAGGGCCACGGCGAGCCCCGCCGCCAGCACCAGCAGGCCGCTGAAAACGGCCCATCTGCGGAGGTACGGCGCTGGTCGCTCCTCGCTCAACGTGGCTCGCTCACGCTCGCCCGGATCTCCGGATCCGCTCACCTCGCCTCCGGCTCGGCTCGCCAAGCGGAGTACGCCTCGCTCGTCGCATCCCTCGCCGCCTTGCATCTGGACCTTTTTGAGCGGCCTGCCGAGTGCTTCCGAATCCTGCGAGGCCGAGCCCGGGCGGCCATGCCGTGCCGCGCATGGCTAGTAGCCGCGCTCACGGGAGACGAGCTCGCGGAGCGGCTGACCCGAGAGGAAGCGCCCGAGGTTGTCGGCGAAGAGGGCGGCCACGAATTCGTCGCGCGTCGGGTGCATCCCGCCGATATGCGGTAGCACCGTGATGCCAGGGGTGACGTCCTCGATGTGTCCCGCGAGGCCGGCCCGCTCCACGGCATCGCGGTACGGCCCGGGGCCGTCGTACCAGAGGAGGACGAAAGGGCGGTCGGGCATGGCGCGCAGAGTGTAGACTCTCCTCTGTCCATGACGCAAGATCCGCTCGCCGAGAGGAAGGGCTGATGCGCGCCCTCGTCATCGGGGCCTCGGGGCAGGTGGGCGCGGCCCTGCTGGAGGCCCTCCGCGCCCGCGGCCACGAGGCCACCGGGACGTACGCCCACCACGCGGTCGAGGGCTGCTGGCCGCTCGACATCACGGATGCGCGCGCCGTCGAGCACGCCGTCTTCTTCGTGAAGCCGGACTGGATCCTGTGCCCCGCCGGCCTCACGCATGTGGATTACTGCGAGGAGCATCCCGAGGAGGCGCTCGCCATCAACCGCGACGGGCCGCTCCTCGCGGCGCGCATGGGCCAGCGGGTGGGCGCGAGCTTCGTGTACTACTCGACGGAGTACGTCTTCGACGGCGCGAGCGGCCCCTACGCCGAGGACGACCCCGCCCGCCCCCTGTCGCAATACGGGCGCTCCAAGTGGGAAGGGGAGCGCGCCCTGCTCGCCGCGCTGCCGCGCGCGCTCGTGGTGCGCACCACCGTCGTCTACGGCCCCGATCGCCAGGAGAAGAACTTCGTCTACCAGCTCATCCGCAGCTGCCGGAGCGGCCAGGCCATGCGCATCCCCTCCGACCAGGTCTCGAGCCCCACCTACAACGCCGATCTCGCCGCGGCCAGCGTCGAGTGCTGCGAGACGGATAAGGCCGGCGTCTACCATTTGGCGGGCGACGGCGTGCTGGACCGCCACGCCTTCGCGCTGCTCGCCTGCCGCATCTTCGGCCTCGACGCCTCGCGCCTCACCGCCGTCACCACGGCGGCGCTCGGCCAGAAGGCCCCGCGCCCGCTCCAGGGTGGGCTCCGCATCGCCAAGGCGCGCGCCGCCCTCGCCACCCCGCTCCGCTCCCCCGAGGCCGGGCTCCTGGCCATGCGGGCCGCGCTGGACGGCCAGGCCCCGAGCGGCCGATCCGGTTGACCGTGCCGGGGGGCTGAGATAGGATGAGTCCTCGGCTGTCGTCCCGGGACGGTGACCGTAGCTCAATTGGTTAGAGCACTGGACTGTGGCTCCAGGGGTTGAGGGTTCAATTCCCTTCGGTCACCCCAATCCCTGACGGATCGGGCAACAGGGGCGCCCATAGCTCAGCTGGATAGAGCGTTAGCCTCCGGAGCTAAAGGTCAGAGGTTCGAATCCTCTTGGGCGCACCATCTTCGTGCATCTCGTATCACCTGTTGGGCCGTTAGCTCAGTTGGTAGAGCAGCTGACTCTTAATCAGCGGGTCCAAGGTTCGAGTCCTTGACGGCCCACCAAACGAAATCAGGCGCTTCGGGGACACCCCGGAGCGCCTGATTTGCCCCAGGTGCTACTACGGTCCGTTGCGGGAAGGGGTCCGCGCGGGGAACTTCGTGTTCAGCGGCCTAGGCGCTCTTCGCGCGGACGACGAGCTGGACGTCGCAATCCAGCACCTGGAGGAGCCGGAGCAGCTGGTCGACAGACTTCCGGTAGTTCGTCTGATCCAGCAGTCGGTAGAGCTGCGTCGGGGAGGTGCCGAGCCGACGGATGATCTCGCGCTTGGCCAGCGGCGAGGCGGCGATGCGCTTCTGGGCTTCGAGCGTCAGCCGATACAGGAGCAGATCGCGCAGGTGGTCGGGATCCTGGTTGTACTCGAGAACGTCCTCGACGTGGACGGTCCCCTCCTGACCGGACTTGAGAGCATACGTGAATCCCTCTGCGCCGAGTTCCCGGTCGACGTACACGTTCGCGATGGGATCATCGGCCGTCGGCCGCACCTCGGGGAGCTGGGCAAACGGGAACAGAAGCCGCTTCCCGGCTACCATAACCTCGAAGGCCTTGCGTCGATTGTTCGCCTTCATGCTGCGAATCTTCATAGCCGCCCCTCGGCCTCGAGCTGCTCGATCAACTCACGGACCTTGGCGGATGCCTTCCCCTTCATCGGCGTCCTGTTCTCGAGATCCCACTTCACGATCAGCCTGCCGTCCCGATAGACGTGGACATGCCGCGGCGGGTGATCGCTCCGCCGCCCGATGAAGACATAGCCGCCACGCCGAATCTTCGGCACGACTGATGTTACCCTAGGGAGTAACGCTTTTCAAGCGCAGCACTGTCACTCCGGCTGCTCCTCCGAGCGCTACTCGGCTCCGGCGGCCTCGGTAGGCCGAGGCGCGGAGACAACCCTGGTGACCAGCCGCTCGATCGCCTGGCGCTGGTGGCCCGGCGAGAGGTGGGCGTAGCGCTGGACCATGCTGAGCGTCTTCCAGCCGCCGAGCTCCTTGAGGGTGAGGAGGTCCACGCCTTCCATCGCCAGCCGGGAGGCGAAGGTGTGGCGGGGGTCGTGGAGGCGGAAAGCGTGGAGATTGGGCTTCCCGATCGCCCGCCCGAACAGCGTCCGTATGCGAGCCACATCCTGCGGCTTCCTCCCCTCGGTCGGAACAGCCGCTCTACGGGCCGGGTGCGGGCGCCGTCGGCACATCCAGCACGCTGCGCCACCGCTCGGGTACCGGGCTCTTCAGCTTCCAGTGGACGGTGATCGGGCGGTCGCCGTCCCGCGGAGGAATTCGCACTCGCCACAGTACAGAAACGGGGCCGCGCGCCCGTCGACCTTCGGCGTCTTCCGCACGAAGAGGTGAACGGGGATGCCCAGTTCAACGTGCCGGGCCAGCTTCCGCTCGGTGGCGCCGGCACGATGCTGCTTGTTCTGGCTCTGCCACTGAAATCGGTCGGGGGCGTCGAAGCGATCCTCGTAGCGGTGCTCCTTCGCCTGGGTGGACTTGTCGAGCGTGACCAGGAGGACGACACGATTGTTCTTGAAGATGAAACCCTGGGTCCAGACAGGAGCGCTGTAGGGAAGGCCGAAGAGCCGCGGGATCGCCTCACGAGGATACTGTCGCCACTCCTCTGGCTCGTGAGAGGGGGCGGTGTGGTGGAGCGGCAAGAGTCGATACGTGTTGTCCGCGGCCCGCTCAAAGCGAACGTGAAAGCTGGTGCCGGGGCGCCCGGCGTCCGGCCCGAACCATGACCGGAGCAGGCCAGGCAACTCGTTCCGCGTCGACCCGGGAGCCCGGATCACGTTCACGGCGATCCTGGCGAACTGCGCTTCGTATGGCTGGCCGTCGATGAGGATGGGCGTCGATCCCTCTGGGATGTCGGGGCGCGCCGCGCGGTCGGGGAGAAAGAGGATCGGCCGGCCGCCGGCATGACTGACCTTGCAGACGATGGCGTCCTCAGTCTCAGGCTGCCGCTGGAGGTACTCGGCGAGACGCCAGTCCACGAGCTCCCGCACGAGCTCCTGGAACGCGTCACGTTGGGGTGAGGGGAGATCGAAGCGACTCGAGAAGCGGCCCGCCTCGTAGGCGAAGTACGCGACGCCATGGGTGCCCGCACCGCCGGACCAGGCTGCGATCGGGTTGATCTCCAGGTGACGCTTCAGGGCTTGCGGATCGGCCAGCGCCGCCCCGAAGTCCGCCTGGAGACGAGCAGACCGCCGGGCCAGCTGGCTGACGGTTCGGGCGAGATCATCGATCGGGACCGTTCCCGGAAGACAGTTCTCGTTCAGCATCGCGAGGAGGACGACCATCTTGTAGCTCTTGGTCATCGGGGTCGTCTCGAGGTCTTCGAGGAACTCGTGCAGGCCTGGGGTTCCCGCCGGTCCCGCGGCCGTCCCCCTGACCAGGCTTGCCTGGGGCTCGCCGAGATCGCCCATCTGGTCGACGAACCGGAGCCACGAGCCGTGCGAGCGCCTCACCGCGCGCGGCGGATAGCCCTCGTGAAACGCCTCGAGGGCACGCGGCCGGCTCCCGTGACGCTCGCGGAAGTCCCCGTACCACGCCCGGAAGGCATCGTGCGTCGGCATGGGCAGCAGGGCACGCAGGATCTCGATGGCGCGAAGGTCATGCGTGACCTCGCAGCCGGGCGGCAGCTCGAGCGAGCCCGCCACGGCATGGGTCAGCGCCTCGGCCACCGCGGCCGCGAAGGGCGGGAGCCCGAGGAGCATCTGGGGCTTGAGCAGAAAGGTGCGGTGACCTCGACGCTAACGAGAAGTTGACCACTTGTGCTCGCATAGAGTGACCCGCTCCTTTTTTCTGGCGACTTTCTTGCAATCGTCGTAGGGCCTGTGGGAAGTGTGGGCATCGGCTGTATGATGTCCACACTTCCCACAGGCTTCCTCTCCGCAGTCGAACCGTCGTCTGGCAGCCTGCCCTCCAGCTCCCCGATCGGGTGGGTCACTTCTGACAAGCACACCCCTGGCGTTTCTCGCGAGCGTCTAAGTGACGGCGGCCCTGGCACCCGTGATGACCGGCCTGGTCACGCTCTCGGATCGCGAGGAGGAGTACGTCGAGCGCATGCAGTGGGGCGAGTTCCAGCCGGAGCTGGTCGTGGGGGACGAGCCCGAGCTGCTGGACCGGGTGCGCCGGCATCCGATGCTGCTCTGGAAGGCGGAGAATGGTCGGAAGCGGCGCCGGCCGGGCCGGGGTGGAGGCTCGGCCGTGGGCGCCGGGCGTCGCGGGCGGTAGGGCTCGCGGGAAGGGCGAGGAGGGCGACGGGTCGGCCGATCGGGGGCACGCGGGTGACCGACATGCGGGACTGCCTGGATGCCTCGGGCGCCATCCCCGAGAGCCTTCCGGGTCCCGCGCTGAACCCGGCCTTGTTCCGTGAGGCGATCGTGGCCTGGGTGACCAGCGGCCCGTCGGCGGATGATCCCCTGAACCCCTTGACACCATCGATGTGACACCTATACTATTCACCCTTGAGGTGAATATAAATGCCGCAGCTCGGATGATGGCGAGTGCAGGTCGAGTTCCGGACGCATCGGCTTCGATCGTGCTACGTGGATTCGTCGGCTGGCGCCCGTGAGTGGGGTGACAAGGTCGCTCGGAGGTACATCGAGCGAGTCAACGTGCTGAAGGCGGCGAAGGCGGCCGACGACCTTTACAAGGTCGCTGCGTTGCGGTTCCACCCCCTCAAGGGGGACCGTCAGGGGCAGCACTCGATAACGCTCGTCGACCGCTGGCGGATGGTCGTGACATTTCGCGACGACGCGCTCACCGTCGTCCGCATCGAGGAGGTGAGTGCACACTATGGCAACTGAGCAGATCCTGTCCGATCTACCGATCCCCCCCGGGGAACTCCTCGCGGAAACCATCGAGGCCGCAGGCTTGAGTCAGGCCGCGCTTGCGCGCCGGATGGGCCGTCCCGCTCAGGCGATCAACGAGATCGTCCGCGGGACTAAAGAGATCACCGCGGAGACCGCCATCCAGCTCGAGCGAGTTCTCGGCGTCCCCGCGCACATGTGGCTCGGCCTGGAGGCGGAGTTTCAACACACGAAGGCGCGCCGGGAAGACCGGCACCGCCTTCAGGCCGAGGCCAAGCTGGCGGCTCGCTTCCCGTGTCGCGCCATGCGGCGCTTAGGCTGGCTCAAGAAGACCAAGGGCCGTGTGAGCGAGGTTGAAGCCCTCCTGGGCTTCTTCGGGGTCGGCACCCTGGCGGCTATCGCTGACGCCGAGGGCGCCGCCTATCGGTTGTCCCGCTCTCGGCCGGCGCAACCCGAGGCACTCGCGGCGTGGCTTCGCAAGGGGGCCCTCGAGGCCCAACGGGTGAAGACGGACGCCTTCAACGAGCAGCGGCTCACGGACCTCTTGCCCGAGCTGCGATCACTGACCAGGGCCGGGCCGGAAGTCTTCGAGCCTGAGGTGAAGCGCGAGTTGGCCTCCTGTGGAGTGGCGCTGGTCCTGCTGCCACACCTTCCGAAGACGCGCGCCCATGGCGCCATGAGGTGGATCTCCCCAGCGAAGGTACTCGTCCAGTTGAGCCTCCGCGGGAAGTGGGCGGACATCTTCTGGTTCACCTTGTTCCACGAACTCGGCCATGTTCTACGGCATGGCCGCCGGGACGTCTTCATAGAATGGCTGGTCGGCGACGATCAAGACGACCGGGAGCGCGAAGCGGACGCGTTCGCGGCGGAGGCGCTGATTCCCCAACCGGCATACGACGCGTTCCTGCGGCGCCACCCGGTCCTGTCGGCTGCGGCTGTCGGTGCCTTTGCCGCTCAGCAGAGCGTCGCTCCCGGCATTGTGGTGGGCCGTCTGCAGCACGATCGAAAGCTCGACCATTCGGATCTCAACCGCTTGAGAGTGCGATATGCGAGGGTGGCCGAGACGGAGAGATGAGATGTGGTCAAGGGGTCGCGGCACGTGGGGTCGTTTGGTGGGCGCGGGTGTCGTGACGGCCTTAGACGCTCGCGAGACACGCCAGGGGTGTGCTTGTCAGAAGTGACCCACCCGATCGGGGAGCTGGAGGGCAGGCTGCCAGACGACGGTTCGACTGCGGAGAGGAAGCCTGTGGAAAGTGTGGACATCATACAGCCGATGCCCACACTTCCCACAGGCCCTACGACGATTGCAAGAAAGTCGCCAGAAAAAAGGAGCGGGTCGCTCTATGCGAGCACAAGTGGTCAACTTCTCGTTAGTGTCGAGGCGATTCGGGCCAATATATGTAGCCAAGATGTAGAGGCGGTATGGTGAGGAGAGTTATATCTTGGATTCGGCAGAATAGGCAGGGAATGATGTAGCCAAGATTGTTCTTGACCTCCCGCCGGCTCCCCGCGTAGGATAGCAGCATGACGCGCGCCTCCGGGGCCTGTCACGTCGCCGAGATTACACGCACGCACGGCGGCCGGCGCTATCGCTCGTACCTCCTGCGTCGCACCTATCGCCAGGACGGCAAGGTCAAGCACGAAACCCTCGGGAATCTCTCCCGCCTCCCGGCCGCGACGATTGAGCTGATTCGCCGCGCCGTGCGGGGCGACGCGCTGGTCCCGCCCGACGACGCCTTCGACGTCATCCGCTCCCGGCCCCACGGCCATGTCGCCGCGGTCGTGGGCACGGCGCGGAAGTTGGGGCTCCCCGCGCTCCTCGCGGCCACGCGCAGCCGGGAGCGGGATCTCGTCGAGGCCCTGATCGCGGCGCGCCTGCTGGATCCCTGTTCCAAGCTCGCGACGGCGCGGGCCCTCGGGGCCGAGACCGAGGAGTCCTCCCTCGGCGAGAGCCTCGGCGTGGCCGACGCCGACGAGGACGCGCTCTACGAGGCGATGGATTGGCTCCTGGCGCGGCAAGGGCGCGTGGAGCAGGCCCTGGCGCGGCGGCATCTGACCGACGGCGGGCTCATCCTCTATGACGTGACCTCGACGTACTTCGAAGGCCGGAAGTGTCCCTTGGCGAAGTTCGGCCATCCGCGCGACGGGCGGCGGGACAAGCTGCAGATCGTCTTCGGGCTCCTGACGAATGGCGACGGCTGCCCGGTCGCGGTCGAAGTGTTCGAGGGCAACACCGGCGACCCCAAGACCGTGCCGGCGCAGATCAAGAAGATCCGCGAGCGGTTCGGGATCACGCGCGTCGTGCTGGTCGGCGACCGCGGGATGCTGACGGACGCCCGCCTGCGGGAGGATCTGCGGCCGATCGAGGGGCTCGACTGGATTACCGCGCTGCGCGCGCCGGCGATTCAGGCGCTGGCCGCGGGCGGGGCCCTGCAGCTGTCGCTCTTCGATCAGCAGGACCTGGCCGAGATCACGCATCCCGACTATCCCGGCGAGCGGCTCATCGTCTGTAAGAATCCCCTCTTGGCCGAGGAGCGAGCGCGCAAGCGTGGGGAGCTCCTGGAGGCGACCGACTGTGAGCTGGCCAAGATCGCGGCCGCCACCGCGCGCGCGAAGCGGCCGCTGCGCGGCCAGGCCCGCATCGCGCTCCGGGTCGGCAAGGTGCTCGGGCGGCGGAAGGTCGGCAAGCACTTCACGCTCGAGATCACCGACACGAGCTTCCGCGCCGCGCGCGACGAGGCGGCCATCGCGCAGGAGGCCGCCCTCGATGGGATCTACGTCATCCGCACGAGCGTGGACGCCGACCGCCTCGCGACGGTCGAGGCCGTCCGGAGCTACAAGCGGCTGGCCGCCATCGAGCGGGCGTTCCGGAGCCTCAAGACCGTCGACCTCAAGGTGCGCCCCATTCACCACCGCAAGGCCGACCGCGTCCGGGCGCACGTGTTCCTCTGCATGCTGGCCTACTACGTCGAGTGGCACATGCGGCGCGCGGTAGCCCCGATGCTCTTCGACGATGACGATCCGGTGGCCGCCGAGGCCGCGCGCCGCTCGGTGGTGGCGCCGGCCCAGCGGTCGCCCCGGGCGAAGGCCAAAGCGCGGACGAAGCGGACGGATGAGGGGGAGCCCGTCCACAGCTTCCACTCGCTCCTGCGCCATCTGCGGACAATCGTGAAGGATCGCATGCGCCTGAAGTCCGGCGCGGCGATCGAGTTCGAGAAAATCACGACGCCGACCCCGCTCCAGCAGCGCGCCCTCGATCGGCTCGGAGTCTCCCTCACCCTGTAGCCAGAACGCCCAGGCCCCGAGACATGCCTTCGTCAAGAACATCAACGCCATACCCTCTTGGGGAAGGGGGAACTTCGGGTTAGTGTTGGCGACCCTCCGCGGCAAGGAGCCCGTGCTCGAGGTCTGCGCGGGGTGATGCGCGACGCGGTAATCCGCCGTCTCCCCCGAGGAGGGCGAGCCGTTCAGGCCAGCAGCGTCCCCCGCGTCCTGGTCGGCAGCCGGTAGACGCTGGTGCGTGCCGTGAGGAAGAGGACGCTGCCATCCTCGCCCCAGGCCAGGTTCGCGGGCAGCTCCGGCAGGACGATGCGCCCGAGCAGCGCGCCGTTGGCGCGGCATACCCAGACGCCGCCGGGCCCGGTGCAGAACACGTTGCCTCGCACGTCGACCTTGAGGCCGTCGGGGACGCCGGGATCCTGCGACGCCATGTCCAGCAGGACACGGCTGTTCGTCAGCGAGCCGTCCGGGCGCAACTCGAACGCGCGGATGTGCTTGTAGCCCGAGTCGTCGATGTAGAGCACCGACTCGTCGGGGGAGAACCCGAGGCCGTTGGGCACCGCGAAGTCGTCCACCAGCAGGTGGAGGGTCCCGTCGGGCGCGATGCGGTACACGCCGTGGCAGGGCTGCTCCTTGCCCGGAATGGGCTGGGTCCACCAGCCCGGAGGCCGCGGCATGCCCGGCGTGCTGGGCTGGACGGCGTAGGGCGGGTCGGTGAAGTAGATGGAGCCGTCGGACTTGACCACGATGTCGTTGGGGCTGTTGAGCCGCTTGCCCTGGAACCGCTCGGCCAGGACCGCGCGGGTGCCGTCGGCGTCGACGCGGCTCACGCGGCGGCCGTCGTGCTCCGCCGCGAGCACCCGGCCCTGGCGATCCAGGGTGAGGCCATTGGACATGCCCGTGGCGAAGGTGGTCAGCTCCGGGCCCTCCGGCAGCCGGCGCCAGCGCACGATGCGCTTGTTCGGGATGTCGCTGAAGAGCAGGGCGCCGCCGCGCCACACCGGCCCTTCGGTGAAGGTGAGCCCCCCGGCGATGCGGTCGATGGGGGCGTCGGGGGTGACGAGATCGTGCAGGCCCGGGTCGTGCGCTTCCAGGGGTGCCATGAGGGTCGGCTCCTTGTCGGGTCGGCGGCTCAGCGCGCTCGCGTGGCCCTGAAGTGCTCGGCGTTGTCCCGCGGCGCGTAGCCAAGCCGCGAGCGCGCGCGAAGCGTGTCGTAGATCTTCCACGTGTTGTCGGAGGCTCCGAAGACGACCTCGTACGTGACGTGGGGCGCGTCGATGGCGCGCTCTGTGAGGTGCGCCAGGTCCCGGTGGCTCAGCCACGAGACGAAGCTGCGCGCGTCGCTGCCGGGCCCGTCCTCCCGCCCCACCGTGCCCAGCCGCACCACGACCACCTCCATGCCGTACGCCTCCGCGCAGTACTTGCCCAGCGCCTCGCCGAACATCTTGCTCACGGCGTACGGGCCGTCGGGGCGGGCGGGCATCTCGGCCGTCACCAGCGGCACCCCGGCCGGATCGAGGCCCGCGTAGTCGCCGGTCGCGACCCGGGACCAGGGGGCGTCGTTCTCGTACATGCCGCACACGTGCATGGAGCTGAAGAAGACGAAGCGCTTCACGCCGCCCTGCCGCGCGGCCTCGTACACGTTGGCCGTCGCCACCACGTTGTCCGGGATCAGCGTGTCCCAGCCGATGTCGGGCGTGTGGCGCGGATCGGCGGCGAGGTGGACCACGGCGTCGGCCCCCGTGAAGACAGGCAGGATGGCGTCGAGGTCCGTCAGGCTGGCGACGAGCGCGCCGGGCACGCCCGGCGTCGGGACGCGGTCGATGCCACGCAGCCGGTACTTGCCGGCCAGCGCGCGCCGCAGGATCGCGCCGATGCGTCCGCCCGAGCCCGTGATGACGACCGTTGCCTGCTCTGCCACCCGTCACCTCCTGCTGGAGTTCCTG
>MGBT01000118.1:39407-48208 GCA_001788395.1 Candidatus Rokubacteria bacterium GWA2_70_23
AAGCCTGCAGAAGCTCGTCAAGGTGCGCTGAGGAAGGAGGCGTCATGACCCAGCCAGTGACGATGCAGATCTTCTCCGATTACGTCTGACCCTGGTGCTATCTCAGTACCGTGCGTATTGAGAAGCTCAAGGCCGAGCACAACGTGAAGGTGGAGTGGGTGCACTTCCCCCTGCACCCGGATACGCCGGCGGAAGGGCGCTCGCTGGCCGATCTGTTCGCGGGGCGCAACGTGGACCGGAAAGCCATGCATGCGCAGATGAAGGCGCGCATGGATGCCGAGGGCCTGCCCTACGGCGAGCGCACCATGACGTACAACAGCCGCCTGTCCCAGGAGCTGGGCAAGTGGGCGGACACGCAGCCGGGCGGGGAGGCGCTCCACGACGCGCTCTTCCGCGCGTACTTCGTGGAGGCGCGCGACATCTCCCGGCCCGCGGTGCTCCTGGACGTCGTGGCGCGCGTGGGCCTGTCAATCGACGGCGCGCGCGAGGTGCTGGAGAGGCGGACCTTCAACGACGCCGTCGACGCGGACTGGAACCTCTCGCGGCAGTACGGGATCTCGGGCGTGCCGACGTTCGTCGCCGGGCGCCGCAGCGTCGTCGGCGCGCAGCCCTACGAGGCGCTGGAGCAGCTCGTGCGCAAGGCCGCGACGGAGGACGACGCCGAGGAGTAGGAACGGGCTCAGGCATCGGGGTCGGCGGCGCGCGGCGCGTCCTGACGGGGCAGTCCGAGCGCCACGAGGACACCCAGGGCATTGCCGGCGGCGGCGATCAGGACCGCTGCGCCATAGCCCTGGGTCAGGTCGAACAGGCGGCCGGCCGTGATCGGCAGCACGATGGCGGCGGCGCACCACGCGGTGTAGAGGCGGCTGGCCATCCGGCCGTACAGCGCGTGCCTCCAGTAGACGGCCACCGCAGCCGCCGTGACGCCGGAGATTACCCCGTAGCCCAGCCCCACGAGCGCCAGCGCGAGCACCGACACCCCGGGACCGGGCCACAGCGTCAGCGCCACGTTGCCGGCGAGCGCGACGGCGTGGGCGCCGGCTGCCACCGTGGGAATGGCGAGCCAGTCGACCATCCAGCCGCCCCCCATGCGCGCGGCCGCGATGCTGCCGGTGATGAACGTCGTGCCGTAGACGGCGAGCGCGGCGGCGCCGCCGTAGGAGGCGATGATGCCCGCGGCCTGGCTGAGCACCATGAGCCCGGCGGACGCCGCCAGGAAGAAGACGAGCCACAACCGCCAGAACAGGGGCCGGCGACGCTCTTGGGCGTCGGGCTCGACGGCCGCGGTCGCCGCCGCGAGCGTGAGACCCGAGCGCGCGATGAGCCACGCGCTGATCACCCCGGTGACGGCCAGGACAGTGGCGAGCCCCCCGAGCGTGGCGCGCACGCCGAACTCGCGGACGGACCACCCGAAGAGGGGCGCGGCGATCATGGCGCCGGCCGGATACAGGCTGACGAGATAGCCGTTCACCAGGCCGTGGCGTCTCGTCACCGCCAGGTTCACCGCCTGCTGCACGAGGATGTAGCCAGCGCCGCCACCGGCGCCGAAGAGCACCCCGTATCCGATGGCCAGCCGGGCCAGCCCGCCGGCCGTGGCGGCAAGCGCGATGCCCAGGGTGCTCGCGGCCGCGCAGGCCAGCACCAGTATCGGGGCCGACGCGAGGCCGTAGACGTGGGGCGCCAGGTTCATGCCGGCGCCAAATCCGGCCGTGGCCAGGGCAAAGACGAGCGCGAGATCGGCTCGGCTCAGCCCGAGCAGCGTTTCCAGCGGATTCAAGAACACGCTGAACGCATAGAGCGAGCCGAGCGGGGTATTGAGTGCGGTGGCGGCCGCGACCGCGCGCCACGGGCTCTGCCTGACGTCAGTGTCGCTCACGATGATCAGCCGTCCCCGTGTGTGCAGGCAGTGGCCGCCGGCGTTTTCGATGGGAGGGCGGTGGCTGCGCGGCCAGAGTATACGGGATTCTCGCGCCGGCGGACACCCCGCGGTGGCCCGAGGATCTCGGTCGGCGCCGCCGACGGGCGGAGCGAGTCCCGCCGGACGTCGAGACGGGCGGATCGTTACCATGAACTCCTAGCTCAGATCGCTAGGAGTTCATTCGGCGCCGGGACGATCCGCAGGTTCTGGACGATGCTCGCCCACTACCACGCTCAGATCTGGAATGGCGCCGAGCTGGCGCGGGCCTTCGGCATTGCCGAATCTACGGCGAAGCGGTATCTCGACCTGCTGGCGAGGTGCGTGACCTGTTCGAGCGCTACGAGCAGGCGCTCGTCGACCGGACCGTGGAGGGGCTCGACGCCACGTTCTGGGACAGCCCGTACACCATCCGCTACGCGCTGCACGAGAACGGCTACGGCTTCGGCGAGATCCACGCGCACCGGGTCGCACGGCCGCCCGGGCCGGGCATCAAGGAGAAGCGCATCCGCCTGGAGATCCTCACGCTCGGCCGCGACCTCGCCACCGTGAACCTCGAGTTCAAGGTGCGCGGCCGCGAGCTGGTCGGCCGTCAGAGCCAGACCTGGGTGCGCTTCTCCTCCCTCGGCTGGAAGGTGGTCAGCGCGCACGTCTCCACCATGAACGACGCGCCGCTGTGGTGCGTGGCGGTTGCGCTACGGGAGCCCGACGGTCTCCCGGAAGCGGCGCAGCGTCTCGACGTGATCGGCCGGCGTCGCCAGGCCCATCCCGGAGGTGTGGATGCAGAGGTGGCTGATCCCGCGCATCGCGCGCCACGCCTCCAGCTCCTTGCGCCAGTCCGCCGGCGGGATCTGGGGCAGCGTCATGCGGCCCTCGATCCCGAACGCCTTCGGGTCGCGGCCGGCGTCGCGGATCATGCCGTGGAGCCGATCGACGGCGGCCTGCGCCGGCGCGCCGGGCCGGACGTGGGGCATCCATCCGTCGGCGATGCGGGCCATCCGCTGCTGCACGACCTCGCTCTCGCCGCCCATCCACACCGGGATGGGTCGCTGCACCGGGAGCGGGTTGAGGCCGGCGTCGGAGATGCGATGGCGCGTCCCCGCGACCGTCACCAGCTCCCGCGTCCACAGCGCGCGCATCACCTCGATCTGCTCCTCGATCCGCCGGCCGCGCGTCGCGAAGTCCTCGCCGAGCGCCTCGAATTCGACGGGGTTCCAGCCGACGGCGACGCCGAGCCGCAGCCGCCCGCCCGAGAGCACGTCCACGGCAGCGGCCTGCTTGGCCACCAGCGCGGTCTGGCGCTGCGGCAGGATGATGATGCCCGTCACCAGCTCGACCCGGCGCGTGGCGGCGGCCAGGAATCCAAAGAGCACGAACGGCTCGTGGAAGCCGTGGCGATACGTGTAGGGCCCCTTCCAGCCGCCCGGGCGATCGGGATTGACGCCCAGCACGTGGTCGAAGACCAGGATGTGCGTGAACCCCATGTCCTCGACGGCCCCGGCATAGGCCTTGATGGCGCCCGGGTCGTTCCCGATCTCGGTCTGCGGCAGCACGACGCCGATCTTCATGTACACCTCCTCGCGGTGCGGGTTTCAGCGGCTGCCGGGAACGATGCCGGCCGGCAGCGACTCGACGTGCGCATATCTGCGTGAGCCTGTCCGGTCGCGCTCTCGCCCCTCGCGTCGTGGTGTGGCCGGTCGCCTAGCGAGCGCGCGAAGCGTAACATACATGAGGACGGCGGGCGTAGACTGAGGCTCGTGCCGCACAGGTGCGCGTGTTCTGGCGAGGAGAACGAGGTGTTCCCCGCCGCCTTCGGCTCGCTGCAGTTCCTCGGCACGCTTGCCGCGCCGATGTTCGGCGTCCTGGGCGACCGACTCGGTGGGCGGGTCATGCGCTGCGCGATGCGCGCGACCTACGCCGTCCTCGCCGCGCTCCTCATGCTGTTGACCCTGGCCGGGGGCCTGACGCCGGCGTGGGTGCTCGTCGTCGCGGCGCGCGCCGGCCTCGTCCGCCCCAACGACCTCGTGATGCGGAACGCGCTCATCGGCGAGACGATCCCGCCGCATCACCTGGTGGGAGCCCTCGGCCTGTCCCGCGCCACCATGGACTCCGCAACGCCGCGATCTGGGATGCGGTGTTGCTCGGCTTCGGCCGGGACGCCCAGTCGAGGACCGACCGTGAGGGCCCCGTGAGGGCCCGGCGGCGGGGCCGCGACGGCCCATCCGATCAGCGCGGGAGGGGGGCTACGCGAGGGCGGCGGGGGCGGGTGGGGCGGGGCCGGGCGGCTCGGGGGTGCCCGAGCGGGCCAGGTGGGCGAGGATGGCCTGCACCGCGAGGAGATCCTGCACGGTGGCGATGACGCGGAGGACCAGCTGCCAGTACGTGTGCGCCTTGCCGTCTTTCCGCCGCGTCGTGTGCCGCAGGTACATTGTCCAGCTTTATGCGACAGGCGCCCCGGCGAAGTCAACGCGCTTGGTCGCCACTACACGCGCCGTTCCCGTCGGGGGGACGCAGCGGCAGGGACTTGCGACGCAGCGCGGCCCGAACCCCCGGGTCGTGCCCCCTGACCTGCGGGCGTTGGGCGAAGCCGCGGCTCAGCCCAGCGCCTGGCGGAGCGAGCCGGCGACGTGAGAGACGGCGCGGTTGCCGGTGTCAATGAGGCGCCCCATCGGCACGAAGCCGTGGATCATCCCGCCGTAGCAGGCGTAGTCCACCCGCCCGCCCGCCTCCCGCAGCCGCGCGGCGTAGGCCTCGCCCTCGTCGCGCAACGGATCGAACCCCGCGGTGACGATCAGCGCCGGCGGCAACCCGGCGTGGGATCGTGCGCGAATCGGTGACGCGCGCCAGTCGGCGGCCTCGTCCTTCGTGTTCAGGTACTGCGCGATGAACCAGCGCATGCTCTCGCGCGTGAGCATGTAGCCCTCGGCGAAGTCCTGATACGACGGGGTCTCGGCCGCGACGTCCGTGACAGGATAGAGCAGCACCTGGAGCGCGATGGAGGGCGCGCCCTGGTCGCGGGCGAGCAGCGTGACGACGGCGGCGAGGTTGCCGCCGGCGCTGTCGCCGCCGACGGCCAGGCGGCCGGCGTCGACGCCCAGCCCCGGGGCGTGAGCGACGACCCAGCGAGTGGCCGCCCACGCGTCGTCGGCCGCGGCCGGGAACTTGTGCTCCGGCGCCAGGCGATAGTCGACCGAGACGACGCTCGCGCCCGACTCCGCCGTGAGCTGCCGGCACAGCACGTCGTGCGTGTCGAGGTCGCCGATCACCCAGCCGCCGCCGTGGAAGTAGACCAGCACTCCGAGCGGCGTCGAGGCGGGGACGCCCGCCGGCCGGTACACGCGGAGCGGGAGCGGGCCGCGCGGGCCGGGCGCCGCGAGGTCCCTGACGCTGCCGATCTCGGGCGGCGTGGGCGTCGAGGCCGGGCGCGTCTGGCGGAAGAGCTGGCGCGCGTCCTTCGGGGAGAGCTGGTGGTACGCGGGCCGCCCCGACTTGACAGCGAGATCGATGACGGCGCGTGCCTGCGGATCAAGCGCCATTGCGCGGCACCTCCGCGGCCGCCTTCTCGAGCAGCGCCCCCTTGACGAACGCGGCGTTCACCTCGCCCCGGGAGCGCCGCAGATGCTGGCGTGGCCGTGAGTGGCGGAAGGCACGGAGGGCGAAGCGCGGTCCCACCGTCCAGGGCCGGGGCGCTCGGGGCGAGGTCCGGGGGCCCGAGGGCGGGGCGAGGGGTGGACACACGGGTATCGCTCGCAACGTCTCAGGCGGCGTAGGGTCGCAGATAGGCATCGAGCTGGACGCACAGCGTGTTGAGGGCCGCCGAGACGAGGCGGTATTGCCCCACCGTGAAGACGACGTCCATCAGTTGCTGGAGGCCATAGCGGGTTGCCAGCGTGCCCCAGGTGGCGTCGTCGATCGTGGTCTCGCGATGGAGCTGATCGGCGGCGCGGAGCAGGGCGCGGTCATGGCCGTCCGACCAGACGGCGGCGTCGGCCCCGGCCGCGATCCCACGTATCTCGTCGGCCGTGAGCCCCGCGCGCTCGGCGAACGGCACGTGCTGCGCCCACTCGTACTCGGCGCCACACAGCCGCCCCGTGCGCAAGATGAGCACTTCCCGGTCACGCGCCGGCAAGGTCGACTTGTGGAGCGCATGGTTGAAGAACGGCAGCCAGCGGCGCAGGAGGTCTGGATGCCGGATGACGGTGTCCAGCACGTTGACCGAGGGCAGATGGCCGCGCGCCTTGGTGAGCAGTTCCCGCTGTTCCGGGGTGAGCGCGGTGTCGGACATCGGTGCCAGCCGCGCCGTGGCGTGGCGGGCCCCCATGGGAGGCAGCGTGGTCGAGGGCCGTCGGTCGTTCGTCGGCAGCCCTGGACGGAACCCGTGGTAGCCCTCGTCGAGCTGGACGCCGAAGGCGTTGAGCCCCATCGCCAGCATCAGGTAGTTGCTCACCATGAAGATCACGTCCAGGATCTGGCGCTCGTCGTAGTGCGCCACGAGTCTCTGCCAGGTCACATCGTCGACGAACGCGTCCAGGAAGAGGGCATCAGCGGCGCGGAGCAGGGCCGCCTCGGCTGGCGCCCAGAGCCTCGACGAGGCGCCCTCGGCCAGCGCGGCGAACTCCGCCTCGCCAAACCCCGCCTCCGCGGTGGCGATCTTGACGTGCTGGCCCCACTCGTAGGCACAGCCGGCCAGCCATCCGGAACGCAAGATGAGGATCTCACGGGCATGGACCGTCAGCGTGCTCTTGAACAAGAAGTGATTGGCGAAGACGACCCAGCGACGGAGCAGGCCTGGGTGATTGGCCAGGGTGCTCATGACATTCAGGATCTGTCCGAGGCCGCCTGGTCGTTCAAAGCGGGCCCGCAGCTCGGCGTCCCACTCGGCGAACGGGAGCGGGGCGATGCGAGGCGTGGTCAGGCGTTGTGTGGGCACTGGTCACCTCGTCTGAGGGTTGGCCTCTCGTGACTTGGTCGCGACCGTCGCGAGGGCCGAGGTCCTGGAGACCGCCTGTCACCCCCGCACCTATATTCCCCAAGCAGAACCCCTGTCAAGCCTCTTCGCCAAGTTCGACCCTGCCGAGGCCCTCCAGGCCATCCAGGACCACAAGGTCACGGCCACGCTCATGGTCCCGACCGCGCTGAACGTGGTTGTCAACCTGCCCACCGTCGGTGACTACGACCTCGGCAGCCTGCGGCGGATGCTCTACGGCGCCTCGCCCATGCCGCAGGCCATCATGAAGAAGGCCATGCAGGTGTTCCCGACCTGCGGTTTCACCCAGGGCTATGGCATGACCGAGCTGTCGCCCGTCGCCACCTTCCTGGACGCGAAGTACCACGCCCTCGACGGTCCTTTCGCGGGCAAGCTGGCGTCGGCAGAGGAAAGAGGTGTGGACGTCCCGCCTTGGTCGTCGGCAGTCGCCAGGACCGCGCCGAGAAGTCCAGTTTGGTCCACTGTGCGCGAAGGAGCTCATGCTTCCGAGGCCCCAGCAGCAGTGCCAGGCGGAAATACGCGCGCCACCGCCAGTCCGCCTCTTGATCGATGGCGACCAGTGCTCGGCTGAGCTCGTCAGGGCCCAGGACGCGATCGCGTCGTGCTTCGCGGAACTGCCGGATGCCCGTGGCCGGGTTGTCGCCGGAGCAGAGCCCCCAGGTGCGAGCGAGGGTGAACATCGCGCGGAGCAGGGCGAGCGCCCGGTTGGCGCTGTAGTGACCGCGGTCGCGCCCGACCCGGGCGTGCAGCTCCGCGACGTCCTCGCGCGTCAGGTCCGAGAGCCTGCGATTCCGCCAGCTCGCCGGGACCAGCGCCGGCTCTTTGCCAGGGCGGCCCGGCACGTCCCTCAACATCCGCTCGTCCTGGCCGGCCGACCGCTTGCGCGGGCGCACATGGCGTTCGAAGTAGAGCTCAGCCAGCTGTCACGCGGAGGGCCAGCCCCAGCACGCGGGGGTCTCGAAGGAAGCGTTGCCCCGTGGCGGGCGCGGTCGCGCGGTCGACAAGCTGCTGAGTCAGCTTCGGCATGGCGCCCTTTCCATGTAGACGCTGTGTAGACACTATGGGCTTCGTCCTCGAGCAGACGGCCGAGCGGCTCTTCGTGGCCGGCTCGCTGCTCGATCGCCTCGCAGGGCAGCGGCCGGCGGCCCGGATCTACCTCGACAAGCGCCAGCGGGGCGGTCGGCTGCAGGCCCGGTGGAACCTGATCGTGCCCGAGCGCTGGGCGCCGGGGGCGGAGCGTGCCGGCGTTTAGCGCCGACTCTCTCGTGCGGCTCGCCGGGGCCGCCGGTTTCCGGCCTGACACCCTGGAGAGCTGGTCGTCGGGGATGATCCCGAGCTGCTGGAGCGGGTGCGCAGGCACCCGATGCTGCTCTGGAAGGCGGAGAACGGCCGGAAGCGGCGCCGGCAGGGCTGGGGTGGAGGCTCGGCCGTGGGCGCCAGGCGTCGCGGGCGGTAGGGCTCGCGGGAAGGATGAGGAGGGCGATGGGGCGACGGATCGGGGGCACGTGGGTGACCGACATGCGGCACTGCCTGGATGCCTCGGGTGCCATCCCTGAGGGCCTTCCGGGTCCCGCGCTGAACCTGGCCGTGTTTCTCGGAGCAATCGTGGCATGGGTGACGAGCGGGTGGTCGGCGGATGATCCCCTTACGAACGTGCCCTGCCTGCAGAGCCCGGGGCGCCGGCGGTGTCCCGGCGAGATGGTCGCCTGGCTCTGATCGGGTCTGCCCGCTCAGATCACCCCGTCGCCCCTGAGCTGCGCGATCTCCGCCGACTCGAGCCCCAGCTCGCCGAGGATCTCCTCGGTGTGCTGGCCGAGGGTCGGTGGGGGCCGCCGCAGCCGGGTCGGGGTGCCGGCCATCGTGAAGGGAAAGCCGAGGGCGCGGAAGGGCCCCACCGCC
>MGBT01000119.1 GCA_001788395.1 Candidatus Rokubacteria bacterium GWA2_70_23
GGCTACGGCCTTGACTCCCAGGAGCGCTACCGCCACCTGCCCTATATCGCCCGGCTCGCCTGAAGGGCGGGGCCCCTCAGCGCTTCTGGTACTCCGGGCGCCAGCGCAGGAGCCGGCTCTCCACCTGCTTGATGCCCAGCGCCATCACGATGCCGATGACGCCGAGGACGAGGAGCGCCACCATCATGTCCGCCGCGTTGAGCGTGCCGAGAGACTGGATGATCAGGTAGCCGAGCCCCCCGCCCGACTCGCCCCCGATGAACTCGCCCACCACCACGCCGATCAGCGCGAAGGAGATGGACGGCGTCAGCGACGCGAAGGTCCAGGCCAGCGCCGAGGGAATCACGACGGTGCGCATGATCTGCCCCTCGCTCGCCCCGAGGAAGCGCGCCGAGTGGATCAGGTCCGCGTCCACGCTGCGGGCCCCCTGGAAGGTGTTGAAGAACACGATGAAGAAGACGATGGTCCAGGCGAGCACGATCTTCGCGAGGAGCCCGAATCCGAAGATCATGGTGATGAGCGGGACCAGGGCGATGCGCGGCAGGGAGTTGAAGGCGATGATGTAGGGCTCGAAGATCCGCGCCAGCCGGTCGTTCCGCCCCAGCACGAGCCCCGCCACGAACCCGGTGGAGATGCCCACCAGGAAGCCCCACACCGTGGATTGCACGGTGGAGAGCGCCATGGCCCAGATGGTGAGCCGCACCTCCGCCGAGGCCAGGTAGAGGAAGCGCCGGGCGATGGCCGACGGCCGGCTGATGAAGAAGGGGTCGATCCAGTAGAGGCCCGGCGTCTTCGAGATGGCCTTGATCCCGGTGAGATACTCCCAGGCGCCCAGGACCGCGACGAGGATGGCCAGTCGCCAGCACAGGACCTCCCAGTGGTCGCGCGTCATGCCGTCCTCTCGGCGAACTCCTCGCCCAGCGCGTGCCAGATCTCGCCGTACTCCCGCAGATACTCGCCGGTCTCGCGGAGCGTGATCACGTCGCGGGGACGCCGCAACCGCACCTCGTAGATCAGCTTGACCTTCCCCGGACGCCGGGTCAGCACCACGACCCGATCGGCGAGCGTGATGGCCTCGGAGAGATCGTGGGTGACGAACACCACCGTCTGGTGCTTGGCCTCCCAGAGCCCGAGCAGCTCGGCGTGCAGGGTGAGCTTGGTGTGGGTGTCGAGCGCACCGAAGGGCTCGTCCATCAGCAGGATCTCGGGGTCCACGATCAGCGACCGCATCAGCGCCACGCGCTGCCGCATGCCGCCCGAGAGTGTGGCCGGAAAGGCGTCCTCGAAGCCCTGGAGCCCGGCCAGGGTGATGGCCTCGCGGACGCGGCGCTCGCGCTCGGCCGGCGGGATGCCGCGGTACTCCAGCCCCAGCGCGATGTTGCGCTCCACGGTCCGCCAGGGAAAGACCGTGTCCTTCTGGAAGACGTAGCCCACCTGAGGGGCGGGGCGTCCCGCGACCGGCTGGCCGTCCACCAGGATCTGGCCGCCGGACGGCGCCACGAGGGCGCCGATCATGTTGAGGATGGTGGACTTGCCGCAGCCGGAGGGACCGACGACGGCCACGAACTCCTTGTCGCAGACGTCGAAAGACACGCGGTCCACCGCCGCGACCTCCCGAGAGCCCTGGGCGAAGGTCTTCGAGAGGTCACGGATGGCGATGCGGACGCGGGGGCCGGCCACGCCTAGGACTTGTACTTGGCCTGCGCCTTCTTGACGAAGCTCATATCCACCGCCCGGGCGTACGGGATCGGCTTGTCGAGGGCCGTCGGCACCCACACCTTCATCCCGCGCTCGTAGTCCTTCTCCTCGATGAGGAAGTCCCAGTCGAAGATGGTCCTGTAGTACCGCACGGAATCCAGCACCACCTCGCGCTTGAACGTGTCCATGTAGGGCTTGTGGAGCAGATCCACGACCTCCTCGTCCTTCGCCTTCCGGATCCACTGCTGGGCCCGGTAGCAGGCATTGACGTAGGCCTGGACGAGGTCCGGCGACTTCTCGATGGTCTCCTTCAGGACGTAGCCCACGGTGACGGGGATGGGGCCGCCGAAGACGCGGTTCCAGGACTTCTCGTCGGCGATGTCGTAGATGGGCTGGCCGAACCCTTCCCCGACGGCGGCCGACTGCCACTCGGGCACGGCCATGATGGCGTCGAACTTGCCGGCCTTGAGACCGCCCAGCATGGTGGTGGAGGCACCCCCGCCCACCCACTCGACGTGATCGTTGACCGTCTTGCCGTCCGCGGCCTTGGTGTTCTTCAGCACGTAGACCCCATAGACGTAGGTGCCCGACCCGATGGCCGTGGCCGCCACGACGGCCTTGCGCCCCACGAGCGTCTGGTCCGCGAGGGCCTCGACGCTCTTCACGCCGCGGTCGAACAGCTCCTTGCGGGCGACGATGTTGGCGTAGGAGCACCGCGTGTCGGTGGCGAAGATCATGAGGGCGTCCTTGCCCTTCTCGGTGATCTTGAGCGGGTGGTTCGAGTCGCCCAGCGCGAACATCACCTGTCCAGCCGCGAGTGCCTGCACCACCTTGGCGCCGCCGCCGGGCACGATGAAGTCCGGGGTCTTGACGCCCTCCTCCTCGAAGAGCTTCTTCTGGGCCGCGACGAGGTGCTGCCCGTAGACGAAGGTCGAGACGCTGTGGGAAGCGCTGATGGGTCGGAGGCCCTGGGCGAGGCCGACGGCCGGCAGCCCGCCGACTGCGGAGGCCACCCCCGCAAGGGCAGCGGCTTCGAGGAACCGGCGGCGCGTGAGGGGCTGGGCGTGGGAGGTCCGTGTCATGGATTGTCTCCAAGTCTCCCGCCGGGGTCCCGGGTGGTCCCGGCGGTCGGGTGGTCACTGCAGTGCAGTGCTGCGTCCGGGCCAAACTCTACACGCGGCACGGGCCGCTGTCAACGGCCGACCGCGTCGAACACATTGACAGAAAAGGTCTTTCGGGCTAACCTCCACCAATGACAGCGCCCGATGCCGTTCCCACTCCGGACGCCCAGAGGCCCTCATGATTCGCAGCATGACAGGATACGGCCGGGCGGAGGTGTCCGGGGCCCGGCTGGCGGTGTCGGTCGAGTGCAAGTCGGTCAACCATCGGCATCTCGACATCGCGCTCAAGCTCCCCCGTCTCCTCGCCCCCTTCGAGCCTGAGGCCCGCCGGCTGATCCAGGCCGCCGCACAGCGCGGGCGGGTGGAGGTGAGCGTGATGGCGACCCCGGCGGCCGGCACCGCGTCGAACCCGCTGACGCTCAACACGGAGCAGGCTCGGGAGTACATGACGGCGGCCAAGCATCTGGCGGATGACCTGAAGCTGCCGGGCGGGCCTCGGCTCGAGTGGCTGCTCGGCCAGCCGGGCGTGCTCGCGCGCGAAGAGCAGACGACGGCGTCGCCCGAGGAGGCCTCCGGGCTCCTGGAACAGGCGCTCTCCCAGGCGCTCGCCGACCTGGTCGCCCGGCGCGAGACCGAGGGCAAGGCGCTGTGCCAGGAGATGTTCGCGCTCCACGAGGCCCTTGCCGCCCAGGTCGCCCTCATAGCCGCGCGGGCGCCCATGGCGGTCGAGCGCCGGAGCGCGCGCCTCCGCGAGCGCATGGACACACTCCTCGGGGAGGCGCACCTCGACGAGGCGCGCCTGGCCATGGAGGTGGCTGTCTGGGCCGAGCGCTCGGACATCAGCGAGGAGCTGGCGCGACTGCGCGCGCACCTCGATCAGTTCAGCGCGCTGCTCGACGAGGGCGGGGCGGTGGGGCGGACGCTCGACTTCTTGATCCAGGAGATCACCCGGGAGGTGAACACGGTCGGATCCAAGGCCGACGATCTGCAAATCTCCCAGGCGGTGATCGCCGCCAAGTCCACCCTGGAGAAGCTCCGGGAGCAGGTGCAGAACCTCGAGTGATGGAGCTGATCAAGCGGCGCGGGACCCTCGTGGTCGTCTCGGCCCCATCGGGAGCGGGCAAGACCACGCTGTGCCACGAGGTGCGCTCCATCGTGCCCGACCTGTTCTACTCGGTGTCGTACACGACGCGGGCCCCGCGCTCGGGAGAACGGACCGGCCGCGACTTCCACTTCGTCACGGAGCGGGAGTTCACGGCCATGCGGGAGCGCGACGAGTTCGCCGAGTGGGCGCAGGTCCACGGCCATCTGTACGCCACGCCAGCCCGGGCGCTGGAGGGCGCGCTGTCGCGGGGACTCGACGTGCTGCTGGACATCGATACCCACGGGGCCCGGCAGCTGCGCCAGCGGTATCCGGCGGCGGTGTCCGTGTTCATCATGGCGCCGTCCCTGGCCGAGCTGGACGCGCGGCTGCGTGAGCGGAAGAGCGATGCGCCGGGCGAGATCGCCCGTCGCCTGGCGCGGGCACGCGAGGAGATCGCGGCCTGGCGCGAGTACCATTACCTGATCATCAACCGGGACGTGAAGGACGCCGTGGACCAGCTCGCCACGATCATCCAGGCCGAGCGCTGTCGCACGAGCCGACTCACGCTCAGATTCCCGGACGTGGAGGTACCCGAGTGATGCCGTTCCCATCCCTGGAGAAGTCCCTCAACAAGGTCTCGAACCGCTACCTGCTGGTCGTCCTGGCCGCCAAGCGCGCCCGCCAGCTGAACCGCGGCGCCGCGCCCCAGGTCGAGACCAAGCACAAGAAGCCCACCAGCATTGCGCTGGAGGAGGTCGCCGAGGGGAAGGTGGGCTACCGCCTGAAGGAAGACGACGGGAGCAAGGCCTGACGCCGACGCGTCGAAGCGGCGAGGGGTGACAGGACGCCCCGATGAGGGCCGAAGGCCCGAAGAGGCCCGGCCGCAACCCGACGTGAGTCACATTCAAGCAACCAAGAAGATGAGGGCCAAAGGCCCGAAGAGGCCCCCGGGTGATCACAGGACCCGATGAGCGCTTGCGCGAAGAGGCCGAACCGCCAGGCCGAAGTGAGTCACATTCAAGCGACCAAGATGAGCGCTTGCGCGAAGAGGCCCAACCGCAACCCGAAGTGAATCACATTCAAGCGACCAAGACGTGAGTCACATCCAAGCGATCAAGACATGCTCGCCGGTTCGGAGCTGATCCTCGGCGTGACCGGCAGCATCGCCGCCTACAAGGCGGCGTACCTGCTCCGGGAGCTCAGGCGCGCCGGCGCCCTGGTCACGGTGGTCACCACCGCCCACGCCGAGCGGTTCGTGGGCGCCCTCACGTGGCGGACGCTGTCCGGCCGGCCGGTGCTCTCCGATCTCTTCGATCCCCGGAGCGAGGAGGCGGTGGAGCATGTGGCGCTGGCCGAGCGCGCGCATGCCGTCATCGTGGCGCCGGCCACCGCCAACATCCTGGCCAAGGCCGCTCACGGGCTGGCCGATGATTTCCTCTCGACGCTGCTCCTGGCGGCGCGCTGCCCCGTGCTCATGGTCCCCGCCATGGACGGCGGCATGTGGTCCCACCCCGCCACCTCGGCCAACGTGGCCACGCTGCGTGCCCGTGGCGTCACCGTGCTGGAGCCGGACTCGGGCGAGCTCGCCTCCGGGCTCGCGGGCAAGGGCCGCTTGCCCGAGGTGGACAGCATCCTCGAGGCGGTCGAGCGCCTCCTGACCCCGGTACGCGATCTGGCCGGCGAGCGCATCCTCGTCACCGCCGGGCCCACGCGTGAGCCCATCGATCCGGTGCGCTACCTCTCGAACCGCTCGTCGGGGAAGATGGGCCATGCCCTCGCGACGGCGGCCCTCCGCCGCGGGGCCGAGGTCGTCCTGATCTCCGGGCCCACGTCCCTCACGCCGCCATCCGGCGCGGTGTACGTGCCGGTGCAGACGGCGGAAGAGATGCGCGAGGCCGCGCTCCAGCACATCGAGTCGGCCACGATCGTGATCAAGGCGGCCGCCGTGGCGGACTACCGTGTGAGGGATCCGCGCGCCAGCAAGATCAAGTCCTCGAAGACGGAGGGGCTCACGCTCGAGCTGCTGCCCACCCCCGATATCCTCAAGGAGCTGGCAGCCCGACGGGGCCGCGCCTTCATCGTGGGATTCGCCGCCGAGACCCGCGACGTGCGTGCCTCCGGAACCGAGAAGCTCCGCTCGAAGGGGATCGACCTGCTCGTGGCGAACGACGTGAGCCGGCAGGGCATCGGCTTCGAGTCGGACGACAACGAGGTGCTGCTGCTGGACCGCTGGGGCGGCGCGATCGAGCTGCCTCGCATGCGCAAGCTCGCGGTGGCCGGCGCCATCCTCGACCGCGCTCTGGCACTTCGCGCCGCGGCGGCCGCCTCACCCGACCCCGCCGCTCCTCACCCCCGACCGCTCCCCTGACGGGAGCGGGAGAGAGCACGATCATGGATGAGCGGGAGATCCTCGCCGACGTGCTGCGCGACCTCGCCCAGACGCTCCGGCACCACCAGGACCTCGGCGTGACGGAGATCTCCCTCGCCCAGGCCCCCGTCGTCGATCCGCGAGAGGCGCTGCGGACCCAGGAGGCGGCGCTCCAGGGCTGCCCGCGCTGCAAGCTCTCCACGAGCCGGACCACCGTCGTCTTCGGCTCGGGCAACCCGCGGGCCCGGCTGCTCGTGGTCGGAGAGGGGCCCGGCGAGGAGGAGGACCGGCAGGGCAAGCCGTTCGTGGGACGCGCGGGGCAGCTCCTGACCAAGATGCTCGCGGCGGTGGGATTCGATCGCGAGCGCGACTGCTACATCGCCAACGTGGTGAAATGCCGCCCGGAGCGCAACCGGAACCCGGAGCCGGACGAGGTGGCGGCGTGCACCCCCTTCCTGATGGCCCAGGTGGACACCCTCCAGCCGGCGGTGATCCTGGCCCTCGGCAACTTCGCGGCGCAGACGCTCCTCGCCACGCGGGAAGGGATCACGAAGCTCCGCGGCCGCACCTACGAGTACCGGTCGAGCGTGCTGGTGCCCACCTTCCATCCAGCCTTCCTCCTGAGGAATCCCGGCCAGGAGTTCAAGCGCATGGCGTGGGACGACCTCAAGCTGGCCCGCCGCGAATACGACCGCTTCACGTGATCGCGGACGTCGTCTTCGATCTCCCCCTCCGGCATCCCCTCTCCTACCGCGTGCCTGATGGGCTGGCGCTCGGGCCTGGGCAGCGTGTGAGGGCGCCGCTGGCCGGGCGGACCCGCGTGGGGATCGTGGTGGGTGTCCGTCGGGACGAGGCCGACGGCCTCAAATCTCTCGACTCAGCGGTCGAGCCGGTCCCCGTCCTGTCCGCCGCCATGATCGAGATCGGCCGGTGGGCGGCCGAGGAGAGCCTCTCCTCGCTGGGCGGGACGCTCGCGGCCATGCTGCCACCCTTGCCGCGAGGCGACACTCGCGAGAGCCTGGCGCCGCCGCCCGAGCCCTCCCGGGCCGCGGGGCCGCCGCCCGAGCTCTGGGTGGACACCCGCCGCGAGGCGAGACTCGCCGAGCGCCTCGGGAGCGAGAAGGGCACGAGCCTCGTCATCGCTCCCGACATCGAGGCGGCCGCGCGCTGGGCCGAACGGCTCGACGCCGCCAGGCTGGACAGCGGGGCGCCGGAGGTGGCACGGCGGGCGGCCTGGTTCGGCGCCTCGCGCGGTCGCGCCCGCATCGTCGTGGGCACGCGCTCGGCGCTCCTCGTCCCGCTGCCGCCGCCGGCGACACTCGTGCTCCTGGACGAGCACGATCCCGCCCACAAGCCCCCCGGAGCGCCGCGCATGCACTCCCGCGAGATGCTCGTGGAGCGGGCCCGCCGCGAGGGCAGCCGGCTCGTCCTGCTCTCGGCAACGCCGTCGGTGGAGACCTGGTGGCGCGCCGACAACCGCCACGTCCACCGGCAGGACGCCGCGCCTGTCCCGTGGCCCGAGGTCGTCACCGCCGACACGCGCGGCATCCTGAGGAATCACCCGCTGACGCTCCCGCTGACTCGTGCCATCGAGGAGATGGCGCGCCGCGACCGCCCCACGGCGCTCGTGGTCACGCGGGAGGCCGCCGCGCTGGGGTGCGACGAGTGCGGCGCGGCGTTCAGGTGTCCGGACTGCGGGGTGGCGCTGGCCCTGTCACGGAGCGAGCGGCGCCTCAGTTGCCGCCTCTGCTCGCGCACCGATCCCCTGCCCACCGTCTGTCCCGGCTGCGGAGGACACCGCCTGTCCCCCTTCGGCTGGGGCGCCGAACGCGTCGAGTCCTCGCTGCGCAAGCGGTTCCCGCAGCTGTCTATCTCCCGCGCCCCGGACGCCCGGCTCGATCCGCATGTCCAGGTGCTCATCGGCACCACGGGGCTGCTTCGCGGGGCTCCGCCGGGACGCTTCGGCTGCGTCGGATTCGTGGCGCTCGACGCGCTCCTGCGCGTGCCGGACTTCCGCGCAGGCGAGCGGGCCTTCGCTGCCCTGTGGGCTGCGGCCGAGGCGGTGGGACCCAACGGCCGCGTCATCGTGCAGACCCTGCACCCGGAGCACTACGCCATCCGCGCCGTCAGGGAGCAGTCCCGCGCGACGTTCTATGCGAGCGAGCTCACGTTCCGGGCCGAGCTGGGTTACCCGCCCTTTTGCCGTCTCTGCCTGCTCTCCATCAGGGGGCGGGACGAAGAGGGCGCGCGCGCGCTCGTGACCGAGTCCGAGGGCATCCTCCGCGGCATCCCCGGTCTCACCGTCTATTCGGCGGCAGCCCGCGGGGCCGCGGGCGCCCGCCGCCCGCTCTGGCGCTTCGCCATCAAGGGGCCGGCCGAGCTGCCCCGGCTCGTCGCCGAGCCGCTCCGGCGGCTGCTCGAGCGGCGACGCCGCGCGAGCGGTGTGGTAGAAATAGAGATGGATCCGCTCTCGCTCGCGTGAGGGCGGAGCGAGCGAGAGAGGAGAGCCCCCGCGCATGGCGGTATTGTCGGTGAGGCGCTATGGCGACCCCATCCTCAGGCAGAAGGCCACCCCGGTCGCGTCCCTGACGCCCGCCATCACGACGATCCTCGAAGACATGGTGGAGACCATGTTCCAGCAGGTCGGGATCGGTCTGGCGGCGCCGCAGGTGGGCATCCCGCTCCGCCTGATCGTCATGGACGACGGCAAGCGGGGCGCACGCGCCCTGGTGAACCCGGTCATCATCGAACGGGCCGGGGCGGTGCGCGCGGAAGAGGGGTGCCTGTCCCTGCCGGGGATCTTCGCCGAGGTGGAGCGGAGCGAATCGGTGCGGGTCGAAGCGCTGGACGGCGGCGGCGCGCCCGTCTCCTTCGAGGCCCGCGACCTGCACGCTCGCGTGATCCAGCACGAGGTGGACCACCTGGACGGAATCCTCTTCATCGACCATCTGCCTCCCGTCACGCGGGACCGGATCAAGAAGCGGATCCAGAAGGACGGGCTGCCCGAGGCGGCCCCCCACCACGCCTTCGCGCTCTAGCCGGTTGCTGAAAAACTCGCCGCGCGTGCGCGTTCTCTTCTACGGGACGCCCGACTTCGCCCTGCCCACGCTCGAGGCCCTCCTCGCGGAGCACGAGGTGGTGGGCGTGGTCACCCAGCCCGACCGGCCCGCGGGTCGCGGACAGCGGTTGCAGCCCTCGCCGGTGAAGCGGCGGGCGGAGGCAGCCGGAGTGCCCGTGCTGCAGCCGGCGAGGCTTCGCGATCCCGGATGGCCCGAGCGCCTGGCAGCCCTCGGGGCCGAGGTCGCGGTGGTGGTGGCCTTCGGCCAGATCCTCCCCAGGCCCGTGCTCGACGTCCCCCGGCGCGGCTCGATCAACGTCCACGCCTCGCTCCTGCCGCGCTACCGGGGTGCCGCGCCCATCGCGTGGGCCATCATCCGCGGGGAGACCGAGACGGGTATCACCACCTTCCAGATGGACCCGGGCATGGACACGGGTGAGATCCTCCTCCAGGAGCGCGCCCCGATCGCGAGTGAGGAAACAGCCGGCGAGCTGGCGGCGCGGCTGTCTCGTCTGGGTGCGACGGTCCTCCTGGGAACCCTCGAGCGCCTCGGCTGGCTCACCCCGACGCCTCAAGATCACGCGGCGGCCACGCTCGCCCCTCGACTCAAGAAGGAGGACGGCTGGCTCCGGCTGGACGAGCCGGCGCGGGACCTCGTCAACCGGATCCGCGGCTGCAACCCGTGGCCTGGCGGGGCAGTGATGACCCCGGGGGGGCGCCTCCTCATCTGGCGCGCGATCGTCGTGCCGGACGCGGCCGCGACCGAGCCCGGCACGCTCATGTCCGCCGGCCCCGGGACCATCGGCGTCGCCACCGGCACTGGCCTCCTGCTCCCGATCGAAGTGCAGCCCGAGAACCGCAGGGCCATGCCGTGGGACGATTTCCTCCGCGGCGCCCGTCTCGCCCCCGGCGCCCGCTTCAGCGACATCGGTCCATCAACGCCGCCCCGATGAGCGCCGCAGGCGCGAAGAGGCCGAACCGCAACCCGGGATCCTCCACATTCAAGCGACCCGAATGACCCCCATTCTCCGGGCTGGCCCGGTGTCCCAGGCGCGCTTCGAGGCGCTGGGGATCCTGGTCCGGGTGGAGGAGGACCGGGCCTTCGCCGACATCGCGCTCGAGAGCGCCCTCGAGAAGGCTGCGCTCGAGCCGAGGGATGCCGCGCTGTGCACCGAGATCGTCTACGGTGCCCTGCGCTGGCAGCGGCACCTGGACTGGCGCCTCGGGCCCCACCTGCACCGCCCCTTGACCAAGCTCGATCCGTGGGTGCGCGCCCTCCTGCGCCTGACCGCGTACCAGATCCTCTTCCTCGAGCGCGTCCCGCGCTGGGCGGCCGTGGACGAGGCGGTGAGCCTCGCCAAGCTCAAGTCGCGCAACCCGGGGCCGGCCGAATTCGTCAACGCCGTGCTCCGCTCGCTCACGCGGACGCCGGCGCCACCGCCCGCCCCGGACTCGCCCGTGGCCGCCGTCGGCGTCCGCTGGTCCCTCCCCGACTGGCTGGCTGCGCGCTGGATCGCCCGCTATGGCCGCCAGGAAGCGGAAGCCCTGATGGCAGCGCTCTGCGAGCGCCCGCCGCTCACCGTGCGCGCCAATACACTGCGCTGCTCCCGCGACATCGTGGCCGCGCGGCTGCGCGAGGAGGAGATGGCGGAGGCGCGGCCCACGGCGCTCGCCCCCGAGGGGCTCGTCGTCGAGCGCGGCATCCCGGGGCGCTGGAAGGCCTTCACCGACGGGGCCTGCACCGTGCAGGACGAGGCCTCCATGCTCGTCGCCCGCCTCCTGGCCCCCCGGCCCGGCGAGGTCGTGGCCGACACCTGCGCGGCCCCCGGGACCAAGGCCACCCATCTGGCCCAGCTCATGGAGAACCGCGGCACGATCATCGCCATTGACCCCCAGGCAGCCAGGCTCCGGCTCGTGGCCAAGGCGGCGGCCCGGCTCGGTGTGACCATCATCGAGTGTCACACCGGCCCGGTGGAGACATTCGCCAGGCACTGGAAGGAGCGCTGCGACCGCGTGCTCGTTGACGCGCCCTGCTCCAACCTGGGCGTCCTCCGCCGGAATCCCGAGGTCAAGTGGCGCCGCACGGAGGAGGACCTGCGGCGCCTCCAGCAGAAACAGCGCGCGATCCTCGCCGCGGCCGCGTTGCTCGTCAGGCCGGGCGGGCGACTCGTCTATGCCACGTGCTCGCTCGAGCCCGACGAGAACGAGGACGTGGTGTTGCCGTTCCTCGAGTCACACCGGGACTGGCGCGTGGATCCGCCCGGGGAGTTCCCCGTGGCCCCCGATGCTGCGGGCATTGTCCGGCTCCTCCCGCATGTCCACGGCACCGACGGCTTCAGCGCCATCCGCCTGCGCCGCCTGCCTGCCCCGTAGCCCCCGCCCGCCCGGGATCGTGGGGAGTTTGCGGGCATACCGGCGGGTCGAGTATGGTGGTGGCATGATCAAGATCGCGCCCAGCATCCTCTCGGCCGACTTCGCCGCGCTGGGCGAGGCCATCGCGCGCGTCGAGGCCGGGGGGGCCGATCTGCTCCACGTGGACGTGATGGACGGCCACTTCGTCCCCAACCTCACGATCGGCCCACCCGTCATCGAGTCCATCCGCAAGCGGACCCGGCTCCCGCTGGACGTCCACCTCATGATCGAGGAGCCCGAGCGGTGGGTGGAGACCTATGTGCGGGCTGGCGCGGATCTCCTGACCGTCCATGCCGAGGCATGTCCCCATCCGCAGCGCTGCCTGTCCCAGATCCGGGAGGCGGGAGCCCGGGCGGGAGTGGCCCTCAATCCCGGAACGCCGCCAGGGGTCCTGGACTATCTCCTCGACGACGTGGACCTCATCCTGGTCATGTCGGTCAACCCCGGGTTCGCAGGCCAATCCTTCATCCCGTCGGCATACGCAAAGGTCAGACAATTAAGGACGTTGATCGGCCGACGGGCCACCGAGCTATCTGTGGATGGGGGGATCAAGCGGGAGCATGCCGCTCCCCTGGCCCAGGCGGGAGCGACCGTGCTGGTGGCGGGTTCGGCCATCTTCGGCTCGGCAGAGCCAGGCGAGGCCATCCGGGAGATGAGGAGTGCCTCGGAAGTAGTGAAATTGGCTTGACTTTCCCTTTCTCCGCATTTACTCTCTGGCTTTCCAAGACTAAATTTCCGGAGCGGCAATGTTCGATAGCCTCACCACTCGTCTGACCGGGATATTCGATCGGCTCCGCGGATTCGGCCGGCTGACGGAGGAGAATATCCAGGAGGCCCTCCGCGAAGTGCGGGTGGCCCTCCTCGAGGCCGACGTCAATTTCAAGGTCGTCAAGGCGTTCGTCGAGCGCGTCAGGGACAAGGCCCAAGGGCAGGACGTTCTCAAGTCGCTCACCCCGGGCCAGCAGGTGGTCAAGGTGGTGCGCGATGAGCTCGTGGAGCTGCTGGGTGGCTCTGGCCACCGGCTCGCCATGGCCCCCCATCCGCCCACGGTGATCATGCTCGTGGGCCTGCAGGGATCGGGCAAGACGACGAGCGCGGCCAAGCTCGGCCGTCACTTCCAGAAGCAGGGGTTGCACCCGATCCTGGCTTCGGCGGACATCTACCGCCCCGCGGCCGTCGACCAGCTCAAGACGCTGGGGGCCCAGCTCGGCATCCCCGTGCTCGGGGACGCGGCGCAGAAGCCCGTGGCCATCTGCCGCCAGGCGCGGGACGAGGCTGCACAGCGGGGGCTGTCGCCGCTGATCCTGGACACGGCGGGCCGCCTGCACATCGACGAGGGGATGCTGGAGGAGCTGCGGGCGATCAAGCGGGAGGTCGGTCCGCATCACGTCCTCCTGGTGGTGGACGCCATGACGGGCCAGGACGCCGTCACCGTGGCCGACCGGTTCAATCAGGCGGTCGGCGTGGACGCCATCGTGCTCACGAAGATGGACGGCGACGCGCGCGGCGGGGCGGCCCTGTCGGTGCGCGAGGTGACGGGACGCCCCATCGCCTTCGTGGGCGTGGGCGAGAAGACCGAGGCCCTCGAGCCGTTTCACCCGGATCGGCTGGCGCAGCGCATCCTCGGCATGGGCGATGTGCTCTCGCTCGTGGAGCGAGCCCAGGCCGCGATGGACCAGACCCAGGCCGAGGACCTGGCGCGGAAGATCCGCGAGGAGAGCTTCACCCTCGAGGACTTCGCCCAGCAGCTCAAGCAGCTGCGCTCCATGGGGCCGCTGGGCCAGCTCATGGACATGGTGCCGTTCTTCAAGGGCGGCAAGGGCATGCCCCGGGAGCTCCAGGGCGAGGAGCACGAGCTCCAGCGGTTCGAGGCGATCATTGCCTCCATGACGCCGGGCGAGCGGACCACGCCGGCGATCATCAACGGCGGCCGCCGCGCCCGCATCGCCAGGGGCAGCGGCACGTCAGTGTCGGACGTGAACCGGTTGCTCAAGCAGCACGCGCAGCTCAAGAAGATGATGAAGGGGCTCAAGCAGATGGAAGGGCGGATGGGCAAGCTCAAGGGCGCGCTCCCGTTCCTCCCGCGATGACCACATCGAGAGCGAGGTGATCCAGTGGCAGTCCACATTCGACTGAGACGTACGGGGACGACGAAGAAGCCGGCGTATCGCGTGGTGGTGGCCGACTCCCGGGCGGCACGGGACGGGCGGTTCATCGAGGTCATCGGGCACTACAACCCGCTGACCAACCCGCCGACCCTCAAGATCGAGACGGAGAAGGCCTCGGCGTGGATCAAGAAGGGCGCGCAGCCGTCCAACACCGTGAAGAACCTCCTCGCCCGGGCCGGCGTGAAGAACGGGTAGAGGGCAGGGCGAGCTGAGCCGCGCCCCGCGGCGAGGCGAGCGGATATGGGAATCCCCCGAGCGGAGCGAGGCGGGCGAGCGTGAGCGAGCCAGGCGCGGCTCCGCCGCTGGTGGCGGTCGGGGAGATTCTGCGGCCCCACGGGATCAAGGGCGATGTGAGGGTCCGGCCGCTGACGGATCACCCGCAGGAGCGCTTCGACAGGCTTCGCGAGTGCTTCCTCTGGGAGCCCGCGACCGATCGGCGCGAGCGGTGCCGGATCGCCTCGCATCGCTTCGACGGGGACGGTGTGCTGGTGCGCCTGGAGGGGGTGGAGTCGCCCGAAGCGGCTCGCTCATTCAGCGGGCGGCTCATGGCCGTCCCGAGGGCCGAGGCCCTGCCGCCGGCGCCGGGGCAGTTCTACCCCTGGCAGCTCGAAGGCGCCGCCGTGGAGACGCCGCAGGGACGACAGCTGGGGACGTTCCTCCGGGTGGAGGGCTCGTCGGGGCAGCCGCTGTGGGTGATCGGCGACGGCGAGCGGGAGTGGCTGCTGCCGGCGGTGCCGGAGCTCGTGATCGAGGTGGACGTGGCGGGGCGCCGCATCGTGGCGGATCCGCCGGAGGGGCTGGTGGAGCTGTGAGGATCGACATCGTCACGCTGTTCCCGGGGGTGCTCGAAGGCGCCCTCGGCGAGTCGATCATGGGCCGCGCGCGGGCGCGCGGGCTCGTGGACGTCAGGGTCCACAACCTGCGGGAGCACGCGCAGGGCACGCATCAGGTGACGGACGATGCCCCCTTTGGCGGGGGCGGCGGCATGATCCTGAAACCCGAGCCGCTTGCGGCCTGCATCGGGACGCTCCGGACACCCGGCTCGTGGGTGATGCTGCTGGACCCGGCGGGACGGCGCTTCACGCAGGAGATCGCGCGGGAGCTGGCGCGGCGTCCCCACCTGGTGCTGGTGTGCGGGCGGTACGAGGGCGTGGACGAGCGGGTGCGGGAGCGCCTGGTGGACGAGGAGCTGTCCATCGGGGACTACGTGCTCTCGGGCGGCGAGCCGGCGGCCCTCGTGGTGACGGACGCGGTGGTGCGGCTCTGTCCGGGCGTGCTCGGCCAGGAGTCGGCGCCGGAGCGGGACTCGTTCTCGCGCGGCCTGCTCGAGCACCCGCAGTACACGCGGCCGGAGCGGTTCGGTGAGTGGGCGGTGCCGCCCGTGCTCCTCTCGGGCGACCACGGGCGGATCGACGGGTGGCGGCGGCTCATGTCCGTGTGGCGGACGTGGCAGCGGAGGCGGGACCTGCTGGACACCGCCGATCTCTCGCCGGAAGAGCAGAAGTGGGTGGATGGTTTCAGCCAGGGCCGAACGCCCTCGGACTACATCACGTAAGGAGTAGAGACGGACATGGAAGCGATCCGACTCATCGACGCGGCACAGCTGAAGAAGGACCGCGGGGGGTTCGCGCCCGGAGACACGGTGAAGGTGTCCGTGAAGGTGGTGGAAGGGGAGAAGGAGCGGCTGCAGGCCTTCGAGGGCGTGGTCATCCGGAAGCGGGGCGGCGGCGCCAGCGCCTCGTTCACCGTGCGGCGGATCTCGTACGGCGTGGGCGTGGAGCGCACCTTCCCGCTGCACTCGCCTCGGATCGACAAGATCCAGGTCATGAAGCGCGCAGTGGTCCGCCGCGCCAAGCTCTACTACCTCCGCCAGCTGGCCGGCAAGGCCGCCCGGCTCAAGGAGAAGCGCTTCGTCCACGTGCCGGCCTCGGGGGCCTCGGGGGAGACACCCTCGAGCTGAGGGCGGACCCACGGCCGCGCCGTATCGGTTCGAGCGAGAGGCCTGGCGCCGGGGCCTGACCCGGGTCGCGGGGGTGGACGAGGCCGGGCGAGGCCCGCTGGCGGGACCGGTGGTGGCCGCCGCGGTGATCCTGGCGCCGGGGAGTCCCATCGAGGGACTGGACGACTCGAAGCGTGTGGCGCCCGCCGAGCGGGAGCGGCTCTTCGACCTGATCCGGGAGCAGGCCGTGGCAGTCGGCGTGGGGACGGCGGACGTGGCGACCATCGACCGGGTCAATATCCTCGAGGCCACGCGGCTGGCCATGCGGGGGGCTCTCGCAGGGCTCGGGGTGGAGCCGGAACTGGTGCTGACCGATTACGTCACGCTACGGGACCTCGGGTGCCCGCAGCGGAATCTGGTGCGGGGCGATCGGCGCTCGGCCAGCGTGGCGGCCGCGTCGATCATCGCGAAGGTGACGCGGGATCGGATCATGGAGGCGCTGGATCGTGAGTATCCGGTGTACGGATTCGGCCGGCACAAGGGCTACCCGACGCCCGCTCACCAGCGGGCCATCCTGGAGCACGGGCCCTGTCCCCTGCACCGCATGAGCTTTCGCGGGGTGGGGCGCCAGGGCGAGCTGTTCGAGGAACGGCAGTGACGTTCGGTCTTGTGCTGATCAAGGAGTGACGCGTGCCTACCGACACTCGCAGAGCCACAGGGATCAAGGGGGAGGAGGAGGCGGCGCGCTTCCTGGCGCGCTGCGGGTATGCCATCCTGGACAAGAACGTCCGGACGAGGGAGGGCGAGATCGACCTCGTCGCCAGGGAGGGCAAGACCCTCGTCTTCGTCGAGGTCAAGACGCGCAAGGACCTCGCGGGCGATCCGCCCGAGGCGGCCGTGAACACGCGCAAGCAGAACCGGCTGGGGAAGCTGGCCCTCGGCTACCTGAAGCTCCGCCGGTTGCGGGAGATGCCGTGCCGCTTCGACGTCGTGGCGGTGATCGTGAACAACGAGGGCGGCGTCAAGGCGATTCGCCACATCCCCAACGCCTTCTCCGTCGCCGCGTGGTAGGGCGAGTCGAGCCGCAGGCGAGGCGAGCGGACATGGGGATCCCCCGAGCGGAGCGAGGGAAGCGGGCGTGAGCAAGCCGCGGTCAATGGACCGGCGGGCCGAGCGCATGGGAGAACACTCATGACGAGCGACTTCCGTTTCCAGGGCTGCATGCCCGCCAACCTGCTGCCCTTCCGCGCCGACCTCGAGATCGACGAGGCCGCTTACCGGAAGCATCTCCGCTGGCTCGCCGACGCCGCCGGCGTCACCGCCATCGTGGCCAATGGCCACGCGGCCGAGGTGTCCTCGCTCTCGCGCGAGGAGCGGAAGCGGGCGCTCGCCCTCGCGCTCGACGAGGTGGCGGGCAAGGTCCCGATCATCGCTGGCGTCTACGCCGACGGCACCCGGGAGGCCATCGACCTGGCGCTGGAGGCGCGGGCCGCGGGCGCCGCCGGCCTCCTGGTCTTCCCCCCGACCATCTTCATGTGGGGGGCCCAGGTGAAGCCCGAGATGGTGCTCCGCCACTTCTCGGCCCTGGCCGACCGCGTGGATCTCCCCCTGATCGTCTTCGAGTACCCGCCCGCCTCGGGCATCGGCTACAGCCCCGAGACGCTCGCGGCCCTCTGCAAGATCCCCTCAGTGGTGGGCGTCAAGGACTGGTCCAACGACATCGTGTCGTATGAGAAGAACCTGAGGGCGCTGCGCGGCTCGGGGCGGCCCGTGGCCATGCTCTCCTCGTTCACCATGTCGCTCCTGGCCACCTTCCTCCTCGGCGCCGACGGCTGCATCTCGGGCATGGGCAGCGTGGCGGCCGACCTCCAGGCCGAGCTGTTCGCCGCCGTCCAGGCGGGCGACCTCGCCTCCGCCCGGCGGGTGAACGAGCGGCTGGCCCCGCTGGTGGGGGTCTTCTACGCGCCGCCCTTCGTGGACATGCACAACCGCATGAAGGAGGCGCTCGCCATCCTGGGGCGCCTCCCCGCTGCGCACGTGCGCCCGCCGCTGACGCCGGTGTCCGACGAGGAGCGCCACCGCATCCGTCTGGCCCTGCGGGAGTCGGGACTCCTCTCCTGACAACGCGAGCGGCGAGTCCATCTCGCCGGGCCCGCTCATGGGCAGGCTTGAACCCCGACGCCTCGGGCCATCAGAACTGCCAATATGAAGACTATTGCAGTCACCATCGACGAGGGCACCCTGCAGCTCCTCGACGAGCTGGCTGCGGCCTCCCCGCGCCGCCGCAGCCGCTCCGTCCTGGTGCGCGCCGCGGTCAGGGACTTCGTGGAGCGGGGCGGCAGCGCGCCGTCGAGGAGCGCGAGAGCGCCATCCTCCGCCGGCACAAGGCCCGCCTCGCGCGCCAGGCCAAGGCCTCGCTCGCCGGGCAAGCGCGCGCGTGAGACGTGGGGAGATCTGACCCAGCTCGTGGCCGCGCTCTCGCCAGCGAAGCTCCACGAGCTGAATCCGGCGCTGGCGGCGGCGCTCGACTTGCCGGCGGCGCGGTGACGCCCGCCGATCGCAGCAAGCTCCACAAGCAACGAGCATCACCCGAGCCGGGAAAGCGGGAGGCGGCGTGGCAGGGCGATCGGGCGAGGCCGGTCGGAAGCTGAAGAGGCCGACGCCAGATGGCGGCGGCCACGCCATTTCGTCGACGTCAACTGCGCCGCGATCCCCGACACGCTGCTCGAGGCCGAGATGTTCGGCTTCGAGCGAGGCGCCTTCACCGACGCGCGCCAGGCCAAGCCAGGCCTGTTCCAGACCGCGCACCGGGGCACGATCTTCCTCGACGAGGTCGGTCTGCTGCCCGAGGGGCTTCAGGGGAAGCTGCTCAAGGTCATCGAGGAGCAGTCGGTCCGGCGGCTCGGAGGCACGCGCAGCGAGCCGGTCGACGTGTGGATCCTGGCCGCCACCAGCGGGACACGCACCGCGGCGACCCTCCGAGAGGACCTCTATCACCGCCTCGCAGTGGTGACGCTCTGGCAGCCGCCGCTCCGCGAGCGCGGCGAGGACGTGGTGCTGCTCGCCGAGCGCTTCCTCGCGCGAGCCTGCGCCGACTACGGGCTGCCCACCAAGAGGCTGGCCCCCGACGCCCGCCACGCATTGCTCGCCCACGCGTGGCCCGGCAACGTGCGGGAGCTCATGAACGTCATGGAACGCGTCGCGCTGCTCTCGTCGGCGACGACCGTGACGGCCGGGACCCTCGGCTTGCCGCCGCCGGTCTCCGAGACACCCCGCGTTGGCAGTCGCTGGCTTCCGGCGCCGGATCGCGAGGGCCCGACGGCCGAGCGTCTCCTCCAGGCTCTGCGCGAGACCGGCTGGAATGTCTCCCGCGCGGCGGCCAGGCTCACGACGACCCGGAGCACCGTCCGCTATCACCTCCGCAAGCCCGGCCTCCGGCCCGACGCCTCGCCGCCGCCCGTGCCCGCCGAGGTGCCCCGGGCTCCCGGGGACGCTCCAGAGACGGCGCGTCCCCGCTGGGAGACGCGCCACATCACGCTCCTCCCGGTGCTGCTCGGGGCCATTGACAGCCCCACCGACCCCATCGAGACGACCCCGATCGTTCACGCGCTGGTCGGCAAGGTGGAGAGCTTTGGCGGACGGGTCGAGGACGTCAGCGCCCGGGGGCTGGTCGCGGCCTTCGGCCTCGAGCCGGACGAGGACGCGCCCTGGCGCGCCGCCCAGGCCGCGATGGCCATCAGGAAGGTCGTCGAGCGCTCCACGGACGTGGCCTCGGCGCCTGTCCCCGTCAGGATCGGCATACACGGCGGACGCTTCAGGATCATCCGACTGGCGGCGGCGACGGCCATCGACCTCGACGACAAGACCGAGGCGTGGGACCTCCTCGACGGACTCGTGAGCCCGGCCGGGCCGAACGCCATCCGGATCAGCCAGGCCGTCGCGCCCTTCCTCGAGCGCCGCTTCGAGCTGGCCGCCGCGCCCGACATCGGCGAGGTCCGCACCTACCGCCTGGCCGGGCAGGACCGCCCGGGATTCACGCTCGGAGGACGCATCACGCGCTACGTCGGCCGGCGCAGCGAGCGCGAGATGCTTCTGGCCCGACTGGCCCAGGCCAGGACCGGGCGGGGCCAGGTCGTCGCGATCGCGGGCGAGGCCGGCATCGGCAAGTCGCGCCTCCTGTTCGAGTTCAGACAGCAGGTCGTGGGGGAGGCGGTGACGTGTCTCGAGGGCCGCTGCCTGTCGTACGGGAGCGGCGTCGCCTATCTGCCGGTGCTCGATCTGCTTCGCGGCGTGTGCGGGATCACCGAGGCGGACGGCCTGGCGGTGATCCCCGAGAAGGTCCGGGCCCATCTGACCGCGCTCCGAATCGATCCCGCAGGCGTGCTCCCGCTCCTGCTGAATCTCCTTTCCCTGCGAGAGGGGACGGAATCCCTCGCCGGCCTCACTCCCGACGCGATCAAGGTCCGGACCTTCGAGGCCCTGCGGGAGCTGCTCGTCCGCGCCGGTGAGTCTCGGCCCAGTGTCGTCATCGTCGAAGATCTGCACTGGATTGACGGTATCTCCGAGGAATTCATCGCCTCGCTGGTCGAGGGCGTGCCCGCTTCCGCGATCCTGCTCCTCGTCACCTACCGCTCGGGCTACCGGCCGCGGTGGATCAACAAGTCCTACGTGAGCCAGGTCGCGCTGCTGCCGCTCTCGCCCGACGAGAGCCTCCAAGTCGTCAGTGGCGTGCTGCAGCGCAAGACCGTGCCCGAGGCCCTGGCTCGGCTCGTCCTCGCCAAGGCGGATGGGAACCCCTTGTTCATCGAGGAGCTGGCGCGGGCGGTCGCCCCGGATGCGGAGCTGACGGCATCGGCCGTGGTCCCGGACACCGTGCAGGGCTTGCTGATGAGGCGGTCGCCCGCGCCAGGGAAGCGCGGGAGACCGCCGAGGCGCGCGGCCACCCTTACAGCCAGGTCATGGCGGCGTGGGGCTTCGGGTACTGCCAGCTGGCGAGGGGTCGGATCGCCCCAGCGATCTCGGCGTTCGAGGAGAGCCTTGCTCTGTGCCGCACCTCGAGCAACATCCACTGGGCGCCCCGCGTCGCCGCAAGCCTGGGCTACGCCTACGCGCTGGCCGGACGAGTCGACGAGGGCCTGCCGCTTCTCGAGCGAGGGACCTCGGAGGCCGATCGGATCGGGCTTCGTGCGTGCTCCCCGCTGCTCATCGCGTGGCTCGGCGAAGCGTATCGGGCCGCCGGCCGGGGGCGCCACGCCGCGGAGGCGGCGCGGCGGGCCGTCGATCGCGCGCGACGCCAGGGCGAGCGAGGGTACGAGGCGTACGCGCTGCGCCTGCTCGCCGAGATCGAGCAGAGTGAGGAGCAATACCGTGAGGCGATCGAGCTGGCCGAGACTCTCGGGATGCGCCCCCTTCTCGGCCGCTGTCACCTCGGCCTCAGCCGCCTCCTCGAGGGGAGGGGACACGACAGCCAGGCCGAGCAGCATGCGGGCAGCGCGAGACGACTCTTCGCCGACCTCGGCTTCGAGTCCTGGCCGGCCCGCTGGTAGGAACCCGGCGCCTTCCTGGCGCGGGCGGAACGATCAGCCGACCGCACCATGATTCCAGCTCCGGATCGCTGCCGTCACGCGCTCGGGCGTGAGCGGCACGCTGCGTCGGCGGGCCCCGATGGCGATGAGGCCAAGATCCATAACTCCGCTCTAAGGTCGGTTCCCACGAGGGAGAGCGACTCGCCTAGCGGGCGAATCATGCTACCTCGGGCGGGGAGCCCTTAGAGCGGAGTTATGGAAGATGAGGGCCCGTTGACAGGCCCGCTGCTCCGCCGGCTGCCCGAGGAGGCCTGGCAGCGCAAGGGGCGTCACACGGAGTCGGGCGCCTTGGGTGTGCTGGACTGGCTGGAGATCTACGCCGAGCACCTCGAGGGCCACAGCCGGCAGATCGAGCAGAACGTCGCGGCGGGGCGCGCGCGCCCGCGTGAGGGCGCTTGCGCCAGGCCTGACGCTTGGGGTATAAGGGTCCTACCGTTTCGCCCTTCAACGAGCTCAGATGGCACAACGCGCAGGCCGCAGCCCCGAAGAAGACGCGCTCCTCGAGAAGGCCGCCCGCCTGCTGCCCGGCGGGGTGCTGGGCGGCTACTCCGTCCCGCGTGACCTCTCGTTCGTGGTGCGGGAGGGGCGGGGCCCGCGCCTCTACGACGTCTCCGGACGGGAATACATCGACTACGTCCTGGGCTCGGGTCCGCTCGTGCTGGGGCACGCGCACCCTGCCGTCGTGGGGGCGGTGGAGCGGCAGCTCAGCCGGGGCACGACCTACTTCCAGCTCAGCGAGCCCACGCTCGAGCTCGCCGAGGAGATCTGCCGCGCCGTGCCCTGCGCCGAGCAGGTCCGCTTCACCTCCTCGGGCAGCGAGGCCACCTTCTTCGCCCTCCGCATCGCCCGCGCCTTCACGAAGAAGGACAAGATCCTGAAGTTCGAGGGCGGCTTCCACGGCACTCACGACTACTCGCTGATGAGCGTCGGCCCACGGTCGCCCAAGGCCTTCCCCGCCCCGACGCCCGACTCGGCCGGCATTCCCCACGCCATCCAGGACAGCGTCCTCGTCGCCCCGTTCAACGATCTCGCCGAGACGGAGGCGATCCTCGCCGCCCACCACCAGGATCTGGCCGCGGTGATCATGGAGCCCTTCCAGCGGCTCATCGCGCCGCAGCGGGAGTTCCTGCACGGCGTGCGCGAGATCACGCGCCGCCACGGCATCCCCCTCATCTTCGACGAGATCGTCACGGGCTTCCGCTTCGCCTACGGCGGGGCGCAGGAGTACTACGGCGTGGTCCCCGATCTCGTCGCCCTCGGCAAGATCATCGGCGGGGGCTTCGCCCTGGCCGCCGTCGCCGGCCGCCGGGACATCATGCGCCACCTGGCGCCGGACCTCGACGGAACGCCCGAGTTCGTCGCCCAGGCCGGCACGCTGAACGGCAATCCCGTGGCGGCGACGGCGGGGCTCGCCACGCTCGCGGAGCTGCGGAAGCCCGGGACCTACGCACGGCTCTTCGCCACGGGGGCCCGGGTCAAGGCCGCGCTGGAAGAGGCCGCCCGCGGGGCGGGGCTCCCCGCCCAGGTGGCCGGCGAGGCGCCGGTGTTCGAGATCTACTTCACCGACCGGCCAATCACCGACTACCGGGCCACACTCACCGCCGACCGGCAGCGCCACTCGGCCTTCACACGGGCGCTGCTCGAGCGGGGCGTCGTCAAGGCTAGCCAGAAGTTCTACGTCTCCCTCGCCCACGGCGAGGAGGATGTCCGGCAGACCACGGAAGCATTCACCGCGGCCTTACGGGCCATGGCCGAACAACAACCGACCAATGGGAGGACGCCCTCATGAGCGAGCGCTGGATGGATGAACCCTGGGCCAAGTCCGAGGAGTTCTGGTATAGCGGCAAGGTCACGCGGCGGACACTCCTCGGCCTCGGCGCCACCGCGGCCGGCGCCCTCGGCGCCACCATGCTGGTGCCCGCGCCCTGGTGGCACGCGTTCGGCCAGGCCAAACCCTACAAGATCGGCACGCTCCAGCCGCTCTCGGGTGCGGCGGCCGCCGGTGGCAAGACGGCGCTGGTCGGGGTGGAGATGGCGGTGGACCGCGCCAACAAGTCGGGCGGGATCGGCGGCCGACCCGTCGAGCTGATCGTCGCCGACTACGAGTCCAAGCCCGACGTCGGCCGGCGCAAGGCCGAGAAGCTCGCCCTCGAGGACAAGATCGACGCCCACGTGGGCGGCTACCTGTCCAACGTGTGCCTGGCCTGCATGCCGGTGTGGGAGGAGCACAAGATCGTCAACATGATCACGGTGTGCCTCGACACGACCATCACGACCACCAAGTGCAGCCGCTACACCTTCCGGCCCTTCGACTACGCCCCCGCCCAGGCGGTGGCCTTCGCGCCGTACCTGGTGAACAAGCTCGGCAAGAAGTGGCACATCGTCTACGCCGACTACGCCTGGGGGCAGTCCACCCGTGACGCCTTCGCCGCGGAGATCAAGAAGAACGGCGGCGAGATGGTCGGCTCCACGGGCATCCCCCTCGGCACGGCCGACATGACGCCCTTCCTGTCGAAGATCAGCGGGAGCTTCGACGGGCTCTTCGGCATCTTCTTCGGCGGCCAGGGCATCTCGTTCCTGACCCAGACCTTCGACCTCGGCATGTCGAAGAAGTACAAGATCGCCGGCGACGGGGCCATGACGCCCTCGGTGAGCCTCCCTGCCATCGGCACCAAGGGAGAGGGGTTCGTCGGCCTCGACCGCTACATCCCGGTGCTGGAGGGGCCGCTCAACACGCCCTCCCACAAGAAGTTCTTCGACGACGCGGTGGCCCGGCTCAAGGCCATCGACCCGTCGGGCCCGCTGCCGGACCGCTTCGTGCAGTCCAACTTCGAGGGCTTCAATGCCCTGAAGCTCGGGATGCAGAAGTCCGGGTTCCGGGGCCGCGAGGACACCATGAAGCTGATCGCGGCCCTGGAGGGGCTGGAGATGAAGGAGGGAGACGACTTCCCGCAGGGCGACAAGATCCTCCGCAAGGAGGACCACCAGGCCTTCCTGCGCGAGTTCATCTACGACCTGAAGAACGTCAAGCACCGGCTGCTGGAGATCGTGCCGAAGGAGAAGACCCTCGTCCCGCCGGCCTGCAAGTTCGTGTAGCGTGCCGTCCGACTCTCCCCGAAGGGGCACGCCGGCCGTGCTCCGCCGGCGTGCCCCTTCGGGGCCGATTCTCCGCACCGAGGGGCTCACGATGCGGTTCGGCGGCCTCGCCGCCGTCAACAACGTGAGCGTCTCCGTCCCGCGGGGGGAGATCCGCGCCATCATCGGCCCCAACGGCGCGGGCAAGAGCACCTTCTTCAACTGCGTGACCGGTGTCCTCCGACCCACTGGCGGGCGCGTCCTCCTCGACGGCGAGGATGTGGCCGGACTGCCGCCGAACCGGATTTCCCGTAAGGGCATTGCGCGCTCGTACCAGATCACCAACATTCTGCCCGGCGCCACCGTGCTCGAGAACGTCCGCATCGCCGCCCAGTCGCGGCAGCATGGCTGGAGCCTGCTGAGCCACCACCGCGCCTTCGGCGATCTGATCGACCGGGCGCGAAGCGTGCTGGAGGCGGTCGCGCTCCGCGAAAAGGAGGACGAGCTGGCGGCCAACCTCTCGCACGGCGAGCAGCGCAACCTCGAGATCGGCATCGCGCTGGCCACCGAGCCCCGGCTCCTGTGCCTCGACGAGCCGACGGCCGGAATGAGCGTCACCGAGACCCACGCCACGGTCGGCTTGATCCGCCGCATCGCCCACGACGTGACCATCCTCATCGTGGAGCACGACATGGACGTCGTGATGGGGCTGGCGCGTACGATCACCGTGCTCCACTACGGCGAGGTGCTCGCCGAGGGAACGCCGGCCGAGATCCAGGACAACCCGCGGGTGCAGGAGGTTTACCTCAAGACCTGATGCTGACCCTCACGGAGGTTCACACCTACTACGGCAAGAGCCACATCCTGCTCGGCGTCTCCCTCGAGGTGCAGCCGGGCGAGGTGGTCGGTCTCCTCGGTCGGAACGGCGTCGGCAAGAGCACCACGCTCAAGACCATCATGGGGCTCGTGCGGCCGTCGGGGGGACACGTGCGCTTCGAGGGGCGCGAGATCGCCGGCACGGCGCCCCACCGCCTCGCTCACGCGGGGCTAGCCTGGGTACCCGAGGACCGCCGCATCTTCCGGCTCCTCACGGTCATGGAGAACCTGCGCACGGGGCTCGACCGGCCGGGGATGACCGAGGCCAGGCGGCGCGAGCTGCTCGACAAGGTCTACGCCCACTTCCCCGTGCTGGCGGAGCGGCGGAGCCAGGCGGGGGGCACCCTGTCCGGCGGCGAGCAGCAGATGCTCGCCATCGCGCGCGCCATGATGCTCGAGCCCAAGATCATCCTCCTCGACGAGCCGACGGAGGGGCTGATGCCGCGCATGGTCGGCCAGATCCGCGAGATCATCACGCTGCTCCACCAGGACCGCGTCGCGATCCTGCTGGTCGAGCAGAACGTGCCGCTCACCCTGGACGTCAGCGATCGCGTCTACATCATGGAGAAGGGTCTCGTCCGCCACCATGCCACGGCCGCCGAGCTGCGGGCCGACCACGCCGTCATCCACCAGTACCTGGGGGTCTAGCCGTGAGCATCCCCCTCGACCAGATCCTCATCCAGACGGTCAACGGGCTCGTCAACGGGATGATCCTCGCGCTCGTGGCCTCAGGGCTGACGCTCATCTTCGGGATCATGGACGTGGTCAACTTCGCCCATGGCGACCTCGTGATGCTAGGCGGATTCACGGGCGCGGTGACCATCGCGGCGACGGGCAATTTCTGGCTCGCCCTCCTCGTCGCCGTGCTCGTCATCGCGGTGTTCGGCGCCGCGCTCCAGGCAACGACGCTGCGCCCGCTGCTGGGCCGCGATCCCCTCACCACCATCCTCGCCACCTTCGGCATATCGCTCGTGCTCCAGAAGTACGCGCTCTGGCAGTGGGGACCGTCGGCGCGCAGGATCCAGGAGCCCCTCACCGGCCAGTTCCAGCTCTTCTACCTGCAGTACCCGTGGTACCGAGTGCTCACCGCCGTCCTCTCGGCGGCCATCATCGGCGGCTTCTGGCTCTTCCTCAGGCATGGCAAGTACGGCATCTGGATCCGCGCCACCATGCAGGACCGCATCATGGCCTCGGCCATGGGCATCCCGGTCCCGTGGGTCCACACCGGCGTCTTCGCCATCGGCGCCGGCATGGCCGCCGCCAGCGGGGTGCTCTTCGGCCCCCTCGGCGGAGTCACGCAGAACATGGGGCTGGACTTCACGCTGCGGGCCTTCATCGTGGTGGTGGTGGGCGGGATGGGCAATCTCGGCGGCTCCATCTTCGCCGCGATCCTCATCAGCCTGCTCGAGGCCTACGCCTCCCTGGTCGTGAGCCCGGCCCAGGCGGTGATCGTCTCCTTCGTGGTCCTGATTCTCACGCTCCTCTTCCGGCCCACGGGCCTCTTCGTCCCGACGCCGAAGTGAGGCCCCCGAAGTGAGGACCCCGAAGTGAGGACCCAATGATCGCCCGCCGCTCGCCCACCGCCTACTGGACCGGCTTCGCCGTCGTGCTGGCCCTACTGGCCATCGCCCCTCTCGTGTTGCCGGAGTTCTGGCGACGCTTCGTCACCGAGATCCTGATCTGGGGCCTGCTAGCCATGTCCTCGGACATCCTGATCGGCTACACGGGCATGGTCTCCTTCGGCCACTCGGTCTTCTTCGGGCTGGGCATATACGGGGCGGCCGCCGCCCTCCTTTCCGTCAAGCCACCGAACCTGTGGTTGGCGCTCCTCTACGGGCTGACGGCCGCCGGTACGGCCGCCGTCTTCGTGGCCTACTTCTCGACGCGGCTGCGCGACATCTACTTCGCCATCACGACGCTCGTCTTCTCCCAGATCTTCTACGTCATCATCTTCACGTGGACCGCGGTCACGGGCGGCGAGAATGGGCTGACCTTCGCCCAGCCGTTGCTCTCTCTCCCCGGCCTCGGGGCGGCGCGCTTCACCCCGGAGACCCTTCACTGGTTCGTGCTCGGGGTGGTGACGGTCTCGTACCTGCTCCTCCGACGCATCACCCAGTCGCCGTTCGGGATGGTGCTGCAGTCCATCCGCGAGAACGAGCCGCGGACCCGGGCCATCGGCTACGCTGTTGAGCGCTACAAGATCGTGGCGGTCATGCTCTCTGGGCTCTTCGCGGGCCTGGCCGGCGTCCTCTACGCGGTCCAGAACAAGTTCGCCGCGCCCGACTTCGTCTTCTTCGCGGTCTCCGGCGAGGTCGTGATCTTCAACGTGATGGGCGGCATGGGCACGCTGGTGGGGCCGGTGGCGGGCGCGGCCTTCTTCCTGCTGCTGCGCGAGGGCGTCTCGCGCTACTTCACCGAGTACTACCTGATCCCGGTGGGCATCATCTTCACCGCGATGGTGATCTTCATGCCCCAGGGCCTCCTCGGCTTCGCCAAGCGCCGGCTGAACGAGTAGCGCGGGGCCGACTCACTTCGCCCTGGCTCGCTCACGCTCGCCCGATTCCCAGGTGTGCTCGCCTCGCCTGCGTCTCCGGCTCGCCGAGCCACGTTCTCGGTCGGCGTGGGCGCTCAACGTACACCCACGTACGCCTCGCGCCCGCGCCGGCTCGCTCCGCTCGCCGCAGTGTCCTTCTCCGCTCGCCTCGGCGCGCTTCGCGCTCTCTCGATCCATCGGCCCGGCTCGCCTTCGGCTGCGCCTCGCACCGCGGGCTGCGGCTCGCCCTGCGAGGCCTCGTCCGGCTCGTCGTTCGTCCCGGCGCGGAACTCGATCTCCCCCGCGACGAAGACCTCCGCGACACCCGCCGCCCGCCCGGAGGCCTTGATCTGGCGGATGAGGCGGTCCATCCGGGCGGTGAACTCGCCACGGGGCATGAAGCACTCGGGATCGATCGCCAGGTAGAAGCCGCTCGTGATGAGCGGGTCCTGGCCGAGAACGCCCGGCGCTAGAAGCGCTGCCCTCGCGGGGACGGCGAGGGTGACGGCGAGGGTGACGGCGCCGAGCCCGGCTGCATCATCGGCGAGCGCGACTCGGCCAGCAGCGCGCGGAGCTTCTCCCGCTGCTCCGGGTTGAGAGGGTGTATCACTTCCGAGGCGTTGACCCCTCCCGGTGCGCGCCCGACACTGACCCCGTGCTCGCGCGCGTACGCTCCGCGTCACTTCAGGGGATCCAGGCCGTCGTCGTCTCGGTGGAGGTCGACGTCGCCTCGGGCCTGCCGTCCTTCACGACGGTGGGGCTGCCGGATTCCACCGTGCGCGAGAGCCGCGACCGCATCCGCGCGGCCATCCACAATGCGGGCTTCAGCTTCCCCGTGGACCGCATCACGGTGAACCTGGCGCCCGCCGATCTGCGCAAGGAGGGCCCGGCCTTCGACCTGCCGATGGCGGTGGGCATCCTCGCCGCCACGGGAGTCGTGAAGCCGGACCTGCTCGAGCGCGCCGCGCTCCTCGGGGAGCTGTCCCTCGACGGGCGCGTCCGTCCCGTGCGCGGCGTCCTTCCCGTGGCGCTCCTCTGCCGCCAGGAACGGATCCCGCTCTTGATGGTGCCCGCCGAGAACGCGCGGGAGGCCGCAGTGGTCGCGGGACTCCACGTCATCCCGGTGCACAGCATCCACGACACGGTGGAGTATCTCAACGGGGAACGGCCACTCGAGCGGGTGGAGGCGACCGCAGCGGGGTGCGTCGAGCCCGGGCCCGGGACGATCGACTTCGCCGAGGTGCGCGGTCAGGCCCACGCCAAGCGCGCGCTCGAGATCGCCGCTGCGGGCGGCCACAACGTCCTGATGATCGGCCCACCCGGGGCCGGCAAGACCATGCTCGCCCAGCGCCTCGCCACCATCCTCCCGCCGCTGTCGCTGGACGAGGCCATCGAGGTGTCGGTGGTCTGGAGCGTGGCGGGGCTCCTGTCGGCCGAGCGCGGACTCGTGGGCAGCCGCCCGTTCCGGGCGCCGCACCACACGGTGTCCGGGTCGGGGCTCATCGGCGGCGGCGGCGCTCCCCATCCGGGCGAGGCGAGCCTGGCGCACCTGGGCGTGCTCTTCCTGGACGAGCTGCCCGAGTTCTCCCGGCGCGTGCTCGAGTCCCTGCGCCAGCCGCTGGAGGACGGGGTGGTCACGGTCACCCGCGCGGCGGGGAGCGCGTCCTTCCCCGCGCGCTTCCAGCTCGTGGGCGCGGCGAACCCGTGCCGGCGCGGCTGCCGCTCGGTGGAGACCTGCGCATGCACGCCCGCCGAGCGCGAGCAGTACCTGGGGCGTCTCTCGGGACCCCTCCTGGACCGCATCGACCTCCACGTCGAACTGCCGGCGGTGACCTACGCCGATCTCGATGCCGATGCCGCCGGCGAGCCGTCGGCGGCCATCCGGCGACGCGTGGTCGCCGCGCGGGACCGCCAGGCCGCGCGCTTCGCGGGCACCGACGTGCGCGTCAACGCGCGCATGAGCGGGCGACAGACGCGCCTCTTCTGCCGCGTGCCGGCGGAGGCAGGCCGCTTGCTCGGGCGCGCCGTCTCCCGGCTCGGCCTCTCGGCGCGCGCCTATCACCGCATTCTCAAGGTCGCGCGGACGGTTGCGGACCTGGCAGGATGTGAGACGATAGCTGCGGAGCACGTGTCCGAGGCCCTGCAGTATCGGGCGTTCGACCGCTGCCTCTGATCTTCTCTCCGGGAGGCCGTCATGACGAGCGCGCAGAGCCCCCATCCGATGCGGATCGGCCGAGAGGGGACGACCCTCCTCGTGGTGGACGTCCAGGAGCGCCTCTTCCCCGCCATGGACGCCGATCACCGCGAGGAAGTCATGCGCAACATCAAGGTGCTGGCCACGGCGGCGCGGCGGCTCGGGCTTCCGGTCATCGTGACGGAGCAGTACCCGAAGGGACTGGGTCACACACTGCCGGAGCTCCGGGAGACGCTCCCGCCCGACGTCGAGCCCGTCTCGAAGGTGGCCTTCTCGTGCGCGGCGGTGGAGGGGGTGCGCGCGCGCCTCCGGGCAGCGAGCACGCGGCAGGTCATCCTGGTGGGCATCGAGGCCCACGTGTGCGTGCTGCTCTCGGCGCTGGATCTCCTGGCCGAGGGGTACGGCGTCCACGTCGCCGCCGACGCCGTCACCTCGCGCACCCAGGCCAGCTGGCGCCTGGCGATGGATCAGCTGCGCCAGGCGGGCGCCGTCGTGACGAGCAGCGAGACCGTGCTGTTCCAGCTGCTGGGTCAGGGTGACACGGACGAGTTCCGTGAGCTGGCCCGGCTGATTCGCTGATGCCGCGCTACTTCGACATCCGCTCCACCGTGCTCATCGTGGTGGGGTACGGGATCCTTCCCGAGGAGGAGGACCGGCCCATCGCCTACGAGCTCAAGCGCATCATCGACTCGCGCGGCGAGGGCACGGAGAGCCGGAGCGCCGTGGTGGTCACCGACATGTGGATGCTGAACCAGGAGATGGCCGACCTCTTCCCGGCCATCGCCATCGGCGGGCCCGGCGTCAACGCCTTCGCCTCCCAGATCTACGAGGATCTGCCCGTGGCCTTCACCCGCGATCAGCGGCTCTTCATTCAGATGAACCCGGACGCCGGCAAGCGGGTGGCGCTCTGGGGCATGGACCAGCCGGCCACCCGCGAGGCCGCTGACCTGTTCGTCAACGACGGCTTCCTCGACCGCTTCCTCGACCTCGTCTGGCACCGCGACCGCTGAGCCCCCCGCGCCAGCTGACGTGCCCAGTGGAAGTTGGGCTAGCGGAGCCTCAGGCCCGTGGGCGGGCGGATATTCGTGTAGGTGACGGTGCCGTCGGGATCCTCGTGACGGTAGATGACCTGGGAGGCCTCGCCGACGGCGTGGATCTCGAGGATCTTCCTCACGTACTGCTGCGTCTCCGGGTACGGTGGGATCCCCCGGTAGTGGGTGACCGCATTTTCGCCCGCATTGTAGGCCGCCAGTGCCAGCGGCAGATTCCCCGGGAAGCGATCCATCAGATGGCGGAGGTGGCGCACACCGCCCTCGATGTTCTGGCGGGGGTTGAAGGCATCGCGCACGCCGAGCGACGAGGCCGTCTGCGGCATGAGCTGCATCAGTCCCCGGGCCCCCTTCCGGGACACGGCCGACGGGTTGAAGGCCGACTCCACGCGGATCACGGATTCCACCAGTCCTGAGTCGAGACCGTAGCGAGACGAGATCTCGCGGATGTCCTCCGCGTACTTCCCCGTGGCCCCCTCGGGGAGCCGTAGCCAGCCGGCCAGGGTGCCCGACAGCCCTGGAATGCGCCGGTAGCGTGGGTCCGTGGGCGCATTGGTGAAGTGGGTCACGCCATCCGGGTCGGTGAGCCGATAGGACGCCGCTGCCGCCACGGACGGCAGCGCGGCTGCGACCAGAAGGACGACCACGCCCCAGACGAGTGATGTGAGCACGCCGTCTCCATACTAAGCGAACCCGCCGGTGACCGCCCACCCAGAAAACGGGCACGGATCGCCGGCGGGAACTTTCGCCTTGTACCGCATGAAGTTGCGGGCTAGTTGTGCGAGGCGAGCAGCTCCCTGTGGACAGGCTCGGCCGGGACCGGCGCCGGGTCGAGCGCCAGGGCCAGCACCTGGTCCACGCAGTCCACCAGGTGGAAGGTCATGCCTGCTCGCGCCTGGGCCGGCACGTCCTCCACGAGGTTTTTCTCGTTGCGGCTCGGCAGGATCAGCGTTGTCACCCCGGCGCGCCGTGCGGCGAGGACCTTCTCCTTGATCCCCCCAACCGGCAGCACGCGCCCCGACAGCGTCACCTCGCCGGTCATGGCCAGGCGGGGCCGCAGCGGACGCCGCGTGAGCAGGGACACCAGCGCGGTCAGCAGGGTGACGCCGGCCGACGGTCCGTCCTTCGGGATGGCCCCTGCCGGGATGTGAACGTGGATGTCCGAGTGTTCCCAGAAATCCGGGCGGATTCCGATCTCGGTGGCGTGGGAGCGGACCCAGGAGAGCGCGGCCTGCGCGGACTCCTTCATCACGTCGCCCAGCTGCCCCGTGAGCGTCAACGCCTTGCTGCCCCGCATGCGCGTCGCCTCGATGAACAGGATGTCGCCGCCCGCCGCCGTCCAGGCGAGGCCGACGGCCACGCCGGGGACGCGGGTGCGCTCCTCGAGCTCCTCGAACAGGAACCTGGGCGCGCCCAGCAGCTCGCCGACGAGCGCTTCCGTCACCTCCACGGCGTCGCTGTGCCCTTCCACCCGCCGCTTGGCAACCTTGCGGGTGATGGCCGCGATCTCGCGCTCGAGGTTGCGCAAGCCTGCCTCGCGGGTATAGCCGCGGATCAGGAGGCGCAGGGCCTCGTCCGTCCACCGGATGTGCTCGCCCTCGACGAGGCCATGGTCGGCCGTCTGCTTGGGGATCAGGTGCTTCCGCGCGATGTGGACCTTCTCCTCCTCCGTGTAGCCGGCGATCTCGATGACCTCCATGCGGTCGCGGAGGGCCGGCGGCACCGGGTCCAGGATATTCGCCGTCGTGATGAAGAGCGCCTTGGTCAGGTCGAAGGCCACGTCAATGTAGTGGTCGCGGAAGGCGACGTTCTGCTCGGGATCGAGCACCTCGAGGAGCGCCGAGGCCGGGTCGCCCCGGAAGTCCATCCCGAGCTTGTCGATCTCGTCGAGCATGAAGACCGGGTTCCGGGACTCGGCCCGGCGCAGTCCCTGGATGATCTGGCCGGGAAGCGCGCCGATGTAGGTGCGCCGGTGGCCGCGGATCTCCGCCTCGTCACGCATGCCGCCCAGCGAGATGCGGTGGAACTTCCTCCCGAGGGCCCGCGCGATGGAGCGCCCCAGCGAGGTCTTGCCCACGCCGGGAGGGCCGACGAAGCAGAGGATGGGGTCCTTGCCCGCCGGGCGCATGCTCTTGACCGCCAGGTACTCCAGGATGCGGTCCTTGACCTTCTCGAGCGCCCAGTGGTCCTCGTCCAGGATGGCCCGGGCCGTGGCGAGGTCCAGATTGTCCTCGGTCTCCTTGGCCCACGGCAGCGCGACCAGCCACTCCAGGTAGGTCCGCGCCACGGTGTACTCGGCGGCGGCCGGGGGCATCTTGGCGAGGCGGTCCAGCTCCCGGAGCGCCTCCTTCCTCGCCTCCTCGGTCATGCCGGCGGCCTCGATCTTTTGGCGCAGCTCGCCGATCTCCTGGCTGCGCTCGTCGGTCTCGCCGAGCTCCTTCTGGATCGCCTTCATCTGCTCTCGCAGGTAGTACTCCCGCTGGGTCTTGCCCACCTCGGACTCCACCTGCGACTGGATCTTGGACCCGAGCGTCAGGACCTCGACCTCCTTCGTGAGGCAGGCCGCCAGCCGGCCGAGCCGCGCCTTGACGGCCACCGTCTCCAGAAGCTCTTGCTTGACCTGCGTGCTCAGCGCCGGCAGCGAGGCCGCGATGATATCCGCCGCCCGGCCGGGCTCGGAGACGTGCTGGACGGCTCCTGTCATCTCATCGGGCAGGAAAGGCGACAGCTCGACGATCTGGCGGAAGAGCGTCACCGCGTTCCGCATGAGGGCCTCGGTCTCGAGGTCTCCGGCGGCCGGCAACGTCTCCTCCACCACCTTCACGCGGGCCGTGAGGAAGGGACGCGTCTGCACCATCTCGACGATCCGGACCCGCGCGATCCCCTGGACGACGAGCCGCACGATCCCGTCGGGCTGCTTGACCACCTTGAGGATCGTCGCCGCCGTTCCCACTCGGTAGAGATCTCCCTGCTGGGGATCCTCCACGGAGGGGTCGCGCTGTCCGAAGACGCCGATGAGCCGTCCCCCGCGCGCGGCATCCTCGATGAGGCGGACGGAGGTCTCGCGCCCTGCCGCCAGGGGAATCACCGCCTGGGGGAAGAGGACCGTGTCGCGCAGCGGCAGGATGGACAGCACCTCGGGGACGGTCCCGCCCGCTTCCAGCTCTGCGGCTGCTCCACTGCCGATCGTTGTCTTCGCCATGCTCCTCAATCCTTTCCTGGGTCCTGCCCTAGAACAGGTCCACCGGCGAGAGGTGAGCCGAGGCGGCCCGCACCAGAGCCTCGCTCGTCCCGCGCGCGGCCGGGTCCCGGGACTGCGCCGTTTCCGTCCGCACATATCGCAGCAGCTCCTCGATCTGCTGCTGCATGCCGAACATCCGTCGCCTCATTTTTATGATGATCTCCACGCCCGCCAGATTCACGCCCAGATCCCGCGTGAGCCGGACCAGGCGCGCGATCTCCTCCACGTCCTCGGCGGAATACAGGCGCGTCTTGCCCACGGTGCGGCTCGGCCGGATGAGCCCCTTCTTCTCGTACATTCGGAGCGTCTGGGGGTGAAGCTTGAGCATCTCGGCCACCACGCCGATCATGTAGAGGGGCTTGCCCTTGTCGGTCATGTGCGCACCGCGCTCCGGGACTCACCGTGGGGGACCTCCGGCAGAAGCCGGCCGATCTCGCGGAACAGCTCCTGGGTACGCGCGTCGAGCCCGCGGGGGATCTCGACCCGCACCGTCACATAGAGGTCGCCCCGGCCCTCGGCCGCGAGCCGCGGCATGCCCCGGCTCCGGATCCGGAAGACCTGGCCGCTCTGCGAGCCGGGAGGGATCACCAGGTCCACGTCGCCGTGGAGCGTGTGGACCGGGATCCTCGCGCCCAGCACGGCCTCGACGATCGTGAGCGGCAGCTCGCAGTAGAGGTTGTCGCCCTTCCGGGTGAAGACCGGATCGTCGTGCACCCGCGTGATCACGATGAGATCGCCGCGGGGGCCGCCGAAGGGGCCGGAGTGGCCCTCGCCCGGGATGCGAAGCTGGGCCCCCGTGTCCATGCCGGGCGGAATCACGACGCGAGCCACCGTGCGCGTCCGGCTCACCCCTCGCCCCCGGCAGGCGGGGCAGGGCTCGGCCACTCGCTCCCCGGACCCGTCGCACGCGGGACACCGCTCGGCGCGCGCCGTCGTCTCGCCCAACCAGACCAGCCCGGCTCCGCCGCAGTGACCACAGCGCACAGGGACGGCCCCGGGGCGGGCCCCGGTGGCGCCGCAGGCCTGGCAGTCAGACAGCCGCTCCACGCTCAGGTCAACGGTGATCCCGGTGACGGCGTGCTGGAAGGCGAGCGCCACCGGGACATGCAGGTCCTCGCCCCGGCGGCCCCCCCGGCGGGACTCCTCACCGGCTCCCACCGGCGCAGTGCCACCGGCCACCGCCCCGTGGCGGTCGTAGAGCGTCCGCGCCGACGGATCGCTGAGAACACGATAGGCCTCGGAGATCTCCTCGAACAGCGCCTGGGCCTCGCGATCCCACAGGTTGACGTCCGGGGAATACCGCCGCGCCAGCCGCTGATACGCCCGGCGGATCTGCGCCTGCGTCGTGTCGACGCTGATGCCCAGCACCGCGTAGTAGTCACGCATATGGTCGCGGTCGGCTGCCGCCGGCTGCGGGGCCGGTGATGCCCTCGGAGCCCCCTGTTGCATGGCGGGCGACCTACTTCTTCTCTCCCAGGTCCTTGAACTCGGCGTCGATGACGTCGCCCTTGGCTGAGCCGCCCTCCGGCTCGCCGCCGGCCGGACTCCCGCCGGGAGCGCCATGGGTCGCCGCCTGCGCCTCGCGGTACATCACCTCCGCGAGCTTGTGCGAGGCCTTGGTCAGCGCCTCCTGCGCGCGCTTGATGCGCTCGAGGTCATCGCCCTTGAGCGCCTCGCGAGCCTCCCCGAGCGTTCCCTCGATGGCCTGCTTGTCCTCGGCCGTGATCTTCTCGCCGTGGTCGCGCAGGGTCCGCTCGGTCGAGTACACGAGCGAATCGGCCTGGTTCCGGAGCTCGATCTCCTCGCGGCGCCTGGCGTCCTCGGCCGCGTGCGCCTCGGCCTCCTTCTTCATCCGCTCGATCTCGTCCTTGGTCAGGGTGGACGAGGCCGTGATCGTGATGTTCTGCTGCTTGCCCGTCGCCTTGTCTCTCGCGGAGACGTTCACGATGCCGTTGGCGTCGACATCGAACGCCACCTCGATCTGCGGCACGCCGCGTGGCGCCGGCGGGAGCCCATCCAGGTGGAAACGCCCGAGCGTCCGGTTGTCGCGCGCCATGGGACGCTCGCCCTGGAGGACGTGCACTTCCACCGACGGCTGGCTGTCCGAGGCCGTGGTGAACACCTCGCTCTTCTTCGTGGGGATCGTGGTGTTGGCCTCGATGAGCTTGGTCATCACCCCGCCCAGTGTCTCGATGCCGAGCGACAGCGGCGTGACGTCGAGCAACAGCAGGTCCTTCACCTCGCCGGTCAGCACCGCCGCCTGGAGCGCGGCGCCCACCGCCACCACCTCGTCGGGGTTGACGGACTGGTTCGGCGCCTTGCCGAACAGGCCCCGGACCTCCTCCTGCACCTTGGGCATCCGGGTCTGGCCGCCCACGAGGATGACCTCGTCGATGTCGGCCGGCGTGACCCCCGCCTGGCGTATGGCCTCGCGGCAGGGCGTCAGGCTCCGCTCGATGAGGTCGGCCACGAGGGACTCGAGCTTGGCCCGCGTGAGCGCGAGCACGAGGTGCTTGGGCCCCGTGGCGTCGGCCGTGATGAACGGCAGGTTGATCTCGGTCTGCAGCGTCGTGCTGAGCTCGCACTTGGCCTTCTCCCCCGCCTCCTTGAGCCGCTGGAGCGCCATGCGGTCCTTCCGCAGATCGATGGCGTTCTCCTTCTTGAACTCGTCCGCGATCCAGTCGATGATCCGCTGGTCGAAGTCGTCCCCGCCCAGATGGGTGTCGCCGTTGGTCGCCTTGACCTCGACGACGCCCTCGCCGATCTCGAGGATGGAGATGTCGAACGTCCCACCGCCCAGGTCGTACACGGCGATGGTCTCGTCCTTCTTCTTGTCGAGGCCGTAGGCGAGCGCCGCCGCCGTGGGCTCGTTCACGATGCGGAGGACCTCGAGCCCGGCGATGGCGCCGGCGTCCTTCGTGGCCTGCCGCTGGCTGTCGTTGAAGTAGGCCGGAACGGTGATGACGGCCTTGGTGACCTTCTCGCCCAGGTAGGCCTCGGCCGCCTCCTTGAGCTTCCGGAGCACCAGCGCCGAGATCTCGGGCGGCGAGTACACCTTCCCCCGGATCTCCACTCGGGCGTCACCGTTCTGGGCCTTGATAACCTTGTACGGAACCAGCTTGATCTCCTGGAGCACTTCGTCGTAGTGCCGTCCCATGAAGCGCTTGATGGAAAACACGGTATTCTCGGGGTTGGTGATGGCCTGACGCTTGGCCACCTGACCGACGAGGGTCTCCCCCTCCTTCGTGAAGGCTGCCACGGAGGGCGTCAGGCGGCTGCCTTCCTGGTTGGGGATGACGGTCGCTTCGCCGCCCTCCACAACGGAGACCACCGAGTTGGTCGTTCCCAGGTCAATGCCGATCACCTTCGCCATGTCTCATGTCTCCTGTTCTGGTCGTTGCGCAGGTCCCTCGTAGGACGGAGCGGCGGGGAAGGAGTCCACCCCCTCCCCCACCATCTCCGCGACGCTCGGAGCACGTCGATCCTGACGGTGAAGTAGAACCTGAGTCTGCCTCACATATATCTCATGAGTGTGCGAATGTCAACAGGGAATCAAGAAAATCAATAAGAGGGCGAAAATGCTGTGAACTTTGACACATTCGTCGGACCGATGCTAAGGTGCCATCCATGAGGATCGGCTGCTTCGGCTGCCTCAGCCTGACCGTGATCATCCTGGTCCTCGTCGTTGCGGCGGCCGGCTTCGTGTTCCTCTCCGGAAACATGTCGGCGGCGCCGGAGGTCTCCCTGACCCGTTTCACGAGATCCGACGGGTTCTCGGCCCAGCAGAAGCTGTACGAGATCGTCCTGAGGCAGTCGGGGCGGTCCCACCGTCAGGACGCGGTGGTCCTCACTGAGCAGGAGGTCAATGCCTTCCTGGCGAACCACCTCGCAGAGGCGGCCGACCTCCCCTTCGATCCCCTGAGCGTGAAGTTCACCCGTGGCTTCATCGAGGTGAGGGGCCAGACGGCGCTCCGGAACCTCCTTCAGGGCGCCCCGTTCACCCAGCTCCTCCCCTACCTACCGGCCGGGAAACTCGAGCGGCCGGTGTGGGTGACGGTCAAGGGGCGGATCGTGCTCGAGCCGGGATCGGCCGGCACGACCAGGGGCTACGGAAAGGTGGACCTCGCGGAGTTCGCTCTCGGGAAGCAGCCGGTGGGGACATGGCTGCTGCCAGTCATGCTCGGGTCCACCGGGGGGAGGCTCCTGCGATGGCAGGTGCCTGCGGTCGTCCAGGGCATCACCCTCGAGGACGGGCGAGCGGTCATCAGCACGCGCTGAGGCCAGCTCGCCGGGGCCTCACGCGGGTCGGCCACCCCTTCGCTTGGCCTGGACGAATCGCAGCTGCAGGTCGTACAGGATGTCCTCGAGGAGCCGGCTTTCCTCCTCGGTGCGATTGCCCTCGGTCTTGGTGCGGAGCAGCAGCAGGGTCTCGATGGCCTCCTGCGCCTGCTCCAAGTCGAGCCGTGGCTGCCCGGTCATCGGGTCCGGGGCCGCGCCGAGGCCGATCAGCCCCGAGCTGGCGAACATGATGAACAGGCCGCTGAGATCACCCTCCCCGGCAGGCTGCCGAGCCTGGTCGGCGCCCGTGTGGCCAGTCGATGACGGGGCGGGGTCGCGGGGAGGCGAAGGGGGCGCTGGGGCCTGGGCTGGGGCCAGCACCGGGCTCTCCGTGAACTCGCGCTGCAGGCCCCGGCGGTCCGTGACCTTGAAGCTCTCTTCTTCGTCGGCCATCCGATCGCTCTCCCGGGGTTGTGCCCGTGTGGGAGGTTCCGGCGCCGCCAGCCGCGACCTCCCGAGGAGAGAGGCGCGCGTGGAGCACCGTCGGCCCGAAGCTAGCATGTCCACCGAAGTCCTTACAAGGAACCGGCGCCGTTGTGTATAATGCCGCTCACCTCCAGGATCGTCCATGGCTGACTCCGCCGGCGCCCTCTTCGATTCCCTGCTCTCCGTCATGGCTCGCCTCAGGGGCGAGGGCGGCTGCCCGTGGGACCGCGAGCAGACGCGAGAGTCCCTCAAACCGTACCTGATCGAGGAGGCCTACGAGGCCCTGGAGGCCATCGACGAGGGCTCCACCGACCACATCATGGAGGAGCTCGGCGACGTGCTCTTTCAGGTGGTGTTCCACTGCCAGGTGGCGAGCGAGCAGGGCGAGTTCTCGATGGCCGACCTGCTCGCACGGCTTCGTGACAAGATGGTCCGCCGGCACCCGCACGTCTTCGGCGACGGCGCCGTGTCCAATGCCGAGGAGGCGCTCAGCCAGTGGGAGCGCATCAAGCGGGGGGAACGCGGGCCCGAGGGGGAGCCCCGCTCCGCCCTGGAGGGCGTCCCGCGCAGCCTCCCGGCGCTGCTCAGAGCCCAGCGCCTGCAGGTCAAGGCCGGACGGATCGGCTTCGACTGGCCCGACTGGTCGGGCGCATGGGCCAAGGTGCGCGAGGAAGTGCGGGAGCTGGACCGCGCCGCCGCGGAGGGCAATGCCGGCCAGGTCCGCGAGGAGCTCGGCGACCTGCTCTTCTCCATCGTCAACGCGGCCCGGCTCCTCGACGTCGTTGCCGAGGACTGCCTGAGACAGGCCGCCGAGAAGTTCACCCGTCGCTTCAGGGAGGTGGAGGCCGCGATGAGGGCCACGGGCCGCACGGTGGGCGAGGCGTCGCTTCGGGAGCTCGACCAGGCCTGGGAGGGCGTGAAGTCCCGCGAGCCCGGACGCGAGACCGGTTCCGGGAGCGCGCCATGAAGGTCAAGCTCGGGTCCACCACCCTCTCCGTGGCCCGCGGCGACATCACCGAGGCCGAGGTCGACGCCATCGTCAATGCCGCCAACTCCCAGCTCTGGATGGGCGCCGGCGTCGCGGGAGCCATCAAGCGCAAGGGCGGCACGGTCATCGAGGAGGATGCGGTGAGACAGGGCCCCATCGAGGTGGGAGAGGTCGTGCTCACCGGGGCCGGCAACCTGGCGGCCACCCACGTGATCCATGCCGCCACCATGGGAAGCGATCTCAAGACCGACCCGGAGAAGATCGCCGCGGCAACCCGGTCGAGTCTCACGATCGCCGAGAAACATCGGCTGTCCTCCATCGCCTTCCCGGCCCTCGGCAGCGGGGTCGGTGGGGTCCCGCCCGACAAGTCGGCCGAGGCCATGGTGACCGCCATCGTGGAGCACCTCAAGGGGGGCAAGTCGACGCTTCAGAAGATCCTGTTCGTCGTGTACCAGGACGAGGCCCTCAAGGCTTTTACCGATGTGCTGAAAAAGGCCGGTGGAGTACAATAGCCGGACCGGACCCCTCGAGCGGGCCCGGACGTGATGGCGGAACCGAAACTCGGACAACCGGTTAGCCGACGTCTCGGGGACCTCCTGGTTCGCGAAGGTCTCATCAACCAGGAGCAGCTCCAGCGCGCCCTCGCCGAGCAGAAGGGCACCAACGAGAAGCTCGGCTCGATCCTCGTCCGCCTCAACGTCATCACCGAAGACCAGCTGATCGCCTTCCTCTCCAAGCAGTACGGCATCCCCTCCATCACGCTCTCGCAGCTCGACATCGACGCCGACGTGCTCAAGCTCGTCCCGGCCCAGATCGCCAAGAAGTACGAGGTGCTCCCGATCAAGCGCACCGGCAACTCCCTGACGCTGGCCATGGCGGACCCGACCAACGTCTTCGCGGTGGACGACGTGGGGTTCATGACCAACCTCCAGGTCATCCCGGTCGTCGCCGCCCAGGGCGCCATCCGCAAGGCCCTCGACCGACTCTACGAGGCGCAGGGCTCGGGGATGGCCGAGGTCATCTCGGAGATGGAGGGGACAGCCGGCGATGTCGAGGTCGTCGAGGGCGACGAGGAATCGTGGGCGAAGGCCGACATCTTCGAGCTGAAGGAGTCGGCGGACGAGGCCCCGGTGGTGCGGCTGGTGAACATGATCCTGGTGGACGCCATCCGGCGGGGGGCGTCGGACATCCACCTCGAGCCGTACGAGAAGGTCTTCCGTGTCCGCTTCCGCGTGGACGGCGTGCTCCACGAGATCATGACCCCGCCCAAGCGCCTCGAGACGGCGCTCACCTCCCGCGTCAAGATCATGTCGACCATGGACATCGCCGAGCGGCGGCTCCCCCAGGACGGACGCATCAAGCTGCGCTACAACCAGCGCGAGATCGACTTCCGCGTCTCCACGCTCCCCACGATCTTCGGCGAGAAGACCGTCCTGCGCATCCTGGACAAGGAGTCGCTCCAGCTGGACCTGGCCATGCTCGGTTTCGACGCGTGGAGCCTCGAGCAGTTCAACAAGGCGATCCACCAGCCGTACGGGATGATCCTCATCACGGGGCCCACCGGCTCCGGCAAGACCACCACCCTCTACTCGGCCATCCACACGATCAACTCTCCCGACGTCAACATCATGACGGCCGAGGACCCGGTGGAGTACAACCTCAAGGGCGTCAACCAGGTTCAGATCAACGAGGGGATCGGGCGGACGTTCGGCGCCGCGCTGCGCTCCTTCCTGCGCCAGGACCCCGACGTGATCCTCGTCGGCGAGACGCGCGACCTGGAGACGGCCCAGATCGGCATCCGCGCGGCCCTCACGGGTCACCTCGTTCTCAGCACGCTGCACACCAACGACTGCCCCGGCACCATCGCCCGGCTCCTCGACATGGGGATCCCGCCCTTCCTCGTCTCCTCGGCGCTGACGCTGATCCTGGCCCAGCGCCTCGGGCGCAAGATCTGCAAGGACTGCAAGCAGCCGTACGAGGCGGACGAGGAGAGCCTGGTGCCCTACGGCCACGCGCCCCAGGGGCTCGGCAAGGTGCAGTTCTACAAGGGCAAGGGCTGCCACACGTGCAGCTTCACGGGCATGAAGGGGCGCGTGGCCATCTACGAGGTCATGCCGATCGGCGACGAGCTCCGGGAGCTGATCCTGCGAAACGCGCCCACCGCGGAGATCCTCCAGCTGGCCCTGGCGCAGGGCATGAAGACGCTCCGGCAGAACGCCCTGCAGAAGGTGATCGACGGGGTGACCACCCTGGAGGAAGTGCTCCGGGTGACGCTGGGATGATGCCGCCCGAGCCCACGCCGGACACGAGGTAACCCAATGGCCGCGACCATGCACGATCTGCTCACCATCATGATCGAGCGGGGCGCGTCGGATCTGCATATCACGACCGGCACCTACCCGCAGATCCGCCTGCACGGCAAGCTCACCCCGCTCAACCAGTTCGAGGTGCTGATGCCGCAGGACACCCAGCGGCTGGCCTACAGCGTCCTCAACGAGGGACAGAAGCAGAAGTTCGAGGAGGAGAACGAGCTGGATCTCTCCTTCGGGATCCAGGGGCTGGCGCGCTTCCGGTGCAACGTCTACCGGCAGCGCGGCGCCGTCGCGGCGGCCCTCCGCGTCATCCCCTTCAAGATCCGGACGTTCTCGGATCTCGCGCTGCCGCCCATCGTCGAGCAGCTGTCGGATCGGCCCAAGGGCCTGATCCTGGTCACGGGCCCCACGGGCTCGGGCAAATCCACGACCCTCGCCGCCATGGTGGACAAGATCAACTCCGAGCGCAGCGAGCACATCATGACCATCGAGGACCCCATCGAGTTCGTCCACCAGCACAAGAAGTGCCTGGTGAACCAGCGGGAGGTGTTCTCGGACACCCAGTCGTTCAAGAACGCGCTGAAGTCCATCCTGCGCCAGGACCCGGACGTCGTGCTCGTCGGCGAGATGCGCGACCTCGAGACCATCGCCGCCGCCCTCACCATCGCCGAGACGGGCCACCTGACGCTGGGCACCCTGCACACCAACTCCTGCGCCCAGACCATGAACCGCATCATCGACGTCTTCCCCACGAGCCAGCAGGGTCAGGTCCGCGCCCAGCTCTCCCTGGTGCTGGAGGGGGTGCTCTCCCAGCAGCTCATCCCCACGGCCGACGGGCGCGGCCGCGCCATGGCGCTCGAGATCATGGTCACCACCCCCGCCGTCCGCAACCTGATTCGGGAGGAGAAAATCCATCAGATCTACTCGGCCATGCAGGCGGGGCAGAAGTTCGGCATGCAGACGATGAACCAGTCCCTCGCGGAGCTCGTGCAGAAACGGCGCATCGCCCGAGAAGAGGCGCTGAACCGGAGCACGATGCCCGAGGAGCTGGATCAGCTCTTGAAGAGCAGCGGCGTGACCGCGCCGGCGGCCGCGGCGGGGGGCGGAAGCGGCTCCCCCTTCGGCCGGCGCTGAGGAGAAGACCACATGCCGGTATTCAGCTACAGGGGACGCGGGGCCAGGGGGCTCACCACCGGCGAGGTCGAAGCCCCGGACCGGATGGCCGCCGTGGGCGAGCTCAGGAATCGCGCCATCCTGGTGACCAAGATCGAGGAGAAAGCGGGCGGCAAGACGGTCGTCAAGCTGGGGGGCAAGGTCAACGACCGGGAGATGGCCATCTTCACCCGGCAGTTCTCCACCATGATCGACGCCGGGCTGCCTCTGGTGCAGTGCCTGAACATCCTGGCCGAGCAGAGCGAGTCCAAGACCCTGCGGGCCGTGACCGCCAACGTGGCCCGACAGGTGGAGGCCGGCTCCACCCTGGCCGAGTCACTGCGGCGCCACCCCCGGACCTTCGACGACCTCTTCACCAACCTCGTCCAGGTGGGCGAGGCGGGCGGGATCCTCGACGTGGTGCTCCAGCGCCTCTCCGTCTACATCGAGAAGGCCGCCGCCCTGAAGCGGAAGGTCAAGGCGGCCATGGTCTATCCCTCCACGATCATCGGCGTGGCGTTCCTGATCGTCATCTTCATGCTGACCTTCGTGATCCCGACCTTCGCCACCATGTTCAAGAACCTCGGGGCGGACCTGCCGCTGCCCACGCAAATCGTCCTCTGGATGTCGGACTTCGTGCGCGGCTACATCATCTTCATCATCCTCGGGGCGATGGGCGCGGTGTACCTGCTGCGGCGGTACTACAAGACCGAGAACGGCAAGTCGACGATCGACGCGCTCCTGCTCAAGCTGCCGGTCTTTGGCACGCTGATCCGGAAGGTGGCGGTTGCGCGCTTCACGCGCACCTTCGGCACCCTCGTCTCCTCGGGCGTGCCCATCCTCGAGGGGCTGCGCATCACCGCCCGGACCGCCGGGAACAAGGTGGTGGAGAGGGCGGTCATGCAGTGCCGCGCCGCGGTGACCGCCGGGAAGACGCTGGCCGAGCCACTCAAGTCCTCCGGCGTCTTCCCGCCCATGGTGACGCAGATGATCGCCGTGGGAGAGCAGACCGGCGCGCTGGACGCGATGCTGAACAAGATCGCCGATTTCTACGATGACGAGGTGGACACGGCGGTCGGCGCCCTGACCGCCCTGCTGGAGCCGCTCATGATCGTCATCCTGGGTGTGATCATCGGCGGCCTGGTCGTGGCGATGTACTTGCCGATCTTCCGCCTGGTCACGCTGATCAAGTAGCGCCGGCGCCGTGGCTCCGCCAGCAAGGCTGCTCCGGCCTTCCCTCCAGGGGCTCGGCTGGGCGCGGCTCGCGATGGCCGTGGTGGTGCTCGGAGCGGGGGTCGCGCTCCGCTACGCCGACGCCCTGCCGTTCCACTTCCCGCTCTTCCTGCTGGCTGCGGGAGGGAGCGCGCTCACCTCCCTGCCGTTGCTGCTGGGGCCGCTCCGGGTCCCCGATCCCCGTCGCTTCGCGTGGCTCCAGCTCTCGCTCGACGTGGTCCTGGTGACCGCCATCGTCGCCACCAGTGGCGGCCCCCGTTCCCTCTTCACCTTCATCTACGTGCTGGTCGTCATGGAGGGATGCTTCCTCCTCTCGCGGGTGGGGGGCATGGTCGTGGCAGGCCTGTCGAGCCTCCTCTACATCGGCCTCGTGGTCGGCAGAACGATCCTGCCTCTTTTCGACCTCATGGAGCCCACGGAGACCACAGCGCTGGAAGTCCTCACGGTCTTCATGAACGCGGGTGTCCTGATGATCAGCGCCATCGTCGCCGGGTCCCTCGCCGAGCGGTATCACCTGGTCCAGCGGGATCTGGAAGCCCAGCAGCGACATCTCTCGGATGTCCAGGCGTTCCGCGACCAGATCTTCCAGTCCGTGGGGACGGGCCTCATCGCCGTCGACTCCGATCATCGCATCACGGCCTTCAACCGGGCCGCCGAGGCCATCACGGGCGTCGAAGCGGCGCAGGCGCTCGGCCAGCCGTGGGAGTCGGTCTTCGGCCGTGCGGTGGACCTGGAGGCGGTTCGGGCCGCCGTGGCGGGCGCAGACGGCCAGTCGCAGCGGCACGAGATCCAGCTCCGCCGGCACGACGGGCGCGCCGTCCCGGTGGGCATCTCCTTCTGGCTCCTCAAGTCCGGCGAAGGCAGCGCGGTGGGACTGATCGGCGTGTGCCAGGACCTCTCCTCCATCAAGCAGATGGAGGACCGGGTGCGCCAGGCCGACCGGCTCGCCACGGTGGGGCGGCTGTCGGCGAACCTCGCCCACGAGATCCGCAACCCGCTGGCCTCGGTGTCGGGAGCCATCGAGGTGCTGGCCCGCGAGCTCCCGCCGGACACGACGCGCAGCCGGCTCGTGGACATCGTGCTGCGCGAGTCGGAGCGCCTCAACCGGCTCATCTCCGAATTCCTCGAGTACGCGCGGCCGGCGCCGCTCACCCTCCTGGACGTCGACGTGACGCGGGTGCTCGACGAGGTGCTCGTGCTGCTCCAGCACCGGCCCGTCCCTGCGGAGCTCACGGTGATCCGCGAGTTCGGCGACAGCCTCTGGACCCGGGCCGATCCGCAGCAGCTCCGCCAGGCCATCTGGAACCTGTGCATCAACGCCGTCCAGTCCATGCCCCAGGGCGGCGAGCTGCGGGTCGGGGGCCGGCGGCAGCCGGGTACCCGCGGCGCGCCGGAACTGTCCCTCTGGGTGGCCGACAGCGGCCGCGGGATCTCCGAGACGGACCTGCCCCACATCTTCGAGCCCTTCTACTCGACGAAGACCCAGGGCAGCGGTCTCGGGCTGGCGCTGGTCTATCGCATCGTGCAGGACCACGGCGGCAGCATCGACGTGCGCAGCTGGCCGGGGACCGGCACGACCTTCACGCTGAGCCTGCCGGCCGTCGAGGGGCGGGGGGAGGGGAAGCGCGGGCGGGGCGGGGGCGCCGTGCTAGTGTAGTGCCGCAACCGGGGCGTGACCGCGGGGAGACCCCACCGCCGCCCCGGACCGAGGACGATCCCATGACCGAACCGCGAGTGCTGGTGGTGGACGACGAGAAGAGCATGCGTGAGCTCCTCGCCATCACCCTGGAGCGGCAGGGCTACGAGGTCAGCGTCGCCGAGGACGGTGAGGTCGCCATCGAGGCCGTGCGGCGCGATGGGTTCGACGTCATCATCACCGACCTGCGCATGCCCAACGCCGATGGACTCCAGGTCCTCCGGGCCGCGAAGGAGCACACCCCCGAGACCGTGGTGATCGTGATCACGGCCGTCGGCTCCACGGAAACCGCCGTCGAGGCCATGAAGCTCGGAGCCTACGACTACATCACGAAGCCGTTCAAGCTCGACGAGATCCACCTGATCATCCGGCGGGCGCTGGAGCGCAAGCGCCTCCGCGACGAGAACCTCTACCTCCGCAAGCAGCTCGAGACCCAGCACCGCTTCGACAACATCGTCGGCAAGAGCGCCCGCATGGCGGAGATCTTCGACACCATCCGCAAGATCGCGGACAGCCCCTCGACCGTCATGGTCTCGGGCGAGAGCGGCACGGGCAAGGAGCTGGTGGCGCGGGCCATCCACTTCAACAGCCAGCGCCGCACCAAGCCGTTCGTCTCCGTGAACTGCGGCGCGATCCCCGAGGCCCTCATGGAGTCGGAGCTGTTTGGTCACGTCAAGGGGGCCTTCACCGGCGCCGTCGCCAACAAGGTGGGGCTCTTCTCCGCGGCCGAGGCCGGCACGCTCTTCCTGGACGAGATCACCGAGATCCCGACCCTGCTCCAGGTGAAGCTCCTGCGGGCGATCCAGGAGCGCGAGGTCCGGCGCGTCGGGGATACCCGCGACCTCAAGGTGGACGTGCGCCTCATCGCCGCCTCGAACCGCGAGCTGGAGCAGGCCGTGAGCGAGGGCGTGCTCCGGGAGGACCTCTTCTACCGGCTGAACGTCATCCCGATCCACCTCCCGCCGCTGCGCGAGCGGCGCGAGGACATCGCGCTTCTGGTCGCTCACTTCCTCCAGAAGTTCGGGCGCCAGCTGAACAAGGACGTCCGCGGCGTGACGCCCGAGGCCCTGGCCATCCTGGAGCGGTATCACTGGCCGGGCAATATCCGGGAGCTCGAGAACGTGCTCGAGCGGGCCATCGTGCTTGGCGGCGGTGAGGTGCTTGGCGCCGACGCCCTGCCCGAGTCGGTCCGCAGGGAGCGCCCGATGAAAGCGCTCGAGGTGGAGCTGCCCGAGGACGGCATGGACCTCGAGGCGACACTCGATGCCCTCGAGCGCCGCTACCTCCAGCGGGCCCTGGATCGGAGCGGGGGCGTGCAGACCAAGGCCGCCGAGCTGCTCCGGATGACCTTCCGCCAGTTCCGCTACAAGCTCCAGAAACACAACATGGCCCGGCGGGGGACAGCCGTCGAGGAGTGACATTCTTCGGCTCCCGGGTTACAGGTCACGTCACCAGGGAACTCGATTTCCCTGTGTCCCTCCGGATTCCCACTCCACGAAGGAGTCCTTGAAACTCGGAAGCTTGTTCCTCACGACACGCTCGTGAAGCTTGGGAAATTCGGCACGACTGTCAGCAGACGGACGCTTCTTGGCCTGCCGCCGCGTGGCACTTTCCCTGCATCGTTCATGGCCAGCCGGCCCCCATTCTCGGGTGCTCGGGTCGGCCCAAATACAAAAAAGGGGGTCCACAAGACCATGTTCAGCTTCTGGCACAAGAAACGGAAAGCCCTTGGGGGGCAGCGCGGCTTCACCCTCATCGAGCTCATGATCGTCGTCGCCATCATCGGCATCCT
>MGBT01000120.1:0-31771 GCA_001788395.1 Candidatus Rokubacteria bacterium GWA2_70_23
CACCGAGCGCCGCCTCTCCGACACGCAGGTGCTCGTGCCGCCGCTCGCAGGGTTCCCCACGGGGGGCGGCCCCGGCGTCGTCCACTTCCCCGGCGGCCAGCGCCCGCCCGCCGACCTGCGCCAGGGGCCCTGAGGGAGACGCTCGATGCTCGAAGCCGTCGGAATGAACGAGATCAACAAGGTCTTTGCCGTCACCGACGCTCTCGGGATCCATCGTGAGAAGATCGTCATCCCCCTGGGAACGGGCAAGGGCCGGGTGCGCAGGCTCCTCAACGGCAAGGTCGAGATCGTCGTGGACGCCGAGACGCCCATCGACGAGTGGCTCCAGGGCCTGCCGGACCTGATCAAGGCCGTCGAGTCCCCGTGAGCGGCGGGCTCCGCCGGGAGCTCGGCCTCGTCTCCCTCCTGGCCGTCGTCTTCTTCAATGTGAGCGGCGGTCCCTACGGGATCGAGGATGCGGTGGCATCCTTCGGTCCGGGGCTCGCCCTCCTGCTCCTGATGGTGACACCGCTGGTCTGGAGCCTGCCCGTCTCGCTGGCCATGTCCGAGATGGCCGGGGCGCTCCCCGCCGAGGGCGGCTACGTCACCTGGGTGCGCCGCGCCTTCGGCCCCTTCTGGGGTTTCCAGGTCGGCTGGTGGTCCTGGCTCAACTCGTTCGTGGACGTGGCGGTGTATCCCGCGCTCTTCGCCGACTACCTGCGTTTCTGGTGGCCCGGCATGTCGGCCCCCGCGCGCTGGGCGCTCGCGCTCGGCTTCATCCAAGGAGCTCATCGTCCTGAACATGTGGCTCTACTCGCTCGCGCTCCTGCTGGAGCTCGGGGCCTTCGTCGCGCTCCGCCTGCGCGAGCCCCATCTGGCGCGGCCGTGGCGCGTGGGCGGGGGCCGCGCGGGCATGTGGCTGACGGCGGCGCTTCCCGCGGCGGTGAGCCTGCTGGCGATGGCGACGGCCGGCTGGCTCAACACGGCAGTCGGCGTGGCCGCGGCACTCACGGGCCCCGCGGCGTACGCGTGGTGGGGGCGAGCGCGGCGATCGCCAGGCCGAGGGCGGCTCTGACGGGCGCTGCCGCCGGCGGGCGGGGCGCGATGCGCAGGCCCTGCCGCCGCGCCGCGCGCCAGACGCCGGCGCGGAAGGCCGCGTCGTCCATGAGGCGCCCGGCCCAGCTCACACGGACGGGCGGCCTGAGCCGCGCCCGACGCGCGGCCTCGTGGAGGAGCCTCGCGAGCTCGCGCTGAGCCTCCGCCACCACGTGGCGGGCCTGGCTGTCGCCGCCGCGGGCCCGGCGAAGCACGGCGGGGGCCAGCGCGGCGATGCGCCTCACCGCATCGGGCGCGCCGAGGAGCCGTCGCAGCCGGGGCCGGCTTGCCTCACCGGCCGTGGCCCTGAGCCACTGGCGCCCGATCCAGAACGCCGAGCCCTCGTCGCCCAGGAGCGGACCGAGCCCGCCGGCGCGCCGCCAGCCTCCGCGCGCGTCGCGGCCGAGCGCGATGGAGCCGGTGCCGGCGAGCAGGAGGACCCCCGCCCCCTCGCCCAGCGCGCCGCGATACGCCGCCTCGACATCGGAGATGGCGTGGATCCGGCGAGCCAGCCCGCGCAGCCCGTGCGCGGCCGCGCGGCGCTCGGCGGCCGTCCACACGCCGCGCGAGGCCACGACGAGGGCGCCGATCTCCTCCGGCGCGATCCGCCACCGGCGGAGCAGGCGCGCGAGCGGCCGCTCGAGGTCGGGGACGCGGCTCGCGGGCCACCGGGCGGCGCGCTCCTCTCCCGCGCGGCTTCCGGCGAGCACGCGTACCCAGGTGCCGCCGCGGTCCACCGCGACTGCCCACGAGCCGGCGCGATCCGCTGATCGACGGGCGGGAGGCGTCACGCGGGGTATTGTACGGGGAAAACCTTCGGAGAGCCTCGCGGCCGGGCGCATAATGCTTCACGCCCATGGCGCCCTCCTCCCTCGGCGGGTCGCTCACCTGGCCCGACTACGCGGTCCTCGTGCTGTCGCTGGCCGGCCTCGTCGCCATCGGCGGGGCCTTCACCCGCCAGCAGCGGAACACCGCTGACTTCTTCCTGGCCCGGCGGCGCATCCCGTGGTGGGCCGCGTGCCTGTCCTTCCTCGCGACGGAGATCAGCGCCGTCACGATCATCTCGGTCCCCGCCACGGCCTACAGCGAGAACTGGGAGTACGCGCAGTTCTTCGTCGGCTCGAGCCTCGCCAAGTTCGCCGTGGCCGTCCTCTTCATCCCCGCCTTCTACCGCTACGACTGCGTGACGATCTACGAGTTCCTCAAGCACCGCTTCGGCGCCGCCAGCCAGGTGACGGGCTCCATCTTCTTCTTCATCACGCGGCTGCTGGGCTCGGGCGTGCGCCTCATGGCCGCGGCGCTCGCGGTCTCCGTCCTCGTGGGCTGGCCGCTCTGGGCGACCATCGCGCTCTTCACCGTGGTGTCCATCGCCTACATCGCCATGGGCGGCGTCAAGGCGGTGGTCTGGACCAATGTCTTCCAGGCCGGGATGTTCCTCGTGGGCGGGCTCGCCACCGTGCTCTTCCTCGCCTGGGAGGTGCAGGGCGGCCTCGGGGCGATCTTCGCCACGGCATCCGAGGCGGGACGGCTCACCGTCATCAACTGGGGGCCGGCGCCGGGCGATCCGGACTTCTGGCGGCGCGTGCTCACGGACCCGAACATCTTCTGGCTCGCCATCCTCAATGGGCTCGTGGGCTCCATGGCGGCCTTCGGCACCGATCACGATCTCATGCAGCGCCTGCTCACGGTGGAGACGCGGCGGGAGAGCCAGCGGACGCTCTCGATCACGCCGGTCGGCACCCTCGTGACGCTGGCGCTCTACCTCACGATCGGCGCGGGGCTCTACACCTACTACGTCCAGCACGCGGGGACGGCGCTGCCGCGGCCGGACGAGATCTTCCCATTCTTCATCCGGTCCGCCATGCCGGTGGTGCTGCGCGGGGTGATGCTCACGGCCATCGTGCTGGCGTCCATCGACTCGCCGCTGGGCTCGCTCGCCGCCTCCTTCGTGACCGACATCTACCGGCCGCTTCTCGTCCCGGACGGGAGCGAGCGCCACTACGTGCGCGTCTCCCGGCTCGCCGTCATCGCCTTCGGCCTCGTCCTGGCGGCGCTGGCATTCGGCTTCTCCTACTTCGACAAGATCCTCTGGCTCGCCTTCAAGATCGCGGGAGTGACCTTCGGCTCGCTGCTGGGCGTCTTCCTGCTCGGGCTCTTGACCCGCGTCCGGTCGAACCGGGCCAACGTGATGGCCATGGTGATCATGGCGCTGATCAACCTCGGGCTCCTGATCCTCGCCGAGACGCGCGTGATCGCGCTGGGCTGGTCGTGGCTCGTGATCCTGGGCACGGCCGGCACCATGGGGCTCGCCGCCCTCCTCGCTCCCACCCTCGACGGCCGCCGCGTTGTCGCGGGGTGATCTTCGGTCTTCCCACCCGCTCCCCCCGTGACCTTCTCCCCCTCACCGTAACCCCTTCCCCCGGGACCCTCCCCCCTCGCGGGAGCGCGCAGGATGAGGGGAAGCGCATCCGTGCGAGCCGCGGTATCATCCGGGCATGGTCGCCGTCCACGAGCCGATCACCGATGACTCGCGGGTTCGCCTGAGGGCGGGCGTCGTGTCGCTGGTGGTGTCGGTGGTGCTCCTCGGCGCCAAGTACGAGGCCTACCGGCTCACCGGCTCCACGGCCATCCTGTCGGATGCGCTGGAGTCCATCGTGAACGTGGTCGCAGCCATCTTCGCCCTGGGCAGTCTCTTCTTCGCCGCCCATCCGGCCGACCGCAACCACCCCTACGGGCACGGGAAGATCGAGTTCTTCTCGGCGGCCTTCGAGGGCGGTCTCATCGCCTTCGCCGCCGTCGTCATCGTCTACGAGGTCGTGCTCGGCCTGATCTCGGGGCCCCAGCTCCGCCGGCTCGGCACGGGCGTCCTGATCATCGTGGCCGCGAGCCTGGCGAACCTCGCCCTTGGCCTGTTTCTCGTGCGCACCGGCCGGCGTCACCAGTCGCTGATTCTCGTCGCCGACGGGCAGCACGTGCTCTCCGACGTCTGGACCAGCGCCGGCATCGTGGTGGGCTTGCTTCTCGTGCGGCTGACGGGGCTCGCCTGGCTCGATCCGCTGGTGGCGGCCGTGGTGGCCGTCAACCTCATGTGGACCGGCTTCCGCCTGGTGCGCCACGCCGCCGGCGGCCTCCTCGACGAGGAGGACACCGAGCTGCTGAGCCGGCTGCTCGAGGTGCTGCGCTCCCACGTGGGGCAGGGGGTGATCCGCGTCCATCATCTCCGCGCCATCCGCGCGGGGCGCTTCCACCACGTGGACGCCCATCTCGTGGTGCCGGAGTTCTGGACGGTGGACCGCGGACACGAGCTGGCCGAGTCGCTGGCCGAGCGGGTGATCGCCCAGCTCGGCGTGGAGGGCGAGCTGGTCTTCCACACCGACCCCTGCCACCGCATCTACTGCGCCATGTGCGACCTCGACGCCTGCCCCGTGCGCCACGAGCCCTTCCAGGACCGGCCGCCCCTCACGCTGGACGAGGCCGTTCTCCCCGACATGCCCCACCCGTCGGTCATCTGACTGCGCGGTCGTTCGGGGCGTCACGGCGCGCGGAGATCACGGACGTCCAGGTGCGTGCTGGCGCTTCTTCTCGTCGCGCCTCTCGTCGTTGCTCCGGCGGCGGGGACGGCGGCCGGGGCCGGCTTTCAGGGGAGGCGAGCTGAGCCCGCCGAGATCGTCGCGCATCTCGATGAGGAAGGAGGTCGCCAAGCAAGAGCTCCGTCCGGTACCCCGCTCCATCCCCGTTCCGGCCTCCGGTAGATCGTTCGCCTCCCCAAACTGAGACAATTGCGCCATGGACTTCGATCCTTCAATAGGAGCGCAATGGGATCAAATAACGTCCTTCCACTCGCCCACTTCCCCTCACCACTCACGCGGGAGGAGTCAGCCATGAGCTTGACGCGGCGTGATTTCTTGAAGGGCGCCGGGACCGGCGCAGGGCTCGCCGCCGCCGTGGACCTGGCCCCGGCAGAGGTGGCCGCCCAGGAGCTGAAGACGAAGGGGGCGAAGGAGGTCCCCTCGATCTGCTACTACTGCGCGGTCGGCTGCGGGATCGTGGCGTCGGTGGCCGACGGCAAAGTGGTCGCCATCCAGGGCGACCCCGCGCACCCGATCAACCGCGGCGCGCTCTGCTCCAAGGCCCAGGCCTACATCCAGGTTCTCGACCACCCGCAGCGGTTGACGAAGGCCCTCTACCGGGCGCCCGGCGCCGGGGAGTGGCAGGAAAAGCCGCTCGACTGGGCCATGGCTGAAATCGCCCAGCGGATCAGGTCCACCCGCGACGCCACGTTCAAGGAGGCCGAGGATGGCGTGACCGTGAACCGGACCGAGGCGATCGCCGCGCTCGGGTCCGCGATCATCGCCAACGAGGAGTGCTACCTCCTGACCAAGCTCATGCGGGGGTTGGGCGTCGTCTGGCTCGAACACCAGGCCCGCATCTGACACTCCCCCACGGTGCCCGGACTGGGCACGAGCTTCGGCCGGGGGGCCATGACCAATCACTGGATCGACGTGAAGAACGCCGACGCGGTCCTCATCATGGGCTCCAACGCCGCCGAGAACCATCCCATCGCCTTCAAGTGGGTGCTGGCGGCGATGGAGCGCGGGGCCGTCCTGCTGAGCGTGGACCCGCGTTTTTCCCGGACCTCGGCGCTGGCGGACCTCTACGCGCCGCTCCGCTCGGGGACGGACATCGCCTTCCTGGGCGGAATGATCAACCACGTGCTCCGGAACAATCTCTTCCAGCGGGAGTACGTGGGCGAGTACACCAACGCCTCCTTCCTCCTGGATCCGGCCTTCGGTTTCAAGGACGGCTACTTCACCGGCTGGGACCCCGAGAAGAAGACCTACGACCGCGCCACCTGGAAGTTCCAGGTGGAGGCCGACGGGACGCCCAAGCAGGACGGGAGCCTCCGGGACCCCCACACGGTCTTCCAGCACCTCCGGCGCCACTTCGCGCGCTACACGCCCGAGATGGTCGAGCGGGTCTGCGGGACCCCGAAGGCCGAGTTCCTGCGGGTAGCCGAGGCCTTCGCGCGGACCGGCGCCCCCGGCAAGGCCGGCACGATCATGTACGCCATGGGGTGGACCCAGCATTCCAAGGCCACCCAGCTCATCAGGACGGCGGCCATTCTCCAGATGCTCCTGGGCAATATCGGCGTCGCCGGCGGAGGGGTGAACGCGCTGCGCGGCCTGTCGAACGTCCAGGGCTCCACCGATATGGCGCTGCTCTTCCATATCCTGCCCGGCTATCTCGGCATGCCCACCCGGAAGGACCACCCGACGCTGGCCGCCTATCTGGAGAAGGAAACCCCCAAGACCGGCTACTGGGTGAACAAGCCCAAGTTCTTCGTGAGCCTGCTCAGGGCCTGGTACGGAGAGGCCGCGACGAAGGACAATGAGTTCGCGTACCAGTACCTCCCGAAGAACTCTGCGAACTACAGCTACATGGATCTCTTCGAGGCCATGTACGCCGGCAAGCTCAAGGGGTTTATCGTGACGGGCCAGAACCCGGCGGTCTCGGGGCCCAACTCCACCCTGGAGCGCAAGGCCCTGGAGAAGCTCGAGTGGCTCGTCGTCCGGGAGCTCTTTGAGACCGAGACGGCGGCCTTCTGGAAAGGGCCGGGCGTGGATCCCGCAAAGGTCCAGACCGAGGTCTTCCTGCTCCCGTCCTCCACCCACCTGGAGCGGGAGGGGAGCTACACCAACTCCGGGCGCTGGCTCCAGTGGAAGTGGAAGGCCGCGGATCCGCCCGGCGATGCGCGCTCCGACGGCTGGTTCGCGAACCAGCTCGCGCTCCGGCTCAAGGCCCTCTACGCCGGCTCCCGGGCCCCCACGGACCGGGCGTTCCTGGCCCTCACCTGGGACTACGGCAAGGAGGAGCCCGACCTGGAGAAGGTCCTCGCCGAGGTCAACGGCTACACCGTGGCCGACCGGAAGCCGGTCAAGAGCTTCGCGTTCCTGGCCGACGACGGCTCGACGGCGTGCGGCAACTGGATCTACTCCGGCGTCTTTCCTGCCGAGGGGCAGAACCGGGCCAAGTCCCGCAAGGCCGACCCGCCGGAGAGCCTGGGCATCAACGCGGGTTGGGCATTCTCCTGGCCGGTGAATCGGCGGATCCTCTACAACCGCGCCTCGGCGGATCCGCGGGGCAAGCCGTGGAATCAGGAGAAGGCCCTGATCTGGTGGGATGCGGAGGCCGAGCTGCCCGACGGCAAGAAGGGCAAGTGGGTCGGGGTGGATGTCCCCGACTTCCGCCCCGATCTGGCCCCCGACGCCAAGGGCGGCGGCAACCCCTTCATCATGCGCCCCGACGGCAAGGGAGGCATCTTCGCGCCGCTCGCCGAGGGCCCGCTCCCCGAGCACTACGAGCCCGTGGAATCGCCGGTGAAGAACCTGCTCTCGAACGTGCAGGCCAACCCGATGGCCGTCATCTACAAGGCCGATCTCGACAAGCTCGGCGACCCGAAGGAGTTCCCCATCGTCGCCACCACCTACCGCTTGACTGAGCATCAGCACACCGGCTCCATCACCCGGAACCTGCCCTGGCTCGTCGAGATGATGCCGAACCTCTTCTGCGAGATGTCCCGGGAGCTGGCCGAGGAGAAGGGGATCAGGAACGGCGCCCCCGTCATCGTGCGGTCCGCGCGGGGAGAGGTCCGGGCCATTGCTGCGGTCACCGGCCGCTTCAAGCCGTTCAAGCTCGGCGACCGCGTGGTCCACGAGGTGGGGATTCCCTGGCACTGGGGGTTCATGGGGCTGGCCAAAGGCGATTCCGCGAACATGCTCACACCCCACGTGGGGGACGCCAACACGCGCATCCAGGAGTCCAAGGCGTTCCTCGTTGACGTGAGGAAGGCCTAGGAGGGTCGGCCATGGCCAAAGCGATCCTTGTCGACACCTCGAAGTGCATCGCGTGCCGCGGCTGCCAGGTGGCGTGCAAGCAGTGGCACGGGCGCCGGGCCGAACCCACCAGGTTCCAGGGCAGCTACGAGAACCCGCTCGCGCTGTCGGCGCAAACCTGGCGGAGGGTGGGCTTCATCGAGACGGCCGGCGGGGATGGGCGGCTTCGCTGGCGGTTCATCTCGGATGCCTGCAAGCACTGCACCGATGCCTCCTGCCTGGCCGTCTGCCCCACGGGCGCGCTCTTCCGGAGAACCTGGGGCGCGGTGGACCTGAACCAGGACATCTGTAACGGCTGCCGCTACTGCGTGGCGGCCTGTCCCTTCGGCATCGTCGCCTTCAACGAGGAGAGTGGCCGGGTGAACAAGTGCGTCCTGTGCCCGGACCGGGTGGAGGCCGGGTTGGAGCCCGCGTGCGTCACCACCTGTCCCACTGACGCCCTCACCTTCGGCGATCGCGACCAGCTCCTGAGCCAGGCCAAGCGGCGGGTCGCCGAGCTCCAGGCCAAGGGTGAAAAGGGCGCGCAGCTCTACGGGGAGCGCGAGCTGTCAGGACTGCACCAGCTCTTCGTGCTGCAGGAGCGCCCCCAGGTCTATGGGCTGCCGGAGCAGCCCCGGTTCGCGGTGGCCAGCGTATTCCCGAGCTCCGTGACGAGCGTCCTCGCCTCGGTGGTCATGGGGGTCACCGCCCTCGTGGCCTTCCGCGGCCGCGGCGGCAAGGGGGAGGAGTAGCCATGGGCAAGAACCCCGCCTGGAGCTGGTACATCGTCTGGTACTTCTTCGTGGGCGGCATGGCCGCCGGCGCCTACTTCCTGGCCGCGCTCGCCGACCTCTTCGGCAGGGAGCGGACCCCCGCGGTGGCCCGCATCGGTTACACCGTCGCCCTGCCCCTCATCCTTGTCTCCCCGGTGCTCCTCACGCTGGATCTGGGGATGCCGCTCCGGACGTTCTACATGTTCCGCCTCCTGAAGGTCAGCTCCCCCATGTCCGTCGGCTCGTGGGCACTCCTGGGCTTCAGCCTCTTTTCCTTGATCTCGCTGGTCCTGGTCCTGGCCGAACGGCGCGTGGCGCCCGACCGGGCTCTGGGAGTGCGGCAGCTCCGCCGGGCGCTGGCGGTGCCCGGGACGCTCCTCGGCTTCTTCATCGCGAGCTACACGGGCGTGCTCCTGGGCGCCACCAACCGGCCCGTCTGGGGGGGGAATGCGTGGATCGGCCCCCTCTTCATCGTCTCGGCGACGTCGGTCGGGGCCGCCGCCATCGCCCTCTGGCCCGTGCGGCCGCGCTTCACCGGGTTCCGCCGGCTGGACCTTATCACGACGGCCTTCGAGGCGCTCGTGCTCCTCGTTTTCCTCCAGAGCCTGGGGGCCGCGGCCGCGGTGTTCCTGACCGGATCCCTGGCGCCGCTCTTCTGGGGTGCGGTGGTGGGGGCCGGACTCGCGCTGCCGTTCCTGATCCAGCTCTTCGTCAGAGGAGGGCGAGCGCCGGAGCTGGCGACGGCGGTCCTGCTGCTCGTGGGAGGCTTTGCCCTCCGCTATCTGGTCCTGCTCTCGGGGCAGGCGTAGGGAGGACTCGCGCCGTGGACGGCAGGCAACGCCGATGGCGGCGATCCGAGGCGCCCGGGTTCCGTCGCAAGGACGTGCCGCTTCCGCATTGATGTCTGCCCCCGGGACGTCCGCGTCGCTTCCCGCGCGGCCTGCGGGAGATGTTCGCGCCGCAAGAGGCCGGCCTCATGGCTGTCCTCGCTGCCACGTGTCGATGAAGCGGCGCTGCTTGTAGCCGCGGTAGTCCATTATAGGTGCCCATACAAGTAGACCAGCGCGGCCCCCGTGTCAAGGGGCCGTCGAGCGCCCCCTGAGAGGGTCCCCAGGCCCGGTGCCGGCCTGCGCCGCCTCGAGGTACACCGGGCTGGTCCAGGCCTGCGCGCCGTCTTCCTGGGTGGCGCGGATCCAGTAGGCGTGGCACGCCCCCCGAGGCGGTGCCGGATCGACGTGCTCGAAGCGGAGCTCGCGCGTGGTGTGCCGCGCCGGCAAGCGGCGCGCGAAGACGCGGAGGTCCACGCCGCCGGCCGGGAAGACGCGCGTGGCGCCGGCCGCGAGGTCGGCCAGCGGGATGTCGAGGTCGATCGCCGGCGTCCGGAATCGCAGCACGGCCTCGGGCGGCGCCGCCAGGGTGAGGTCCACGCCGTCGTCGTCGCCGGTGGTGTTGGAGACCCATCGCACGCTCGAATCCGTTCGCCCCACGATGCCCTTCTCGGGGTTCTCCATCTCGAAGCGCCCCCAGTCCGAGTAGATCTCGACGAGGCGCTCGAGCGCCGGGTCGTGGAAGCCCACGATGTCGGCGTAGCGCCCGCCGATGTGCGGGATGAGCATCACGTCCTCGCGGCCGCGGAGCCGCGCGTAGAGCTCCGTCAGCGGGAAGCAGTCGGTGGCCGCGTCCGACATGTCCTCCACCTCTCACGAGGGCCTCGAAGGACTCGCCGGGGCGGACGGTGGTGGGCGCGACGACGACGAGCCGGTGGAGCCCGCCGCCCACCACGTCGACGGCCGGCGAAGGGTCGAGCGCCGTGTAGAGCTCGGTGCCGAAGGGGTCCGCGAAGACGCGCCACTCGCACCCGCGCTCGCGGAAGGTCTGGGCGCGGGAGCCTGGGCCCCCGCCGCTCCGATCACCGATCGTGACGTGGACGCGGTCGCCCGGGTGGAGCGAGCCGTCGGCGACCGCCACCACCAGGCACTTGAACCACGGGCGCACCTGCCCCTGCGGCTCGAAAGGAGAGCGGCGCCACGGCCGTGGGGCAGCGGCTCTCGAGGCGCAGCGTGGTGTAGTTGGCGCCGCGCGGGTCGGTGAACTGGGGCCTCCCCCAGTCGGAGGCGAAGCGCGAGGCGATCTTGAGCCGCGCCCGCTCGTCGTAGCCGTAGGCCCCGACCTCGTAGGTGATGGTCCAGCTGCCGTGCTCGCCCGCGACCACCGGGTGGACCGCGCGCGCATCCCGGGGCGCTTTCTCCTGACGGGATCGTCCGACATCCTGCTCCAGCCGCGCCTGGCCGACGCCCTGCCGGGCCGCATGGAGATCCTCACGCTGTGGCCTCTCTCGCAGGGCGAGATCGAGGGCGTTCGCGAGGGGCTCATCGACGTCCTGTTCTCCGAGCGACTGCCAGTCCTGCCCCGCGGCCGAGGGGTGGGGGCGGAGATCTGGGAGCACGTCGTCCGCGGAGGATTTCCGGAGGCGCAAGCGCTGGCCGAGCCGCGCCGGCGCGAGGCCTGGTTCGGCTCCTACCTCACGACGATCCTCCAGCGCGATGTCCGCGACGTCTCCAACGTCGCCGGGCTCACCGAACTCCCACGCCTGCTGGCCTTGCTCGCCGCCCGAGGAGGCACCCTGCTGAACGCCGCGGAGGTATCCAGCAGCAGCGGCCTGCCCTGGAACACGCTCAGGCGCTACATGGCGCTGCTGCAGGGCGCTTTCCTCGTCCAGACCGTTCCCGCATGGTCCGGAGGGCAGGGGGTACGACTGCTCAAGCGCTCGAAGCTGCTGGTCGTGGATTCCGGCCTCATGGCGTTTCTTCTCGGGGTCGGTGCGGAGCGGCTCGCCGTGGACCAGGGCCCCCTCGGCGGTCTGCTCGAGAACTTCGTGATCATGGAGTTGTGGAAGCAGGCCACCTGGAGCCGGGCACGGCCCGCGTTCTCTCACTTCCGCACCTCGGGCCAGCAGGAAGTGGACCTCGTGCTCGAGGACCGGCGGGGCCGGGTCGTGGGCGTCGAGGTGAAACGGTAAGCGACCGTGGGGCCCGGCGACTTCCAGGGGCTCAGGGCCCTGGCGACCGCGGCCGGGGCGAGGTTCTGGCGGGGTGTCGTGCTGTACGGTGGGGAAATGGCCTTACCGTTCGGCGGGCAGTTCCACGCGGTGCCCATCGAGGCCGTGTGGCGGACGGAGGCGCCGACGGAACCCGGTAGGGTAGGCGAGGCTGCGCCCGAGGAGCCCTACCGGCTTCAGGCGCCGCGCGCGAAGCCCCCGCGCCCGGTCAGCCGAGCAGGCGGGCGAGGCAGGCGTCGAGCTGGCAGCGGCGCCAGCCGTAGCAGGTGACCGCGCCGATGCCGGGGGCGAGGTACTCGGCGTCCCAGGGATCGCGCATCAGCACCACGCCCAGCGCGGGCGCCGCCCGCTGGAGCGTCTCGAGCAGCGCGCGGTTCGAGCCGTAGAGGTGAGCGTCGTAGAGGAAGAGGATCGTCGCGCTGGCCCGCCGCGCCGCGCCGGTCGCGCGCGCGATCTCGTCATCACCGGGCTCGACGCCCACCACGTGCACGTCGGCCTCGATCCCGTAGGGCGTCATCGCCCGGCGCACGTACGCGGTCTCGTCCAGCATGGCGGGCTCGACGGTGATCCAGTCGGCCAGTGACGACAGCCGCGGGAACACAGCCACCACCGTCCCGTTGAGACGCCGGCGCCAGGCGGCCGGCGGCGGGGCGATGGTCGTGACGGCGCGGGTCGCCAGCGCGCGGGCCAGCGTCTCCCCGTCACGCTCGGCGCGGGGTGGCCCGCCCTCGAAGCGCGCCGCGCGCCTCGCCACGAGCGCCTCGATCCTGGCCGCGCTCGCCTCGAGCCCCGCGCGCGGCAGGGCGCCCGAGAGATACGCCTCGAGGAGCCCGGCATGGGCCTGGCGCTGCGCCGCCTCGGTGTGGCAGACGAGCAGCAGGTCATGCCCCGCCGCCGCGGCGCGCACCGCGGCCTCGCCGATCGGGCACAGCTCGCCGATGGCTCCCATCTCGAGGTCGTCGGACACGATCACGCCCTGATAGCCCAGGTCCCGCCGCAGGTACTCCTCGACGATGAGACGCGAGAATGTCGCGGGCGTGCGCGGCGCGGGGTCGAGGCGCGGGTAGAGCGGGTGCGAGGTCATGAGACAGTCCACGCCGGACTCGATGGCGGCCAGGAACGGCGGCAGGTGCCGCCGCTGCATCTCGGTCCAGTCGGAGTCGATCACGGGCAGGCGCAGGTGCGCATCCACCGGCGCATGCCCCTTGCCCGGGAAATGCTTGGCGCAGGCCGAGAGCCCCGCCCGCTGCATGCCGCGGATCCGCGCCACGCCGAAGCGCGCGACCGACCCGGCGTCCTTGCCGTAGGAGCGGATGCCGATGTTGGGGCTGTAGGCGTCGGTGAGCACGTCCAGGACCGGCGCGAAGTTGATGTCCACGCCGAGCCGCCGCAGCTCCCGCCCCTCGAAGAGCCCCTGGCGCTGGGTGAAGGCCGCCTCGCCCGCCGTCGCGACGGCGAGGCCGTCGGGGAAGATCGTGACGGCTCGGTTGAGCATGATGATGCGGCCGCCCTCGTGATCGGTGGCGACCAGGAGTCGCCGGCCGAGGGCCTCCTCGATCCCCGTGAGGAGCGCGCCCAGCCGCTCGGGGGTCTCGAAGTTCCGCCGGTACAGGATGAGCCCCCCCGCGCCGGTATCACGGAAGAGGCGGATGTCCGCGTCCGCGAGATCGGGCCCGGGCAGCCCGAACATGAGCCGGCGGCCGACGAGCGCGTCGAGGGTCATGGCCGGAGCGTCCGCCGGGGCCCCGCGGTGTAGAGTCCCACCAGCGCGAGCCCGCCGCCGCAAAGCGCCCAGAGGAGATCCTCGAACCCCGCGTCGATCAGCCGGCCGAGAACCGCTGTGCCGAGAGCCACGCCCGAGAAGAGGAAGAAGGCGAAGAGGGAGAAGGCCTTGCCGCGCGCCGCGGGGTTGATCTCGGTGCCGCGGAGCTGGAGTGTCGTGTGCAGGGCCATGAAGCCCAGGCCCAGCATGAGCATGGCCGCGGCGAAGACCGGCCAGGGCCAGCGCGGGATCAGGGCGATGAAGGCCGCGCCCATGACGAGGCCGCCCGAGCCGGCGAGAGCGCCCTCGGAGAGGACGCGCGTGAGCCTCGGCACCAGCAACCCCCCGGTCATCGTCCCGATGCCGAAGAGCGCGAGGAGCAGCCCCACCTGCAGCTGATCGAGCCCGTGCCGGCGCGCCGCGAAGGCGCCGAGGTAGGTATAGCCGCCCCAGAGGAAGAAGGCCTCGACGGCCACGGCGATGTAGACGGGGATCGCGCGGCGGTCGGTCAGGAGGTCCACGAAGCCGGTGGCGGCGTCGTGCGCATCGGGCGGTGGTTCGGGACGCGCCGAGTCCAGCCGGAACATGAGGAGCGCGGGCAGAAGCGTGAGCACGCCGTAGCCCACGAACATCACGCGCCACGAGACGAAGTGGGCGACGATCCCGCCCACCGAGGCCGACAGCGCCTGAGCGGATGACGTCGTCGCGGCGAGCCGGCCGATGGCCGTCTGGCGCTCGCCGTACGCGAACCGGTCCCCGATGTAGGCCAGCGTGAGCGGGATGCTCGCCGCCGCGAAGGCGCCGGTGAGCAGGCGCAGGGCGACGAACTGGGGCAGGGTGGCGGCGAGCCCGGACAGCGTCGTGCAGACGCAGAAGAGGAGCGCGGCGACCCTGACCACCGCGACACGCCCGTAGCGGTCGGACAGCGGGCCGTACACGAGCTGGCCCGCGCCGTACGCGAACGCGTAGGTCGTCATGGCCAGCCCCGCGGCGCCCGGCGTTGCGGCCAGCGAGTCGGAGATGGATGGCAGGAGCGGCGCGATGATCCGGTTGTCCACCGCCATGACGAACGACAGCACGAACAGGAAAACCAGCGGCGTCACGAGTAGAGCAGGTACGGCCGGCGCGCGCGCGCGAAGCGCGCGAGCGCCGGGCGCCAGGTGGCCTCGAGCCGCGCGAGGGGGACGCCGCGCTCGATGGCGCGCCGGATCCAGTCCCCTCCGCAGAGGAGATCGATGGGCCGCCGCCTCCGCTCGAACTCGTAGGGCGGCCGCCGCCAGCGGAAGTGGCGCGGGGCCTGGCGCCGCGCCTCCACGATCAGCGCCAGGTAGGTCGCGAAGGGACGGAAGCGCTCCGCGTCCGTCACGTGCACCTGCACCCCGCCGCAGCGCCGGCCCTTCCACTTGTGGAAGCTGGGCTCGAAGGCGATGGGTCTGAAGCGCAACCCGGGCAGGCCCCGGCGCTCGAGCGCCCGCGCGAGCCGCGGGCCGTCGAGGAAGGGCGCCCCGCAGCACTCGAATGGCCGCGTCGTCCCGCGTCCCTCGGAGAGGTTGGTCCCCTCGATCAGGCAGCCCCCGGGGTAGACGCGCGCCGTGTCCGGCGTCGGCATATTGGGCGAGGGCGGGACCCAGGGCAGCCCCGTGTCCTCCCACCGCATCGCGCGCCGCCAGCCCTGCATCGGCACCACGGTGAGGTCGCAGCCGAGCGCATGCGTCTCGTTGAGATAGGCCGCCAGCTCGGCGATGGTCATGCCGTGGCGCGCGGGGAGCGGGTAGAGGCCGACGAAGGAGGCGAAGCGCGGGTCCGGGAGGTTGCCCTCGAGATGCTCGCCGCCCAGCGGGTTCGGCCGGTCCAGCACGATCACCGGCACGCCGGCCTGAGCACAGGCGCGCATCGCGAGCGCCATGGTCCACACGAAGGTGTAGTAGCGAGCGCCCACGTCCTGGAGATCCACCACGAGGGCGTCGAGGCCCGTGAGCATGCGCGGCTCTGGCGCCAGGCGCCGACCGTAGAGGCTGTGCACGGCGATGCCGCGCAGCGCGTCGCGCTCTCCGCCTACCGCCGCGTGGTCCTGCGCCGCGCCCGCCAGACCGTGCTCGGGCGCGAAGAGGCAGCGCAGGCGCGCGCCCCGCAGCCCGCCGATCGCCTCCGCCGCCTGCTCGAGATCGCGGGTCACCGAGGCCTGGTGGCAGAGGAGCCCGATGCGGCGGCCGCGGAGCAGAGCGGGGAGGCGGCGGCAGAGCACATCCAGGCCGGAGAGGACGGGGGCCACGGGTTCTTATAGTAGGATAGGCTCGAGCGCCATGCCGAGGATTCGCTACGATCGTCTGACCACCGAGTGGGCCGATCCGCGCACCCGCGCCCTCGACCGCCTCTCGCCGCTCCAGATCGCGCGCGTGATGAACCGCGCCGACCGGGAGGCCGCGAGGGCGGCCGGGCGCGCCGCGCCGGCCATCGCGCGCGCGGTGGACCTGATCCTCGAAGCGCTGGGCGGCGGCGGCCGGCTCTTCTTCGTGGGGGCCGGCACCAGCGGCCGGCTCGGCGTCCTCGAGGCCGCGGAGTGTCCGCCCACCTTCGGCATCCCGACCGCCCAGGTGCAGGCGGTGATGGCCGGGGGACGCGGGGCGATGGTCCGCTCGAAGGAGGGCGCGGAGGACGACGCGCGAGAGGGGGCGCGTCAGATGCGCCGGCGCGTTCGCCCAGGCGACGTCGTCGTGGGAATCAGCGCCAGCGGCACGGCGCGCTTCGTCCTGGGGGCGCTGGCGGCAGCGCAACGGCGCAGCGCGGCCACCGTCCTCGTCACCTGCAACCCGCTCATGAGCCGGCGGGCCGCGCGCGTGGTCATACTCCTCGACACGGGGCCGGAGGTGCTGGCCGGCTCCACGCGGCTCAAGGCCGGCACCGCCACCAAGCTCGCCCTCAACACGCTCACCACGGCCACCTTCGCGCGGATGGGCAACATCTTCGGCAACCGGATGATCGCCGTGCAGCCGCGCTCGGCCAAGCTCCGCGCGCGCGCCGTGGGTCTCGTCAGCCACTTCGGCCAGGTGAACCGGCGCCGGGCCGAGCGCCTCCTGACGGCCTCGCGCGGGAGCACGCTCGTGGCCATCACGATGGCGCGCTCGAAAGTGACGGCCCGCGAGGCCAGGGACATGCTCGCGTACCTCTTCGCCAACTTCCCTCACGGCCCGCACCGCGGGCATCGCCACCACCCTCGCAACTGACGCGGCAACGCCGCCGGCCGGCGCTCTGGATGCGGGTCGCCGGGACAGGCGCTACTTCCTCAGGAAGGCGAGCACCTCGCGCTTGAAGGCGTCGAAGTCCTCGAGGCGCCCCCGAACCGTCTCGAAGACGATCTCGTCGTTGACGCGCCCGTACTCGTGGACCAGGAGGTTCCGCAGCCCCTTCATGCGCCTGAGGGTGGCGGCCATGAAGCCCGAGACCGCACCGTGCCGAGCTAGCTTCTCGAAGAGGTCGTCCTCTTCCCCGGGCAGGCCCAGGCGAAGGCCGACGACGAGGATCGAGCACACGTCGATGACGGCTTCCAGCGAGATCTGGATCAACCGCTCGCAGGAGCGTCGCTTCTCGGTGCGCTGGTAGTCCTCGAACCGTTCCGGGGCGACGGCGCGCAGCTCGCGCAGGTACCCGTCCAGCTCATCCAGCTTGGCGAGGACCCGGTCCCGGTCAACCACGCGAGACCTCGTCGAGGTACTGACGGTGGATGTGGCGGAAGCCGTCCCAGGCCCGTGCCGTGCGGAAGGCGACCGCGTACAGGGCTTCCTCGTCGCGGGCGAACAGGACCCGGCCCTCCTTGAGGACCCGGCTCCGGATGTGGAGCGGCAGCGACTGGAAAACGGCCACGTCGAGGTCCGTCTCCGCCAGGTAATCGAGTCGCTTCTGCGCCCGCTCCAGATCGGAGCCCGGCTCCCCCGCGAGCACGAGGCAGACGTCGATATCCGACTCTGGCGAGGCCTCTCCGCGGGCGTGGCTCCCGAACAGGAGCACCGCGAGCACGTCGGGATCCTGCTCCGCGCGGGTGACCAGGCGGGCGAGCGCGGAAGCGGTTCTAGCCCCCATGCCGGCATGATACGTCGACGGGAGTGGGGCGGTCAAACGTGGCGGGCCCCATCGCCGAGGTCCCCGGCGGGCAGGAATTGGGTGCGCCGGAACGGGGACGCGAGGATACACTAATCGGTATGCGGGCTGCCGCTGCAAACAGGTACCGGTGTCTCCGCTGGGCGGCGCTGGCTGGCATGGCCGCGCTGACCCTCGCCATGGCGACCACCGTCCCGGCTCGCGAGCCCTCGCCCCGGGCGAACTGGCCCCAGAGATTGACCCTCGCGGTTCTGCCCTACCAGGCTGTGCCGCACCTCTACGACGTGTGGACGCCGGTCGCGGAGTACCTCACCCGGGAGATGGGGATCCCCGTCAAGATCGGCACGTCTCGCCTGTACGAGGATTATGTCCGGGAGGTGCTGCTGACCCGACCGGAGCTGGCCTTCTTCCATCCGCTCCACTATCTCACGGCGCACCGAGACGGCGGCTACGAGGCCTTCGTCAGTCCGGGCGACAGGAGGAGCGATTCCGGGACCTCTACGAGAACGCCCCCGTCGCCTACTTCGCCACGAGTCCCGATGGTCTGATCACGGGGTGCAATGTCGCGGCTGCCAGGCTGCTCGGCGTCGGCTCCCCAGGGGATCTCGTGGGCCGGGCGTGCCTGGACCTGTACGCGGAGAAGCCGTCAGGCAGGGACAAGGCCGCCGCCGTCCGCCGCCGCGCCTTGGCGGGAGAGGAGGCTCACGACGAGGAGCTTCAGATGAGGCGCGCCGACGGCGGGCGGGTGTGGGTGAGCCTCACCAACACGGCGGTGCGTGACCGCAACGGATCCGTCGCCGAGGTCCGCGCGATCGTGGTGGACATCGACGACCGCAAGCGGGCGGAGGAGCAGCGCGAAGGCCTCGCCCGAGTCGCCAGTGGGCTCACCGGGAGCCTGGACGTCTCCGAGGTCGGCCCGCGGATCGTGAACGGCGTCGTGCCCCTGCTCCGGGCCCACTCTGCCGGGTTGAGTCTTCTTCACCCCGATGGCTCGCTCGAAACGCTGGCCGTCAGTGATCCGCCTGGGCTGTACTTGGCTCCGGGAGAAGTGCTTCCCGCAGGGGTGGGGATATCGGCGCGAGTCATCGCATCGAGGCAGGCGGAGAGCAGTGCGGATCTGCTCGCCGAGCCGGACCTCGTGGTGTCCGGCTCGCTGAGGAGAAAGATCGAGGAGTCGGGCGAGGGTGCGCGTCTGGCGGTGCCGCTTCGCGCCGGCGGGCAGGTGATCGGCGTGCTCTCGGTCGCGGATGCGACAGGCCGGTAGTTCTCCGAGGCCGAGGCGACCCTGCTCCAGGTCTTCGCCGACCAGGCGGCGCTGGCGCTGGAGAATGCGCGGCTGTTCGGTGAGGAGGCGCGGGAGCGGAGGGAGGCGGATCTGCTGGCCCGGGTGGCCTCGGCGATGAGCGCGTCACTAAACCTCGACACCGTGCTCCAGCGGGTGGCCGAGGCCGCGCATCAGCTGTGCGCGAGCGACATGTCCCGGATCGCGCTGCGGGTCCTGGGCTCGGAGGCCATGCGCTTCCAGCATGGTGTCGGGTTTCGGGCACGAGGCTGGGACACCACGCTGCCCCGGTAGCGGAGAAGGAGGCCGGGGCACCGGAGGCGGCGGCACCCGTGCGAGGCGAGGCAATCCTGGTGGTGGACGATGAGCCCGAGATCGCGGCCCTGTTGGCGGACATCCTCGCCGCCGGGGGCCAGGAGGTGGAGACGGCCGCCAACGGGGCCCTGGCCCTCGACAAGCTCGGGAAACGGGCGTACGGCGCGATCCTGTCCGACATCAAGATGCCCGAGCTCGACGGGCCGGGGCTCTACCGGGAGCTGGAGCGCCGCCATCCCGACCTTGTCCGTCGGGTGATCTTCCTGACGGGGGACACGCTCGCGCCGGGCACGGCAGAGTTCCTGGGCCGGACGGGAGCCCCCGTCTTGACCAAGCCTTTCAGGGTGGAGGAGGTGATCCGGGTGGTCCAGCGGGTTCTGCAGATGGGCACGCGGTAACCCTTCTTGCCATCCAGGCGCGCGGCGGCGCGCACCGCCTCGGCATTGAGCGCGAGCCGGCCCCCCGGGCCGCGGGTGAGGGGGCGGCCGTAGCGCGCCGCCGCCACCAGTTCGCAGGCGCGCTTGGAATGCTCGGCGGCGTCGGGATCCAACCGCGCCAACTTCGCCTTCAGGGCCGTCAGGATCTCCTCGCGATGATGGCGCTGCCGCTCGGCCTCCTGCTGGTTGCGGCAGACGATGTAGCGTCGCCGCCGCTCCCCCGTGCCGACCACCACCTCTTTGACCTCGCTCGTCGTATCCCAGAAGATGAGGTCGACATCGGCGTTGAACAGGTCGGCGGTGCGGAAGAAGACCTCGCGTTCGAGGGCGGCGCTGTGCGTGTCGAGGAAATCCAGGGCGAAGTAGAGCCTCGCGCTGCTCGGCGTCAGAGCGGCCGAAGCTGTGAACGATGTGGGCCGTGGGGTGGCGCTTGGCGGGGTCCCAGCGGGTCTCCGCGAGCTGGTAGTACCCGGCGACCGACCCGTCCTGATTGCGGCGGCGGGTGACGCGCAAGTACATGCCTACATCTATCGGCGAACGCTCGCAGGCCACCTTCCGCCACGGCATTTGGCCAGACTGCAAGGAGAAGATCGTGACGCCGGAGCTGGAGCGCTGGCGGAGGGAGCAGGGCGAGAAGTCCTGATCGGCGCGGGGCCGATCGTGGGGCGAGCCCCGAATCCCGCGCGCCTGTTGTTGCCGAGATGACCGTGCTCTGTGCGATCGTCAGCGAGAGTCGCTCGCTCCCCGGCGGGTGGTGGAGCGGGCGCTGCAGGCCCCTTCTCGGCGCGGGCGACGAGGCGAAGGAGCGCGGGCTATACTGTGAGCGAGGCTTCCGATGCCATCGTTCCCTCGTCCATCGTCTCGGGCCCTGCAGGCGCCTTCCGCCCGCTCCTGCCAGACGCGATCATGCCCGCGACGCTCCCTTCTGTGATCGTCGAGTCTCGGCCGGCCGGCGCCCTCCTGGTGGTGGAGAGGCTGCGCCGGGTCGTTCACCGCGTGCTCGGGCAGGTCCGGAGGGAGGGATGACGGGACCGCCACCGCCTGCCGTCCACTTCCTCCCTGTCCTGATGGGGGTTGCCGGGTATCTCGCCCTCCACCACCTCTGGATCTGGCTCGGGCGGCGCAGCGAGCCTGTGTACCTGTGGGCGGCCGCGTGGAGCACCAACAGCCTCCTCTACATCGTGAGTCACTACATCCAGGTGGCCTACAACCGGCCGGAGCCCGCCGTCCTGGGCGGGCGGTTGGTCTGGACCAGCGCCATCGGGCTGATCTTCGTCATGATCGGCCTCAGCCATGCCCTCGCGGGCGTCCGACCGTCGCGCCGCTTCATGGGGACGGTCGCCGCTGGCTGTGCGGGCCTCCTGCTGGTTCTCTGGCTCACCGAGGCCTTCGTCACCGGCCGGGCCTACGACCGCACCGATCTCCTCGGTTATGGGTACCTGGCGCCCGTGCCCGGCCCCTTCATGCCGGTGCTGGCCCCGCTCGTCCTGCTGGTGTTCGTGTACGCCTGGCGGACGCTCGGTCGCGGGCAGATGGACCCGGGCGAGCGGCGGGCCATCCAGGTCGCCTTCATCGTCTATGGGCTTTCCGCGCTCAACGACGTGCTGCACGCGGCCCGCGTGATCCAGAGCATTCGCGTCTTCGACTTCGCCTTCGTCGCCGTCGGCATGGGCCTCACCTACATGCTGGTGGGGCGGTACACCCGGCTCTACGACCACCTCGAGGAGGAGGTCGTCGCCCGCACGAGGGCGCTCATGGCGCAGCAGCGGGCGCTGGCGGCGCTGGTCGAGGTGAACCGCGCGGTCGCGGGCACGCTGGACCCAGCAGCGGTGGCGCGGGCTGTCCTCGAGGCCAGCGAACGTCTCTTGCCAGGCTGCGCCTGCCACATCTGGGTGCTCGATCCGGGCACGGACCAGCTCCGTCTCGCCCACGAGCGAGGGATGCAGAGCCGGCCGGGCGGTGCCGAGGAGCCTCGCCTCCGCGTGGGCGAGGGCGTGGCGGGGATCGTGGCTGCCACGCGCAGGTCGCTGACCAGCGCCGATCTCGCCGCCGACGACCGGTGGCGTCATCGGGACTGGGCGGCCGCCGAGGGCCTGGCGTCCGCGATCATCTTCCCGCTGCTGCATGGCGGGACGCTGTACGGCACGCTGAACCTCTTCACACGGACGCCGCACGAGTTCACCGCCGAGGAGATCCGGCTTCTCGAGCCGTTTGCCGGCCAGGCGGCGGCGGCCTTGGCGAATGCCCGGGTGCACGCGGCGGCCGCCAACCGCGGGAAGCGCCTGGCGACGCTGGCGACGCTCACGCAGAGCCTGACGGCGACCTTGAGCCTGGAGGAGGTGCTGGACCGCATCGTGCGGGCGGCCGTGGAGCTCTTCGGCTCGAGCGTCTCCCGGCTCTGGCTCGTGGAGGAGGGCGGCGATGGGCTCTCGCTCCGCGCTCATGCCGGGGCGATCACCGATGTCATCGGGATCACGCGGCTCCAGGTCGGCGAGGGGCTCGTGGGCCGCATCGTCGCCACTCGATCCCCGCTCGTCGTCCGGGACCTGCGCGACGACTCGCGGTCGCTGAACCTCGCGTGGCTCCGGGCCGAGGGCACCGTGTCCTTCGCGGGGGTGCCGCTCATGGTGGGCAGCCAGATCCTCGGCGCTCTCGGCATCGCGACCCGGACGCCTCGGGACTTCGGCGAGGAGGACCTGAGCCTGCTGCAGTCGCTGGCCACCCACGCGGCCATCGCCATCGAGAACGCCCGCCTCCACGAGGAGGTCCAGCAGCGGCTTCGCGAGTCCGAGACCCTGCTGAACGTGAGCCAGGCGCTCGCCGAGACGGCGGATCTCGCGGAGACGGTTCGCCGCGTGGCGAGGGAGACGGCGCGCGCGCTCGGAGCCGACATGGTGGGCGTGTACCTGGTCGATCGGCAAGAATTCGTTCTGCGGCCCATCGCCGGCTACCATATCCCCAGGGATCTCCTGGCCGTGTTCATGCAATTCCCCTTCCCCCTCAAGGGGCATCGCGCCATCGAGGAGGCGCGGGACACCGGGCAGCCGGTGTGGACCAGCGATGCCGAGACCGATCCCCGGGTCGACCGCGAGAGCTGGAAGCGATTCCCTCACCGCTCCTCGGTGTTCGTCCCCATGGGGAGCAGGGAGGATCTGCTCGGAGGCATCTTCGCGGTGTGGTGGGAGCAGCGCCGGGAACCGACCCCCGACGATCTGCGGCTGGCGCTCGCCCTCGGCCGACACGCGACGGCGATCATCGAGAAGGCGCGCCTTCACGAGGCGCTTGGCCGGCGGCTCGATCGAGTGCAGACCCTCACCCGGCTCAACCGGGTCCTCTCCTCGTCGCTGGAGCGCGACCGCGTGCTGGCCGAGATCGCCCGCGCCGCGGCGCAGCTCATGGATGTCCCCGTGGCCTCCATCTGGCTCGCCGACGAGGTGGCGGGGCGCCTCGATCTCGTCGGCTTCTCCGACCCGGCACTGGAGGCCGATTTTCCGATTCGGAGCCTGGGTTTCGATCAGGGCGTGCTTGGCTGGGTGGCCACTCACAGGCGGCCGCTGAACATTCCCGATGCATTTGCTGACGGGCGGTTCGTGGCCCTGGACTGGTGGCGGGCCCACGGGCTCAAGAGCTTCTACGGCGTGCCCGTCCTCCAAGAGGGGGGGCTCCTGGCCGTGCTGGCGCTGAACAGCCGCAAGCCATTCGGTCTCGATGCCGAGGATGAGAGTCTCCTCGGGGCCTTCGTGTCCCAGGCGGCCGTGGCCATCCAGAACGCCTCGCTCTACGAAGCGCAGGGGCAGGCGCGGCGCTCGGCCGAGCTGGCGCTGGCCCAGGTCAAGCAGCTCCAGGGCATGCTCCCCATCTGTGCCTACTGCAAGAAGATCCGCGACGACAGCAACTACTGGCAGACCGTCGAGGCCTATATCGGCGAGCGCTCGGAGGCGACGTTCAGCCACGGCATCTGCCCCGAGTGCAAGGAGAAGATCGTGAAGCCGGAGATGGAGCGCTGGCGGAGGGAGCAGGGCGAGAAGTCCTGATCGACGCGGGGCTGAGCCCCTGAGGCAGGCCCTCAAGGGTGACGTCGGCCTCGAAGGCCTGCCGGGACTCGCGATGGGCGGCTACGGTGCCGGCGGCGGCGGCGGGGCCGCTGGCGGCGGGGGCGGCGCGCTCGGGATCCACACCCACTGATAGGCGAAGCGGACGCCGTCGCCACGCAGCTCGTACCGGCCATGGGGGTACTGGACCACGGTTGGATAGGCCGGCGGCGGTGCTGGCTGCACCACCACCACCTGAGACGGATACGTGCTGTAGACCGGGCGCTCGACATACACGGGGCGCTCGTAGATCACCGCGCGCTCCCGGTAGCCGGCGTAGGCGTGGCGCGGATGGAACAGTGGCCCCACCAGCTGGTTGAAGACGGCGAACGATGCAAGCCCGAGGGCCACGTTGGTGCCGGTGCTTCCGGCATACGCGGCCGGGATCGCCACCCCGATGCTCAGAGGGACGGCGAGGAGGACTGCCAGCAACAGACCAGTGAATCGGCGCATGGGCTCACCTCCTTTCTCTGCCCCGTTGGACGCGCCGACCGGGGCGTCTATTTACCCCCCCCTGCCTCATCTTCACGAGGATCGAGGCCCGCCGGCGCCCCGGCTTCTTCTCGGGAACTGGGAGCGCCGGCCGGCGGTTATACTTGACCGGCGGGCATAAGGGTCCAGCCCGGTTCCATCTCCATGTCGCCCCGGCGCTGGCGGCCCTCCCACCGCTGCCTCCGGCCGCGGGCATGGGCCGCTCGGCCGCTTTGGATGGCCCGCACTTCGGCCGGCGAGGCGAGCGCCTCAGGGACGGTTCGGTGGTCTGCCTTGCGGTCCCGCTCCATATGTCTCATCATCTCTGGCAGCAGAGAAATCGCCATGGTGGACGCCAATCACGCCTACGATGCCATGACGGCCATCCGCCTCGGGCGGCTCATCGAGCCCTGCGACATCGCCTGGTTCGAGGAGCCCGTGGTGCCGGAGAGTTTGGACGGCTACCGCGAGGTGCGCGCGGCGCTGCGAATTCCCATCGCGGGCGGGGAGGCGGAGTGCACGCGCTTCGGCTTCCGCGATCTCATCACGCGGCGCTGCGTGGACATCCTCCAGCCCGACATCTGCGCCTGCGGCGGCTTCACCGAGGCGCCGCGCATCGCCGCGCTGGCGAGCGCCTGGGGCGTGACCGTCTACCCGCATGTGTGGGGGAGCGCGGTGGGGCTTCACGCGAGCCGGGAGTGGGCGGCAGCGCTGCCGCCCAACCCCGCGGCGCTGGTGCCGGGCGAGCTGTGGTTCGAGCTCGATCGCACGGAGAACCCCTTCCGCGAGCGGCTGTCCAGCGAGCCGGTCGCGCGGGCCGGCGATCTCATCGAGGTTCCCACGCGGCCGGGTCTCGGCGTGGGAGTGGGCCGTTCCGTCCTGGCCCGATACCGCGCCGGCTGAGATGGGCGCGCCCTGCGCCCGCGCCCGCAGCGGTGATATCATCGGGGCGCTCCGGGGCAGGCGAGAGCGACACTCCATTCCAGCAAGGAGGCCGTGATCCATGAGGCTCGAGGGCAAGGTGGCCGTGGTGACGGGCGGCGGAGCGGGGATCGGCGAGGGCATCGTCATGTGCATGGCGAAGGAGGGGGCCGACATCGCCATCCCCGACATCCAGGAGGGGAACGCGGCGGCCGTGGCCAAGAAGGTGCAGGCGCTCGGGCGCCGCGCCATCTTCATGCGGTGTGACGTGACGAAGACCGCGGAGGTCCAGGCGGCGCTCGACCGGATCCGGAAGGAGATGGGGAAGATCGACGTGCTGGTGAACAACGCCGGCATGGCCTCCGCGCCGGGGCTGCCGTTCACCAACAACAGCGAGGAGGACTGGGACAAGACCTACGCGGTCAACCTCAAGTCCGTCTTCCTCACCTGCAAGGCCATCGCCCCCTACTTCATCGAGCGCAAGGCGGGACGCATCATCAACATCGCCTCCATCGCGGGCCCCTTGGCCGCGCTGACCATGCCGCCCTACTCGGTGGCCAAGGGCGGCGTCATCACCTTCACGCGGGTGATCGCCAAGGAGCTCGCGCCCCACGGGGTCACGGTGAACGCCATCTGTCCCGGCGTGCTGTGGACGGCCTTCTGGGAGGGGCTCGCCACGTACATCGCCGACACCAATCCCGCCTTCAAGGGCCTGACGCCGCGGCAGGTCTTCGACAAGCGCGTGGGCGACCTCATCCCCATGAAGCGCGAGCAGACGCCGGAGGACATCGGCTGGGCGGCGGTGTTCCTCGCCTCCGAGGAGGCGCGCAACATCACCGGCCAGTCGCTGAACGTCGACGGCGGCTCCGTGATGCATTAGCCAGGGCGAGGACTCGCCATGGACTTCGACTTCACTCCCGAGCAGCAGGCCTTCCGCCGCGAGGTGCGCGCGTGGCTTCAGGCCAACATCCCGGCCGACCTCAAGGGCCGCGGCTTCGCCTCCTCGCGCGCGGACCGCGAGCACGTGGACCGGCTCCGCGAGTGGCAGCGCATGCTCTACACGGCGGGCTACGTGGGCATCGACTGGCCGGTCGAGTACGGCGGGCGCGGCGCCTCGATCATGGAGCAGGTGATCCTCTACGAGGAGATGGCGCGGGCCGCGAGCCCGCAGCCGATCAACCGCGGCGGACTCTCCATGCTGGGCCCGACGCTGATGACCCATGGCACGCCGGCGCAGCGGGCGCGCCACCTCGACAAGATCCTCACCGCCGAGGAGATCTGGTGCCAAGGCTTCTCCGAGCCAGAGGCGGGGAGCGATCTCGCCAACCTCAAGACGCGCGCCGTGCTCGATGGCGACCAGTACATCGTCACCGGCCAGAAGGTGTGGACGAGCATGGCGCATGTGTCGGAGTGGGGCTTCTTCCTCGTCCGCACCGATCCGGTGGCGCCCAGGCACAGGGGCATCACCTTCCTCCTGATCGACATGAAGAGCCCCGGGATCAGCATCCGGCCGCTCCGCCAGCTCACCGGCGAGGCGGAGTTCAACGAGGTCTTCCTCGAGAACGTCCGCGTGCCCGCCTCCAACGTGGTGGGCAAGGTCAACGCGGGGTGGGGCGTGGCGCTGACCACGCTTGCCTACGAGCGCGACGTGCTGACCATGATCCGCCACATCAGCCTGCGCACGGCGCTGGAGCGGCTGGTGGCCCTCGCGAAGCGGACGCGGAAGAACGGGGGCACGGCAGCCCAGGACCCGGTGATGCGCCAGAAGATCGCGAGCCTGTGCATCGCCGAGCGGTGCCTGCAGCTCAACGGCTACCGGAGTCTCACGAGAATTCTGAAGGGCGTCGTGCCCGGGCCCGAGGGCTCCACCTCCAAGCTCTTCTGGAGCCAGGTGGACCAGGATCTGGCCGAGGTGGCGACGCAGGTGATCGGCCCGTACTCCCAGGTGGAGCCGCCGAGCCCCTGGGCCCCCGACGAGGGGCAGTGGGCGTTCTACGCGCTCGTGGCCCGCGGCAGCGGGATCCGCGCGGGCACCTCGGAGATCCTGCGCAATATCCTCGGCGAGCGCGTCCTCGGCCTGCCCAAAGACTAGCGGCCGTTGATTGGCGAGCCGCAGCCGAAGGCGAGGCGAGCGGATATGGAAATGGGTCCGAGCGGAGCGAGGGGCGAGCCGCAGCCCGCAGTGCGAGGCGCAGCCGCAGGCGAGCCGAGCGAGATGGATCGGGGAGCGCGAAGCGCGCCGAGGCGAGCGGATATGGAAATGGGACCGAGCGGAGCGAGGAGGACAGCCATGTCGGCCCAGACGGACGAGCTGCTCTACGAGGTGAAGGACCGGATCGCCACGCTCACGCTGAACCGCCCCGACAAGATGAACGCCTTCACGGGCCCCATGATCCAGCGCTGGGCGGGGGCGCTCGCCGAGGCGCAGCAAGACCCCGAGGTCAGCGTGGTGGTGGTGACGGGAGCGGGGAAGGCCTTCTGCGCCGGCGGCGACGTGGCACGCATGGCCGACGGCGAGCCCACGGCGCTGGATCACAAGAACATGCTGTGGGAACACATCCACCGGATCCCGAAGACGCTCGAGGCCATGGACAAGCCCGTCATCGCCATGGTGAACGGGGTCGCCGTGGGCGCCGGCATGGGGATGGCGCTCATGTGCGACGTGCGCATCGCCTCCGAGGCCGCCCGATTCTCCACCGGGTACGTCAAGGTGGGGCTCGTCCCCGGCGATGGGGACACCTACTTCCTGCCGCGGCTCGTGGGCAGCGCCAAGGCGCTCGAGCTGCTGTGGACCGCGGACTTCATCGAGGCGGCCGAGGCCGAGCGGCTCGGCATCGTGAACCGCGTGGTGCCCCCCGATCTCCTCGCCGAGGAGACCTACCACCTGGCGCGGCGCCTCGCCGAGGGCCCGCAGGTGCCGATCCGCATGATCAAGCGCCTCGTCTACCAGTCCCTCCGCCTCGACCTGCGCACCCATCTCGACCTGGTGTCGTCCCACATGGCCGTGGTGCGCGAGACCGCCGACCACAAGGAAGGCGTGCAGGCCTTCAAGGAGAAGCGCCCGCCCCGCTTCACCGGGCGGTAGCGCCTGGCCCCTCGGCGCGGGCCGGGGCGCGGCGGCGCCACCAGGCGAGGATCGCGGCCAGGCCCGCGAGGCCGGCCGTGCCGTTCACGAGGAGCGCCATGCTCACGCCCCAGCCCTCCGACATCGCGCCCACCAGGAACGCCCCGAAGGGAAACACGCCGCCCCAGACGAGGGTGTAGAGGCTCATCACCCGGCCGCGCAGGGCGTCCGGCGCCTCGAGCTGCAGCGAGGTGTCGTTCTTCCCGACCAGCTCGGCCACGAAGGACTGCCGCGCCGGCTGATCCATGACGTTGGCGAGCCCCGTGAAGAAGCCCAGCACCGCCACGTGCCAGTACTGGACATGCCCGGAGGCGACGAGGAGCGCGAGCGCCAGCGCCTGGCAGGCGAGCGCGGCCTGGGTGCCGACGAGGAGGCGGCGCTTGGGGACGCGGTCGGCGAGGGCGCCGGTCGCGATGGAGAAGAGCAGCATGGGCGCGAACTGGAGCGTCCCGATGAGGCCGAGCTTGAGCGGGGAGTCGGTGAGCTGGAGCACGAGCCACGACTGCGCCACCGTCTGCATCCAGGTCCCGCTCTGCGCCACCAGCTGGGCCAGGAAGAAGCGGCGGAAGTCACGGTGGTTCAGCGCCCGGAGGCCGCGCGGAAAGGTCATGGGCCGCATCCCGCGTGGCCCGCCGCTGCCGCGGCGCGGGTCAGAGGGTCGCGATCACCCGGAGGGCGATCGCGGTGGTCCGCACCAGCAGACCCAGATCCAGGCTGGGCTGGTCGAGGGCGTGCGCGGCGACCCTGGCGGGCAGGAAGGGCATGTGGACGACGCCGGTGAGCAGGATGTGGCCGGCGGCCACGGGGCTCAGACAGGCGTGACGCCGGCGCGATGGCGCTGGGCGAGGGCCTGGTAGCCGGACGGGTTGATCTGCACCCAGCGCTCGGCAGGAGTGCCGGCGAGCGGCCCCTTGACCTTGCACGGCGCCCCGAGCGCGAGCATCCCGTCGGGGATCTCCGTGCCCGGCGTCACCAGGGAGCCCGCGCCCACCATGGCGCGCACGCCGATGCGCGCGCCGTCGAGCACCGTCGCGCTATTGCCGATGAGCGCCTCCTCGCCGATGGTCGCCGCGTGGATCGTGCACAGGTGTCCCACGGTGGCCCCGGGGCCGATCTCGACGCCGGCCACCGGCGTCACGTGAATCACCGCGCAGTCCTGCACGTTGGCTCCGCGGCGGATGACGATGGCGTTGAAGTCGGCGCGGACCACGGCGTTGTACCAGACCGACGCGTTCTCCTCGACGGTCACGTCCCCGATGATGGACGCCGTCGGCGCGATGAAGGCGGTCGGATGGATCCGCGGAGACTTGCCCTCGAACGAGAAGAGCGGCATGGGTTTCTCCTTTGGCCTCATTTAGCACCCGTCTCCTGGACATGGCAAGGGGCCGAGCGTACCCTGACGTGCATGAGCCCGCCGAAGATCGTCGCGTCGGCGACGGCCGTTCCCCCGCACCGCTTCGATCAGGAGACGCTCGTGCGGATCGCCGGCTACGCCGATGCGCAGCGGGCCGGCTTCTTCGCCAACAGCCAGGTGGTGTTCGTCAAGGCGAAGACGGCATGAACCCCGACGTCGTCATCGTTGGCGCCGGCCCGGCCGGGAGCGCCACTGCCATCCTGCTGGCCGAACGCGGCTTCACCGTGATGCTGCTCGACAAGGCGGCCTTCCCGCGCCCGAAGATCTGCGGCGAGTACCTCTCCCCCGAGGCCTCCCGCATCCTGGACCGGCTCGGGGTGCTCAAGGACGTGGACGCGGCCGGCGCCCAGCCGCTCTCGGGCATCAGGATCATCGCGCCCGACGGCACCCGGCTCGACGGCGCCTACCCGACGGCCGGGCCCTGGCGCGCGTATCGCGACCACGCCCTGGCCGTTCCGCGCGAGATCCTGGATGCGCTGCTCCTCGAGCGAGCGCGGAGCCTCCCGGTGACGGTGGCCGAGCGCCAGCGGGTGACGGGGCTTCTCGTGGAGGGAGACCGCGTGGTGGGGTTGCGGGCCGAGGACCCGGAGGGCCGTTCCTACGAGGTGAGGAGCCGGCTCCTGGTCGGCGCCGACGGGCGCGGCTCCATCGTGGCGCGGGCGCTCGGCTTGCTCCGCCCGCACCGCCTCCGGCGCATGGCGCTCGTCCAGCACGTGGGGGGGCTCGCGGGCTTCGACGGCCGCGGCGAGATCTACGTGGATCCCCCCGACTACGCCATCCTGAATCCGGTCGCGCCCGACCGCGTCAACCTGGGTCTCGTCGTGCCGCTCCGGCATGCCGTGGCCTTCCGCGGCCGCATGGAGATGTTCTTCCATGCGCGGCTCAAGCAGCTGCGCCACCTGAGCCCGCGCCTCGAGGGCATGCGCCCCGTGGGCCGGCTGCGCGTGCTCGGGCCGCTCGCCTACCGGGTGGACGAGCCCCGCCATGCCGGCGTCGCGCTGGTGGGCGACGCGGCGGGTGTTTTCGATCCCTTCACGGGGGAGGGGCTCTACACCGCGCTCCGCTCGGCGGAGCTGCTGGCCGAGACGGCCCACGCAGCACTGCGCGGCGGGCAGGTGTCCGCCGAAGCCCTCGCGCCCTACTGGCGGGCGCGGCGCCGCGCGTTCGCCGCGAAGGAGCGGGTCACCCGCGTGCTGCAGTGGGTGATCGCGCGCCGCCGGCTCGCCACGCTCACCGCCCACGTCCTCGTCCGCCGCCCCGCGCTGCTCGGGACGCTCATGGGAGTTCTCGGCGACTTCGTCCCGCCCGGCGCCCTGCTCCGGCCGTCCCTCCTGCGCCGCAACCGTTCGTGTCCCGGCTCAGCAGGTCGTTGACACGCGGCGCCGGGTGGGGCAGAGGGCTCGCCCCGCGGAACCGTGGCTTCTGCGCGAGGCCGGAGCCGGAGACCTCACCCTCATGGCTCCGTAGAAGATGTTGCCGCGGGTGGCGACTCAGCGTGTTCCGCGGGGAGGGCCGCCTGCCCCGGCCGGCCGGCGCTTCCTGACGGGGGTGGCAGCAGGCTCCTGGGTGGCCGTGGCGGGTTGCTCGGTCTCGAGGAGCGCCACGTTGGCCTCGCGGAGCGGCTTGCCGATGTGATCACGGATCCACTTGCCGTCCCACCACTCGAGCGGCGTGACCGAGATCCCGTGGATCAGCACCTCGTAGTGCAGGTGATCGCCGAGGGCGAGCCCCGTGGCGCCCGAGCGCCCGAGCTCCTGGCCCTTCTCGATGGGGTCGCCCTCCTTGACGCTCATCGCGGAGAGATGGGCGTAGAGCGTCTGGAGCCCGAGCCCGTGGTCCACCACCACGGTGTTCCCGTAGATGGTGAGCGGCCCGGCGAACACCACCCGGCCCGAGTTGGCCGCGGGCACGAGGCTCTGCTTCACGGAGGCCAGGTCGTAGCCCAGATGCACCTGGGTGTCCACGTCGCGGCCCTGGTAGCGGTACACCCGCGTCTCGGCGAAGTTGGAGAAGACCTTGGTGTTGCGCGGCTGGACGAAGGCGCCCTGCCAGAGCGGGCGCGGCTCGCTGCGGGCGCCGAGT